>NZ_JAUYAN010000285.1 GCF_030693485.1 Bradyrhizobium sp. | reverse complement strand
ATCATGAAGCTGTCATAGGTATATTCAGCAACCTGCCACCACAGATACTGATCGGACCGGTAGGCCTGCATCGCATCGATCGCCTTCTTGAAGTCGGCATTCTTTCCGGACAGTTCGGCCCACAATTCGTTGGTTGCTTTCAGGCAGGCATCCAGCACCTCGTTGGTAAACGGGCGAAGCTGGGTGCCGCTGGCGACCAGCCGCTTCAATGCCGCAGGGTTCTGCATGTCGTAACGCGCCGCCATCCAGCTGTTGGCGTTCGCGGTCGCATTGGCGATCACCGCCTGGTAGCTCTTGGGCAGCGAGTTCCACTTCTCGATATTGCAGAAGGCATGAACGGTCGGACCGCCTTCCCAGAAGCCGGGATAGTAGTAGTACTTGGCGACCTTCTGAAATCCGAGCTTCTCGTCGTCATACGGCCCAACCCATTCGGCGGCGTCGATGGTTCCCTTTTCGAGTGCGGGATAGATATCGCCGCCCGCAATCTGCTGCGGCACGACGCCGACCTTCTGCAGCACCTGGCCGGCAATGCCACCGATCCGCATCTTCAGGCCGGAGAGGTCTGCGACGGTCTTGATCTCCTTGCGGAACCAGCCGCCCATCTGGGTGCCGGTATTGCCGCAGGGGAAACCGACCACGTTATGCTTCTTGAAGAGCTCGTTGGCGAGTTCGTTGCCGCCGCCCTGCGAGAGCCAGGAGTTCTGCTGGCGCGCATTGAGGCCGAACGGAACGGAAGCGAAGATCGCAAAGGTCGGATCCTTGCCGACATAATAATACGCCACCGTATGGCTCATCTCGACGGTGTTGTTGGAGGTTGCGTCGAGCGCCTGCAGGCCCGGGACGATCTCGCCCGCCGCGAACAGCTGAATCTGAAATTTGTTGTCGGTCATTTCCGCAACCTGCTTCACGAAATAGTCAGCGCCGCCGTAGATCGTATCGAGCGACTTCGGGAAGCTTGAGGTCATGCGCCACTTGATCTCAGGCGAGGATTGCGCGATCGCCGGCGAGGCAATGGCTGTGGCGGCGGCACCCGCCGCGGAAACTTTCAAAAAATCACGACGCTTCATTCAGGCATCTCCTTTTTGGGGCTTTTTTTCCCAGATTTCCTGGAGCGGTAAATTCGGCGAAGCGGTATCTGCGTCCGCCGAAAGCGCTCTGGCGGGGGCGCTTTAACACGAAAATTTGCGTTCGGAATACACGACAGCGGCATGACAGCACTGAATAAACGAAAGTCGCATGTTTCCTTGAAAAACAGCCTCAGGCGGCGGCGATAACGCCCTGCAGCTGGTCGCGGACCTTGGCCCCGATCGCGCGATAGATCGCCGCATGCGGTCCGTCCGGCTCGCTGTCGACCACCGGAGTTCCCGAATCCGAGGTGGCGCGAATCGACATGTGCAGCGGGATTTCGCCGAGGAACGGCACGCCGAGCCGTTCCGCCTCCAGCCGCGCGCCACCATGCCCGAAAATATCGGATCGCGTTCCGCATTCGGGACACTGGAAATAGCTCATGTTCTCGACAATGCCGAGTACCGGCACGTTGACCTTCTTGAACATTGCCAGCCCCCGCCGCGCATCGATCAGCGAAAGATCCTGCGGCGTCGAGATGATGACCGCGCCCCGCAGCGGCACATTCTGCGCCAGCGTGAGCTGGGCGTCGCCGGTGCCGGGCGGCATATCGACCACCAGAATATCGAGGGTTCCCCAGGCGACGTCGCGCAGCATCTGGGTGATCGCCGACATCACCATCGGCCCGCGCCAGATCATCGCGGTCTCTTCCTCGACCAGAAAACCGATCGACATGATGGCAAGGCCGAAGCGCTGGATCGGAATCATCTTCCTGTTGTCGTCCAGCTGCGGCTTCTCGCGAATGCCGGTCAGCCGCGGCACCGACGGCCCATAGATATCGGCATCGAGCAGACCGACCCGCAAACCGAGATCGCGCAGGCCCAAAGCCAGATTGAGCGCCGTGGTCGATTTGCCGACACCGCCCTTGCCGGAGGCTACCGCGATGACGGCGGCAATGCCCGGTATCTCCGACTGCTTCGACATTGGCGAAACAGGACTCTGCGGCGGGCGATGCGCCGAGACCGGCTGCACGCCGTGCGAATGGCGATGAGGCGCCGGCGGCGCTGCCGCCGGCGAGCCCGGTTTGCGTTCCGCGGTCAGCGCAATCATGGCGTTGGTGACGCCCGGAATAGCGCGAACTGCGGCCTCGGTCGCAGCGCGGACGCTTTCCCAGGCGCGGGCTTGCGCGGCGTCGACATTGATCGAGAAGAACACCTTGCCGTCGTTCACGGTGACCGCCGACAGCACATTGGCATGGGTCAAGGCGACGCCATCAGGCGACTTCACCTTGCCCAGCACATCGAGAACCTGTTGCTGCGTCACGCTCACGGCGCATCTCCTGATTGGCTTTGGATGCGACCCATAGAGCGGTCCGGCTCAAAAGGCTACCTCGCCCCGATATCTTCCCGGGTCTCGGCGGGGGCGGCTGCGACGCCGCCTTCCTTGGCGGCCTCATAATTCAGCTCGATCATGACGCCGTTGGGGTCATCGACGAAGATCTGCCAGAGATCGCCGCCCGGAACCTGGCGGGCTTCGTATTTGAACCCTTTGCCTTCCAGACGCTTCTGCATGTCGGCAAAGCCCCGGCTGATGAAGGCGACGTGATGGACCACGCCGGAATCGGGCTTTTGCGGCTCCTCGGTCTTCGAAATATCGACCAGGTGCACCACCGCCTTGCCCTCGCTGTACATCCATGCGCCGGGGAAGGCGAAGTCCGGCCGGGCGCCCTTTTCCAGGCCCAGAATGTCCTCGTAGAACCGGACCGTGTCGGCGAGTTTCCGGGTCCGGATGTTGAAATGGTCAAGCACGCCCACGCTCATGCCCATGCGATACACTCCCGTTTTTTGAGGCCTTGTCTGGAAGGCCCTTGTTTGCAGCGTCTTTCCTAGCACAAAATCAGGCTCACGCACCAAGCGGAGGCGGTTGCCCTCCATGCTGCAGGGTTTATTGTGCCGTTCCTCATCCCAAGGGGGTCTGTTCCAGGGCGAACCGGCCTCCCCCCGCTTCCCCAGAACACGGTCCGGCACAACCAATGCCGGCAAAACCCCAAGGTTGCACACATGGCTAAAGTCGCTTTTCTCGGTCTCGGCGTCATGGGTTTCCCCATGGCAGGACATCTGGTCGCCAAGGGCGGCCACGAGGTGACGGTCTTCAACCGGACGCCGGCCAAATCCAAGGCATGGGCCGAAAAATTCGGCGGCAAGACCGCGGCAACGCCGAAAGCCGCCGCCGAGGGCCAGGACTTCGTGATGTGCTGCGTCGGCAACGACAATGACCTGCGTGCCGTCGCGGCCGGTGCCGATGGCGCCTTTGCCGGCATGAAGAAAGGCGCGACCTTCGTCGATCACACCACCGCATCGGCCGAAGTCGCGCGCGAACTCGACGCCGCCGCCACCAAGGCCGGTTTCAAGTTCATCGACGCCCCGGTGTCCGGCGGACAGGCCGGCGCGGAAAACGGCGTGCTGACGGTGATGTGCGGCGGCGCCGCCGACGCCTATGCCGGCGCCGAGCCCGTGATCGCGGCCTATGCGCGGATGTGCAAGCTGCTCGGTCCCGCGGGCTCCGGACAACTGACCAAGATG
This sequence comes from Bradyrhizobium sp., assembly GCF_030693485.1. Taxonomy (GTDB): domain Bacteria; phylum Pseudomonadota; class Alphaproteobacteria; order Rhizobiales; family Xanthobacteraceae; genus Bradyrhizobium. Next base: position 7,712 of record NZ_JAUYAN010000285.1, on the reverse strand, counting down.
GTCAACCAGATCTGCATCGCCGGCCTGGTCGAGGGCCTTTCGGAAGGCATCCATTTTGCCAAGAAGGCCGGGCTCGACGTCCAGGCGGTGATCGAAACCATCTCGAAGGGCGCCGCGCAGTCCTGGCAGATGGAGAACCGCTACAAGACCATGAACGACGGCAAGTTCGATTTCGGTTTCGCGGTGGAGTGGATGCGCAAGGATCTGATGATCTGCCTCGCGGAATCGCGACGCAACGGCGCCAGCCTTCCGGTCACCGCGCTGGTCAACGAATTCTATTCGGAAGTCGAGAAGATGGGCGGCAAGCGCTGGGATACGTCGAGCCTGCTGGCAAGGTTGCAGCGCTGATAAAATCAGGACGGTCGTTTCTTCGTCATGGCGGACTTGACCTGCCATGACGATGAGGCGCGGAAGAGGTTAACTTAACTTCCGGTTAACCTGATTCTTTACCGCTTTAAGTCAGCTCTTAAGGATTTAGCGCCAGAGATAGACAATGCAAAAGCCCGCGTGTCCGGCGGGCAGGATTTGTGTTGTTTGATGAGTAAACCCGCAGAAAAGCCCGAAGTCGTTCAGCTTCCGGCCGAAGCCCCTGCCGCCGCGCCGGTCATTAACCGTCGCGTTGCCGCGCAACGGGTGCGCGAGGCCCGTGACAGGTTAACGTCGACCAGCGGAACCCGCCCTGCTTTCGATCGCGAATTGCTTCGGCAATATGCCCAGACCCGAATCTCGGCGTCCTACGTCGTGATGCTGCTGGTGGTGGCGACCGGCCTGTTGTTCGGTTTCTGGATGGAGCCGATTTCGGCCGCCGCCTGGACCTGCGGCATGTTCTGCATCCAGGCCGTCATCATCCGCAATTGCCGCAAATTCCTCGGCGAGCAGGCCTCCCTCACCGCCACGCAAAAATGGCGGACGCGGTTCGTGCTGCTCGACCTGTTGTACGGCCTGTGCTGGACGGCCATCCTGCTGCACCCGACGACCCAGGGCGTGGTTTCGAACACGCTGTTGATGTTCCTGATGCTGCTGGTGATTGCGGTCTCCAGCATGCTCGCAGCCAGCCTGCCGATCGCCGCCCTGGTGGCCACCGCGCCGGTGACGGCGGCAATCGCCATCAACTTCGTGCTGGGCGGCACCTTCGACAATTATTTGCTGGCGCTGCTGGCGCTCGCCGCGGAAGGATATTTCGCGCTGCTCGCCCATCGCCTGCATTCGACGACGCTGGCGACGCTGGAGGCGCGCGCCGAAAAGGATGCGCTGATTGGGGAACTCGAGCAGGCCAAGGCGATCTCCGACGAGGCGCGGCATCGCGCCGAATCCGCCAACGTCGCGAAGTCGCGGTTTCTCGCGCAAATGAGCCACGAACTGCGGACGCCGCTGAACGCGATCCTTGGATTTTCCGAGGTGATGAAGAGCGAGATTTTCGGCGCGCATGCCGTCCCGGTCTACAAGGAATATTCTTCCGACATCCACAATTCCGGCGTCCACTTGCTGAACCTGATCAACGAGATTCTCGATCTGTCGCGGATCGAGGCCGGCCGCTACGAGCTCAACGAAGAAGCTGTATCCCTGGTGCATGTGGTGGCCGACTGCCACCATCTGCTGAAATTGCGCGCCTCCAGCCGCGGCATCACGATTCACGAGGTGTTCGAGCAGGGTATGCCGCGAATCTGGGGCGACGAGCGCGCCACCCGCCAGATCGTGCTCAACCTGTTGTCGAATTCGATCAAGTTCACGCCGCAGGGCGGCGAGATCTGGCTGAAGGTCGGATGGACCGCATCCGGCGGGCAATATCTCAGCGTCAAGGATACCGGCTCCGGGATCGCCGAGGATGAAATCCCGATCGTGCTGGCGTCGTTCGGCCAGGGCTCCAATTCGATCAAGTCGGCCGAACAGGGCGCCGGCCTCGGCCTGCCGATCGCCAAAAGCCTGATCGACATGCACGGCGGCACGTTCACGCTGAAATCGAAGCTTCGCATCGGTACCGAAGTCATCGTCACCTTCCCGCCGGAGCGCGTGATGTCCGCGCTGGCGCCGATGGCCGAGGAAGCGCCGCCGCTACAGCCCGAAACCACCGTGACCGCCGAAGACAAGCGGCGGATCCGCAACAAGCCCATCATGAGCGCCGGCACCGGGCTGTGACCGGAATGCTTGCGCAAATCGCGAAAACCGCATCACTATTCCTGAATGAGCAAAGAAACGCCGTGCATTGCAGTCTGTATCGTGGATCCCGGAACCAGCCTTTGTTTGGGCTGCGGGCGTACCCTGCCGGAGATCGCGCGCTGGCACCGGATAGACACGGCCGAGCGGCAGGCGGTGATGTCGCAGCTTGCCGGGCGCATGGCCGACGCGGGTCTCGCACAGCCGGAGCTGGCGGCCGGCCCGAAGTCCGACTGACGAGCACGTCGGCTGGCACGGGAGGCGCGCTGTGAGCCGCTTTATCCTGGTTCTCATCATGCTGGCGGTGACGGCCACGGCCGTGATCGCCTATCGGGATCCCGAGCAGGTGGCCCGCGCCACCGACAGCCTGTCCGATATGCTGCGCAACCGGACTGCATCCCCCGCGCACGCCGTCCAGATCCCGCGCCGTCAGGGCGGCGAATTCGCCCTGCACGCCAAGATCAACGGCGTCAGCGCGCCGATGGTGATCGACACCGGCGCGACGTCGGTGGTGCTGACCTGGGAGACCGCGAAGGCGATCGGACTGCCGCTTGAAATGCTCGAATACAATGTCGACGTCGAAACCGCCGGCGGCCATACCAAGGCGGCGCGGCTGACGCTGGACCGGCTCGCCGTCGGCAAGCTGGTCGAACGGTCCGTGCCGGCGCTGGTGGTGCCGCGCGGGCAGATGAAGACCAACCTGCTCGGCATGAGTTTCCTGGACCGGCTGGAAAGCTGGGGCGTTCAGGCCGACCAGCTGAAGCTGCATGGCTATCCGGATGTCTCAGGCCGCAATCGACGCGACCGCGCGGCCATCAACTAGCGCAATTGCATCGCGCAGCACATTGACGCCGGCCCCCGGCTTGACGCCGTTCTCGGCGAGGTGACGGCGGAACGCACGGGCGCCGGGCACGCCGAAAAACGCGCCGACGAAATGCCGCGTCATCGAATGCAGCCGCGTGCCCTGCGCGAGTTGCTCCTCGATATAGGGCACCATCGCCTCGAACACGTCCTTCATCGCATGGTATGGTGCGGGCTCGCCGAACAGTTCGGGATCGGCCGAAAGCAACCGCCACGGATCGTGATAGGCCGCCCGCCCCAGCATCACACCGTCGACATGCGCCAGATGCGTCTTGGCCGCGGCGAGATCGGCGATGCCGCCATTGATGACGATCGGCAGATCCGGCATTGACGCCTTCAGCCGGTACACCCTGTCGTAATCGAGCGGCGGGATGTCGCGGTTTTCCTTCGGCGACAAACCATTGAGCCAGGCCTTGCGGGCATGCACGATCAGCGCATCGGTGCCGGCGGCGACGACGCTGCGCGCCAGCGTATCGAGCGCGATTTCCGGATCCTGATCGTCGATGCCGAGCCGGCACTTGACGGTGACGGGAATGCCGACCGCGCGCTTCATGGCGTGGACGCCCTCGGCGACCAGCGCCGGCTCCGCCATCAGGCAGGCGCCGAAGCGGCCGTCCTTCACCCGGTCCGACGGACAGCCGACATTCAGATTGATCTCGTCGTAGCCAAAATCCTCGCCGATTTTCGCAGCCGTGGCGAGATCGCGCGGGTCCGAGCCGCCGAGCTGCAACGCCACCGGATGCTCGCTGGCATCGAACCCGAGCAGCCGGGCGCGATCGCCATGAATGATGGCGCCCGTCGTTAGCATTTCCGTGTAAAGCCTGGCACGCCGGGTCATTAGCCGGTGAAACACGCGGCAGTGGCGGTCAGTCCAGTCCATCATGGGCGCAACGGAAAAGCGCCAGTAATTACCAGTACTTAGGTCGTCCAATGAAAGTAATCCTAGATTGGCAAGCGCCTTTTCTGCCACGCCGTTATTTGGGGCGGAAATCGTCGGACGCCACCGGTACAACATGACATTCAACTTGCGCAAATGCTGTACCGGAAAGCTGACAGATTGGCTGCGTTTTTCTTTTTTTCGTAGTCGGAAGTGCCGGTCGGTCCGGTCCCGGCCGCCGGGAATGCCTTGATTCGGGATAGGCGATACAACAAGACCGCACCACCTCGGCGTGCAAGAATTCGTGGGGACCAATACTTTCGGTGGAAAGTAATCCGGAACATTGATGATGGGACGTGATCGGGTGCTGATCGAGTTGCCGCTTGTCCTCATAGTTCTAAAATCGAACTGTTAAGTTGCTGCAGATCTATGCTGGTTTAGCTTCGGCTGATGGGGATTGTTTGGAGATGAGTACCTATCTAGAATGGTAAGAAAGCTTCCCTGAACGACTCGATCGACCCAGGGGTGCCGGATGGACTGGGGAGCAGGACATGCGATGGGATGCCCTTGAAGAAGAGCCGTGCTCGATGGCCCGCACCATCGGCGTGATCGGCGACCGCTGGACCCTTCTTATCCTGCGCGAATGCTTCCTGCGCACACGCCGCTTCGAAGGATTTCAGTCCGCGCTCGGGATCACACGGCATTTGCTCGCGGAGCGGCTGAAGAAACTGGTCCGGCAAGGCGTGCTGCGCCGCATTCCCTATCAGGACTCGCCCAAACGCCATGAATATATTCTCACCCAGAAGGGACTGGATCTCTATCCAATCATGATGGCCATCGTGCATTGGGGTGACACGCACATGGTCGATACACGCGGGCGGCCGTTGCTGCATGAACATCGCAAATGCGGCAAGAACTTCGATCCGGTCATGGTGTGCTCCGAATGCGGGGAGCCGCTTTCGGCCAAGGAGGTTCATATCCATCCCGGTCCCGGCGCCCGAACCAGCCCGGCCACGAAGGCGCCGGAGAAACCCAAGGCAAAGACGCGCCGCAGCGCAGCTTGATGTAGCCGATCGCAACAAATGAACGCACGCACCGACTAGAATTGGCGCTGCCGCGAACTGCGACGGCAACACGTAAGCGACCGGCAATACCGCCGCGCCGATGTCGAACCGGAGATTCTTCTCTGGCGCCAGATCCTGCGTGGCGACTTCAGCGCGGCCGGCAATCCTGGCAATACCGCAACAACCCGTGATGCAGTGCACACCGACCGGGTTCGTTGACATTCGCTGCGGCGAGCAGGTAGCGTGCCCGACAGCAGGACGGATGTTGAATTTCCGCATCCCCGCCGGAGGCTGCCCGCCGAGATTTCCTCCAACGCCATGCGTGACGGGCTGATTGCATCAGCCGATGCCGCACGCCGCGGCGAACGATTTTCCCACGCATTTTGTCTCCATATCCGCAACCGTCCCGAGGCGTCGTTTCCACCATGGCGGCCTGCGTCGACGGGGGATTGACTGGCCGGCGCCGGTGATAGCTCAACACGGCCAGCCAACAATGAAAATCCAGGGAGCCATGCATGTCGGAGCAGGTCGCGGTCATCGGGATGGGACAGATGGGATCGGGGATGGCGGGACGCCTCAAGGAGTCCGGTCTCGACGTCGTCGGTTATGACGTCAGCGCCGATCAGCGCGCCCGCCTGGCCAGGGACGGCTTTCAGATGGCGTCCAGTATTGCCGAAGCGCTCGCCGGGCGAACACTGGTGCTGACCAGCCTGCCCGATCCGAAGGCCGTGACGGCGGCCTGGCTCGGCGCCGACGGGATCGTCGCCCACGCCGCCAGGGGTACGCTGTGCATCGAACTCAGCACCATCGACCCCCAGACGATGCGGCAGGTCGCCGAGGCCGCCACTGCGCGCGGGCTGGCGGTGGTGGATTGCCCGGTCAGCGGCAGCCCCAACGAGGCGCGCAGCGGCAAGCTGATCCTGATCGCCGGCGGCGAGATGGCCGACGTGACCCGTGCCGAACCGATCCTGAAACTGCTCGGCACCGACTGGAAATATACCGGCGGTGTCGGAACGGCGAAGGTGGTCAAGATCGTCAACAACATGATGTCGATGGGCAACGTGCTGGTGGCGGCCGAAGCGTTCGCGCTCGGGGTCGCCGCCGGCGTCGAGCCGGACAAGCTCTACGACGTCTTGTCGGTGAGCGGCGGCCGTTCGCATCACTTCACCAAGCGTTTTCCGAATGCGCTCAAGGGCGATTTCTCGCCCGGATTCAAGCTGGAGCTGGGCGAGAAGGATCTGGCGCTCGCGGTCGAACTCGGACGGACGACGCGGATGCCGACACCGTCGGCTTCCGCGACCCGCGAACTCTACGCGCTGGCGCTGGCCGAGGGATTTCGCGGCCAGGACATCGTCTCGCTGCTGGCGATGTATCAAAACTGGGCCAAGCCGCCGCAATCCGGAGGCAACACATGAGAGCCGTTGTCGTCGAGAACTACGATTCCATCGACAACGTCAGGCTGAAGGAAGTTGCCATGCCGGATGTATCGGCCGGTCAGGTCCGCGTCAGGATACAGGCTGCAAGCGTCGGCTTCGTCGATGGCCTGAAGGTACAAGGCCTGTATCAAACCAGGGATCCGCTGCCCTTCACGCCCGGAACGGAGTTCGCCGGCATCGTCGATACGGCGGCAGCCGATGTCACGGGATTTGCGCCGGGTACGCCGGTCATGGGCATGGCGCGATCGGGCGGACTGGCGGAATACATCACGGTGCCGGCGGCCGCGCTCGAGGCGATGCCTGCGGGCATCGCACCCGAGATAGCGGCCTCGTTCCGCGCCAACTACCTCACCTCGCTCTATGCGCTGAGCGAGCGCGCCGCGCTGCGCGCGGGCGAATATCTCCTGGTGCTGGGTGCTGCCGGCGGCGTCGGAATCGCCGCAGTTCAACTCGGCAAGCTGCTGGGCGCCCGCGTCATTGCCGCGGCTTCGACCGAGGAGAAACGCAATTTTGCCATTCGTTACGGCGCCGACGCGACGGTGGATTACACGGAGACCGGCTGGCGCGACAGGCTCAAGGCACTGACCGATGGTCATGGCGCCGACGTAATCTTCGATCCCGTGGGCGGCGAGGTCTCGGTGCAGGCCTTCCGTTCGATCGCCTGGAACGGGCGTCATCTGGTGGTCGGCTTTGCCGCCGGCAGCATTCCCGCGCTGCCGTTCAATCTGCCGCTGTTGAAAGGCGGCGCGCTGCTCGGCGTCGACCTCGCCCAGATTCCCCGCCGCGAGCCGGAGGCGCATCGGCGCGTGATGGCGCAATTGTTCGCCTGGCTCACGGAAAAGAAACTCGCGTCGGTGGTCGGCCAGGTGTTCGCATTCGATGATTTTCGCGATGCGTTCAAGACCATGCAGAACCGCGCGGCGCTGGGGAAGATGGTCGTCAGGATCGGGTAGCATCACGGTCTAACAACGTCATTGCGAGCCACCGGGTCGCGCGAATGCGCGCCCGATGACAGGCTCCGCGAAGCCATCCATTTCGCAGCGGTGCCGGTCGGTGAGATGGATTGCTTCGTCGCAAGTGCTCCTCGCAATGACGTGGTGGGAGTTGCGATTCATTCGACCACCTAGATACACGTCCGCGTTCTCGCGGCACGATTTGCCCGAGGTTTGCCTGTCGTTCTCCCTCAAGAACGAGGGAGCAGGGAATGCCGGATGCGCGCTGCACCCGCGGTCTCGTGTGCGAAGTCGTACGAAAAAGGCTGCACACGAGCATACAGGGCAGCGGAGAACATCCGACATTCCCTGCGCAATGGCTTGACGG
>NZ_JAUYAN010000283.1 GCF_030693485.1 Bradyrhizobium sp. | reverse complement strand
TTCATGACGGTCGGCCGTGTCGCCGTCGAAAAGAATCTCGAAGCGTTTCTGGCACTGAACCTGCCCGGATCGAAGGTCGTGATCGGCGACGGGCCACAGAAGGCGGAGCTGGAGCGCCGCTATCCGAAGGCAAAATTCCTCGGCGAGAAAACCGGCGCCGATCTGACTTCTCATCTGGCGGCGGCGGACGTCTTCGTGTTCCCGAGCCTCACCGACACTTTCGGCGTCGTTCAACTCGAGGCGCTGGCGTGCGGCACCCCGGTCGCGGCGTTTCCGGTCACGGGTCCGCTTGATGTGATTGCCGATCATCCGGTCGGCGCCCTGGATACCGACTTGCGCCGCGCCTGCATCGGCGCGCTGAGCCTGTCCCGGGAAGCCTGCCGCCAATTTGCGCTCGAACGTTCCTGGGAAAACAGCGCAAGGCAGTTCATCGGCAATCTCAGCGCATTGCAACCGAGCCGTTCGCTGCGACCCGTTCGCCACGTGGCGGCGGGCAGCGCAGTGCGCGGTTAGTTGGTCAATCACAAGGAATTATCATGGCAGAAATCATCAAGCTTGACGGCACCAGGCAATTGGACTTCGACCGCGAGACGGTCGAGCAGGCCTATGACCGCTGGGCCCCGGTCTATGACCTCGTGTTCGGCGGCGTATTCAGCAAGGGCCGCCACACCGCGATCCAGGCCACCAACGGCATCGGCGGCCGCGTGCTGGAGGTCGGCGTCGGCACTGGCATCTCGTTGCCGCAATACTCACCCCACCTTCGCATCTTCGGGACCGATATTTCGGAGGCCATGCTGCGCAAGGCGAAGGCGCGGGTGGCGGACATGCGCCTGAAGAACGTCGAGGGCTTGGCGGTGATGGACGCGGAGAAACTCGAATTTCCGGATGGCGCCTTCGACGTCGTGATGGCGCAGTATGTGGTGACGGCGGTGCCCAACCCGGAAGTAGCACTGGACGAGTTCGCACGGGTTCTGCGGCCCGGCGGCGAATTGATCCTGCTGAGCCGCGTCAGCGCCGATGCCGGGATGCGTCGCTTCATCGAGCAACGGCTGCAGCCGGTGGTGCGTCAGCTCGGCTGGCGAACCGAATTCGCCTGGTCGCGCTACGCGCAATGGCTGGCGGCTGCGCCCGGCATGGAACTGGTCGAACGCCGCCCGGTGCCGCCGTTCGGCCACTTCTCGCTGATCCGTTTCCGCAAGACCGAAGCCGCCGCGGCCGCCGCTTGAGCTCATGCGAGCAGCCGGCCGGCGTCGGCGTCGTCATGAAACGTCACATGTCATTACGATGTCGTCACATGCAGGACATCGAATCCTAGTAAATAACATCGACCTAACCTGGGGGAAGAGATGCTCAGCAATTTCCGCGAACAATTGCGAACGCAACGGTGGGATGACCATCGTTACTACCATCACAGCCGTATCAACCAGAGCCTGCACTTCGTCAGTGCCGCGAGCTTTCTGATCGCCTACGCGCTGCTGTTCGTCGATCCGGTCGCTGCCGCCCTGATCGGCTGGCTGGTCTCGATGACTACAAGGCAGGCGGGTCACTTCTTCTTCGAGCCGAAGGGTTACGATCATGTCAACGAGGCAACCCACGACCACAAGGAAGAAATCAAGGTCGGCTACAATCTGAACCGCAAGATCGTGCTGATGACGGTCTGGGCGCTTTCGCCGCTGGTACTGTTCCTCGATCCGACCCTTTTCGGGATCTTCGCGCCCTGGAGCTCGCCGGCCGACTTCATGCGCCAGGTCGCCAAGGTCTGGCTGGCGATCGGGATCGGCGGACTCCTGTTCCGGACCGTGCACCTGTTCTTCATCCGCGACGTCGAGACCGGCCTGGTGTGGATGACCAAGATCCTGACCGACCCGTTCAGCGACCTCAAATTGTACTACAAGTCGCCGCTGTATTTGCTGAAGGGCGAGTTGATCGATCCGGGCCTCGAAAAACACGTCAAGCGCGCTTGATAGACCAATGATCCAGACGACGGTCGCGTCTTCACTGCGACCGTCGTCGCGTGATCATCTCTTTCAGGATCTGCCGGCGGATCGCCTTGTTGGTGAGCGCTGCGTCGCGGAACCACCAGCCATCCCGCTTCATTTTTTCCGCCGCGGCAACAAAGCGGTCGGCGACTTCAGCAAAATCAGTTTCGGTATAGTTCAGGCTGAATATCAGACGGCCGGTTCCGACCCAGCTCAATGCCAGCTGCTCCGCCCGCAAATAGTACTGAAGCATCCAGTTGTAACGCGACGGCTCTGTATATTGCACCATCCAGATCGACGACAGGTTGCAGACCCGGACCGGCAGATCTTGCGCGGCCAGCGTTTCGTTGAGCTGCCGCGCCCGCGCGTCCCAGGTATCGTCGAGGCCGTCATAGACCTTTCGGAAGGTGGGATCCTCAAGACGGGTGAGGAACTCGTCCATCGCGGTCATGACGTAAGGGTGCGAGTTGAAGGTACCACGCGCAAAGCAGATGTCGACCGGGCGGTCGTCACGATAGCGGCGCATCAAATCCTTGCGGCCGCAGACCACGCCGACGGGAAGCCCGCCCGCCAGGCTCTTGCCATAAGTCACCATGTCGGCGCGGACGCCGAAATATTCCTGGGCGCCGCCGGCAGCCAGCCTGAATCCGACGAACACCTCGTCGAAAATCAGGACGATGCCGCGCTCGGTGCAGACATCCCGCAGCGCCTTGAGCCACTCACCATACGCCGCGCGGTCGAAATGGCCCTTTCGCGAGCTGTCGACCAGCGCGGAATCGGCGGCAGCGCCGGCGTTGGGATGAAGCGCCTGCAGCGGGTTGACCAGCACGCAGGCGATATCGCTCCGCGTCTTCAGCACGTGGAGCGTCCGCTCCGACATGTCGGCCAGCGTATAGGTCTCGTGCGGCGAGATCGGATTGCCGACGCCGGGCTGAACGTCGCCCCACCAGCCGTGATAGGCGCCGGCAAAGCGCACCAGATGCGAACGGCCGGTGTGGTAACGCGCCAGCCGCACCGCCTGCATCACGGCCTCGGTGCCGGACATGTGGAACGAGACTTCGTCGAGCCCGGATATCGCGCACAGCCGCGCCACGTTGTCGGTAATAACGGGATGGTAGGGACCGAGCACCGGGCCGAGCGCGTGGGCCCGCGCCGCGGCCTTCGCAATGCAATCCTTGTAGAAATCGTTGCCGAAGACATTGACGCCGTACGAGCCGGTCAGGTCGTAAGAGACGTTGCCGTCGGGGTCGGTGACCGTGACTCCCGCAGACGATGCCATGAACGCGCTGGAGCCGAGATGCTCGCGGACCAGCCGGCTGTACTGGAACGGTACCCGGTAGGCTTCGGTGAATTGCAGGTCGGAGATTCGCTCCGCGGCCTGCAGCGTCATCTGCCGGCCCGTGGGGTAGCGCTCCTTGTAGAGCGCGGCGAGTTTGAAGAAGCCGTCCTGCCGCTGCAGGGCGACTTCAGCCGGCGCGCCATCCGAGCGGAAGAAATCATCGATGCCGAATTCGTAAAACGGCACCAGCCGTGCGACCAGGCGGGACATCTTGGAATGTCCGGTCAGCGAGCGGTGCTTGGCCCGCGAAAGCGCCAGCCGGGCGTTCAATTTGGGAAATACTGTCGCGGCGCCGGTTATCGCAACCGCGGACAAAGCGAGAATCGGGAGAGGGGAATCCATGCCACCAGCGCTAACCAGTCCAGCTGACAGGATCATGACAGTGCGGGGCCTGATCTCCGCCTTGACCCAGCAGGAAAACCTCAATTTCCTGCTGACCAACCGGATCCCACGGGCGGCGCTGACCCGGTTCATGGGCTGGTTCAGCAAGATCGAAAATCCAGTGATCCGGGACGTGTCCATCGCGTGCTGGCGGCTGTTCTCCGAACTGGACCTCAGCGAGGCGCGCAAGACCAGCTTCAAGAGCTTGCACGATTGCTTTATCCGCGAACTCCGCCCCGGACATCGGCCGGTCGACCCCGATCCGGCCGTTGTGGTCAGCCCGTGCGACGCCATCATCGGCGCGCATGGCCGGATCGAGGATACCGAGCTGTTTCAGATCAAGGGCGCGCCATACTCGCTCCTGGACCTGCTCGGCGACCCCGCGCTGGTCGAGCAGCACCGCAATGGCCGCTTCATCACGCTACGCCTGTTGTCCAGCATGTACCATCGCTTCCACGCGCCGCATGATTTCAGGATCGAGCGGGTCACGTTCGTCCATGGCGATGTCTGGAACGTCAATCCGATTGCGCTGAAGCGGATCGAACGGCTGTTCTGCAAGAACGAGCGCGCGGTCATCCAGACGCGGCTGGCGACTGGCGAAGCGCTGACGCTGGTGCCGGTGGCCGCGATTCTGGTCGCGAGCCTGCGGCTACATTTTCTCGATCTCACGCTCAATGCACAAAGCCGCGGGCCGACCGTCTTTCCCTGCGATGCAAGCTTGCGTAAGGGCGATGAACTCGGGTGGTTTGAGCACGGCTCGACGATCATCGTGCTGGCGCCTGATAATTTCGAGTTCTGCGACAACGTGATGGACTCCGCGCGTATCAAAGCCGGTCAGCCGTTGATGCGGCGCGCTGAAGCATTGAAGCCGACGTGAACGGCACGATTCATCCGCCTGTCGTAAAACCTTTGGCGCAGAGTCAAGTTGAGCGGGCACCCTTCGTCACGATTCGACGAGGGTGCCGGAATGCCGACTGCGAGACACGCCAAGCAGGCACTGAGCAGACGCCAATTGCTGGTCAGGTCAGCGGCCACGGTCGCGCTGGCGGGATTGGGAGGTCTCGCCAAACCCTATCTGAGCCGCGCCGCGGACCGGCCACTCATCACGAGCGGGATAGCCTCGGGCGATGCCTCGGCTGATTCCGCCGTGATATGGGCGCGAGCCGACCGGCCGGCGCGCATGCAGGTGGAATGCTCCACGGTCGAAAGCTTCAGGACCATTATTCGCACCGCATCAGCGCGGGCGCTGCCGGACAGCGATTTCACCTCGAAACTTTTGCTGGAAGGCCTGCCGCCCGGGCAGGATATTTTTTACCGGGTGCGGTTTGAAGATATCGCCGACGCCGGGATTTCGGGTGAAGCGCAGGTCGGTCACTTCCGCACCGCGCCCCTTGTGCAGCAATCGGTATCGTTTGTCTGGTCGGGCGATACCGCAGGCCAAGGCTGGGGCATCGATCCCGGCCGCGGCGGCATGCGCACCTACGCCACCATGCGCGGAAACCGCCCCGACTTCTTCATTCATTGCGGCGATCACATCTATGCCGATTGTCCGATCGAGGCCGAATTGAAACTGCCGGACGGCAGCCTCTGGCGCAATCTCGTCACAGAGGACAAATCCGTTGTCGCCAAAACCATCGCGCAGTTTCGCGGCAACTACAAATACAACCTGCTCGACGAGAATTTGCGCGCCTTCAATGCGGAAGTGCCGATGCTGGCGCAGTGGGACGACCATGAAGTGACCAATGACTGGTCGCCGATCGGTACCGCCGACGAAACCGGTTACACCGAGGACGGCACCTCCCGCCTGGTGGCGCGCGCGGCCCGGGCATTTCATGAATTCATGCCGATCCGGGAGTTGCCGGCGCAGGCCGGCCGGATCTATCGCAAGATCAGCTACGGGCCGCTGCTCGATGTGTTTCTGCTCGACATGCGCAGCTATCGCGATTCGACCTGGAACAGGCACGGCGATGGCAATGACGCCTGCATCCTCGGATCGATCCAGCTGGCCTGGCTGAAGCGCGAACTCGCGGCGTCCGACGTGACATGGAAGGTGATCGCGGCGGACATGCCGATAGGCCTGGTCAGCGAAGACGGCATCGCGCTCGGCGATGGCCCGCCGGATCGGCGCGAATGCGAAATTGCCGATTTGTTGTCCCACATGAAGCGCGCCGGCATCAGGAATACGGTGTGGCTGACGGCCGACATGCACTATACGGCTGCGCACCGTTACGATCCGAACCGCGCGGTCTTCCAGGAGTTTGAAGCATTCTGGGAATTCGTCTCCGGCCCGCTGCATGCGGGAACATGGGCTCCCGCTCCGCTGGACAACACCTTCGGTCCGGCGGTGGCGTTTCAAAAGGGCTGCAGCGCGGAGCAGGGTGAGAACCTCGCGCCGTGTTTCGGACTGCAGTTCTTCGGCCGCGTCGATATCGACGGCGAATCAGAGGTGATGACGGTGACCTTGAAGGATGTCGACAACCGGGACCTGTGGTCGGTCGATATCGAGCCGCGGCCGGACGCGCGGCCGGCAAGAATTCTGTCGCAGCAGTTCTGACGCCGGCAACCCGACTTTTTCCAGGCCCTGCTCGGAAAACCGCAACGCCATCCCGATCTACGGTATGCTGGCATTGCATTGGCAGCATAGGGATGTGGGATGGTACGGGCGCCGGTTCTGGCGGCGGGAGGCATTGTGCTGCGGCAGGACGAAACGCCGCTGATCGCGGTGGTGCGGCTGCGCAAGCGCAATGAATGGGTACTTCCCAAGGGCAAGCTCGATGACGGCGAAACCGCCCGCGAAGCAGCCCAACGCGAGGTATTGGAAGAAACCGGACACCACGTCGTCGTTCACGAGTTTCTGGGAACGCTGGTCCAGGAGTCTAGTCGGGGCTCAAAGGTCGTTCACTACTGGCGGATGGAAGCCCATGGTGGACAGACCCACGCTCTGATGCGCGATGTGAAGGCGGTCGACTGGCTGCCGCTCGACCGGGCCATCGAACGGCTCTCGCGCGGATATGAGCGCGCGTTTCTGGCGAATGTGGGCCCGTTCGCGCTGGAGGCGGCAGCGCTTTCGCGGGCCGCAGCGCCAGTCGCGGCGCAGGATTCCGGCCGACACGATAAGCCGGGCGGGGCACGAAGCCGGCCCGGCAGCCTGATATGGAAACTGTGGGAGTGGTTGCGGCGTGCCATCTGACGGGATCGCGGAGCGTTCGTCCATGAAGGTCCGGTTGCGGCTTGTGAGCAGCATTGCGCTGAGGGCTGGGCAGTCCAGCGTCCGGAGATTTTACCCGAGGCCCGTCCTTCGATAACTTGCCTTGCAGGCGGCGAGGAAGCCGCCTTTTGACCAAACGCAGGCGCACGTCCGGCGGAGGAAAGACAAGGGGTGGGCATGCTGGAGAAAATCAGGACCTCGGCCGAAACCGAGGCAAGATCATGGATCTCCGACTTCGGCCGTTCGTTGGCTGGCGGTGACGTAGCAGCGCTTGGCGCGCTGTTTGTGCCGGACAGTCACTGGCGAAACCTGTGCGGCATGTCCTGGGAGATCGCGACCTTCAGCGGCGCCGGTAGGGTGGCGGATGAACTATGCTGGCGCGCGCACGAGGTGGCAGCCACCGGATTTGACGTCGACAACGAATTGCTGGTGCCGCGTCGCGCTGTGGTCGCCGGGCAGGACGTGATTGAGGCGATTTTCCGGTTCGATACGGCGAACGGTCCTGCTGTCGGCGTCATCAGGCTGTTGCCTTCGCCCGGCGCGGCGCCGAAGGCGTGGACGCTGTCGACACTGCTAGATATGGACAGGATCAGCGCCACGAAGTCCGCCAATATCGAGCCTGCCTCGCACAATCGCGATTTTGCCAAACAGAACTGGCTCGAAGATCGCCAGGCCGAAATTGCCTTCGAAGGCCGCGAGCCGGATGTTCTGGTGGTGGGCGGCGGGCATGCCGGGATTTCAGCTGCGGTCGAATTGAAGCGGCTGGGCTTCGATACGCTCGTGATCGACAGGCAGCAACGTATCGGCGACAACTGGCGGCTGCGCTATCACGGTCTCAAGCTCCACAACAAGACTCCGGTCAATCATCTTCGCTACATGCCGTTTCCTCCGAACTGGCCAGATTACATCCCCAAGGACAAGATCGCGAACTGGCTCGAAGCCTATGTCGAGAGCATGGAGGTCAACTTCTGGACCGGCACCGTGTTCGAGGGCGCCGAATACAATGAGGCGACGCAGACCTGGATGGCGCGGATTAGGCGCGGCAACGGCAGCGTTCGCATGCTGCGCCCGAAGCACATAGTGATGGCCACCAGCGTCAGCGGCACGCCCAACATTCCCACCATCGCCACGATCGAGAATTTCGCCGGCAAGGTGCTGCATTCCAGCCAGTTCTCCGCGGGTTCGCAGTGGCGCGGCAAGTCCGTCGTGGTGATGGGGACCGGTACCAGCGCGCATGACATCTGTCAGGAGCTGCAGGCCAACGGCGTCGACGTCACCATGGTTCAGCGCAGCCCGACCATGGTCGTCAATGTCGATCCCAGCGCGCAGCTCTACGACAAGAGCTATCTCGGCGACGGGCCGGCTGTTGAAATCAGGGACCTCCTGAATGCCTCGGTGCCGCTGGAAGTGGTCAAGGCCTCGCACAAGATCATCACCAGGGAGGTCCGGGAACTCGACGCGCCGCTGTTGTCGCGGCTGGAGCAGGCGGGCTTTCAGCTCGAGTTCGGTGAAGACGGCACCGGCTGGCCATTAAAATTTCGCACCCGCGGCGGCGGCTATTATTTCAATGTCGGCTGCTCCGAGCTGATTGCCGACGGCAAGATCCGGCTGATCCAGGCAAGCGACATCGGGCAGTTCATCAGCGATGGCCTTGAGCTAAACGATGGCTCGACGCTAAGGGCGAACCTCGTGGTGCTGGCGACCGGCTACAAGGGCCAGGATCATATCGTGGGTTCGCTGTTCGGCCCAGAAGTCGCCACGCGCGTCGGGCCGATCTGGGGCTTCGATGCCGCCAGCCAGGAAATGCGCAACATGTGGACCCGCACCAGGCAGCCCGGGCTGTGGTTCACCGGCGGTTCGTTCTCGCAATGCCGGATCTATTCCCGCTTCCTCGCGCTGCAGATCGACGCCATCGAGCAGGGACGTCTGGAGAAGGCATCATAGCCCTGGCGCAAGGATCTGCGGGATCTCACCCCGTTCGCTTGGAGCGGATTCAGCGCGATGGACGGTTTGGATCGCAACTGCGCGCAATTTGAGTGTGATTTCCCTCAAAAAACACCTGGACGCGGATATCGCCGGCTCCTCCAGGCGAGCAGGTATTCGGGTATCGCCGTCTTATTTTTCCAGGCGGCGTAACTTTCGCGGGCTCCGCTGCGAAACTCACTGGCCGACCGTCCAGGCATCCTCGGAGATACATCTAACATGTCATTGAATTATCTGAAGACACTGATCGCAATCGCCTTCCTTACCGGCTCGTCGCTGATGGCCCAAGCCGGGCAACCGTTCGATACGAAGGCGTTCCAGCAAGCGCAAGCGGCTGGGAAGCCCATCCTCATTGATGTGACCGCACCCTGGTGTCCGACGTGCAAGGTGCAACGACCAATCGTCCAGGAAATCGAAAAATCGACGCCGAACCTGGTTGTCTACGAGGTGGATTTCGATAGCGCGAAGGATGTCCTGAAGCGCCTTCGGGTCCAAAGTCAGAGCACCCTCATCGTATTCAAGGGCGCCAACGAAGTTGGCAGGTCAACCGGGGACACCAATCCCGCCAGCATCAGGGCTCTCGTCTCGAAAGGCTTGTGAGGGTGTCCGAGCTCGGCAACCTGGCTCTCAGCTACGCCGCGGGCGGGTTGTCGACCCTCTCGCCATGCGTTCTTCCATTGCTGCCGATCGTACTCTTCGGCGTGCTTGAAAAGCATGCCTGGGGGCCGGTTGCACTGGCTGCCGGCCTTGCGACATCGTTCGCCTTGCTCGGTACCCTGATCGCCTCGATCGGCTTCAATATCGGCCTCGACCCCGCAACGCTCAGATACGCCATCGCGGGGCTGATGCTGGCCATGGGCGTAGTGCTGCTCGTTCCCGCGCTGCAGGGAAAACTGGCGGTTTTCGCAGCGCCCGTCGCAACGGGCGGCCAAACGTTGCTCGATCGCATTCAACCCTCCGGGCTTGGAGGACAATTCGTGCTCGGAGGTTTGCTGGGCGCAATCTGGTCGCCCTGTTCCGGTCCGACACTGGGAGCCGCGATCGGACTTGCCGCCCAGGGCGACACAGTGATCAAGGCAGCCGCCGTGATGGCCGTGTTCGGGCTCGGAGCGGCTACGCCCATCCTGGCGCTCGCCTATGGTTCCAGGCAGGCCATCTTCGCCCGCCGAGACCTGCTGGCCAGGACTTCACGCATCGCCAAACCGGTCATGGGTGCAGCATTCGTGTTCGTCGGCGCCTTTGTTCTCACCGGCCTCGACAAGATCGTCGAAACTTCGCTGACGAATGCCATGCCCGATTGGCTGACGGCTCTGACGACCGGTCTCTGAATTCACCCTGCCACGGCAGGGCGGACCTAAGAGCCCGACAGATTTCGTTGCTGAAAGCGAAAGGGCAGGCCAGTCGCACAAGCGACTGGCCGACCGGGTTCCTCAGAACGGATTGGTGACGATGCCGCCGTCGGCGCGCAAGGCGGCGCCGTTGGTCGCGCTGGCGGCCTTGGAGCAGACGTAGCAGATCAGGTTGGCCACTTCTTCCGGTGTGGCATAGCGCTGCAGCAGCGATGCTGGCCGGCGTTCGGTGAAAGTCCTGGCGGCGAGTTCGTCGGCGGTGATGCCGAGGCCCTTGGCGCGCGCGGTCAGCCGCACCGGCGCCATCTCGACCCAGGTCGGGCCGGGCAGCACCGAATTGACCGTGATATTGGTGGCCTTGGTTTGCTCGGCGGCGCCGCGCGCGATATAGAGCTGGGCGGCTTTCGAAAAGCCGTAATGCACCATCTCCTTCGGCACGAAAACGGCGGATTCGCTGGAGACGAACACGACGCGGCCCCAGTCCTTGGTATCGAGCATTCGCTTCAGATAGTGCCGGGTCAGCCGCACCCCGCTCATGACGTTGACGTCGAACATTTTCGTCCAATCGGCGTCCTTGATGTCGAAAAAGGCCTTGGGCTCGTAAATGCCGAGGTTGTTGACGAGAATGTCGACTTGCGGGAATTGCGCCACCAGCCCGGCGCAGCCCTCGGCATGGCCGAGATCGAACACCGCCGCATCCGCCTGGGCGTTGGGCACGGCCTGTTTGATTTTCGCGATCGCCTCGGCGACCGACGCGGCTTCGCGGCCATTGACGATGACGCCCGCTCCCATGCGCGCCAGCCCGATGGCGGTGGCGAGCCCGATGCCGCGGGTCGAGCCGGTGACCAGCGCGAGCTTTCCGGTGAGGTCGATGTTCATTTTTCACTCCCTTGGCGCGATCAAGCTGCCG
>NZ_JAUYAN010000282.1 GCF_030693485.1 Bradyrhizobium sp. | reverse complement strand
CTGGCGCTCACGCTTGATCTGCACAGAGCCGCGCAAACTCTCGCAGAGCATCACCGCCTGTCGTTCTACGACGCGCTGATCGTCGCCGCCGCGCTGGAGGCCGGCTGCGACACGCTGTACACCGAGGACATGCAGCACGGCTGCAAATTCGGCAGGCTCGTCATCGTCAATCCGTTCATTGAGGCTGGCTTGTGAAGCGCCCTGCCAGGGAGTCGCCCGCGACCCATGCTTCGAGACGCTCGCGTCGCTCGCTCCTCAGCATGAGGGGAGATTGTTTCGGCGGCGGAACAGGGAACATCCCCCCAAGCCGCTGATCCCTCCCCACCCCCGACTCGGATTTTCCGCGTTAACGCATATATACAAAATGTGACATCCGCCCGCCGGAGGCCAGGTGCGGGGCGTTGTCAAGGACTGCACAACGCCCCGTTTTTGCCTTATGGATCTTCACGGAACCGGCGATCGGCGTATGCCTGTCATCAATCGGTGCCAGAAGGCTCTCAACCTGTTGCCGCCCCGCCGGGAGGAAGAATGCACGGACTGCTGACCACGCTGAGGCGTGGCTTCAAGGAACGGATCGGCTGGAAACGGCTCGGAATCGTCGCGAGCCTCGTCATCATCGCCTTCGCCATCGCCACCATGGTCCGCACCCTCAAGGGGGTCGATACCGGCGTGATCCTGGTCGCGCTGACGGAGATTCCGCCTGTCAATATCGCGCTGGCGGCGCTGTGCGTGATCGGCGCGTTCTTCACGCTGACCTTCTATGATTTCTTCGCGCTGCGAACCATCGGCAAGCGGCACGTGCCCTATCGCACCGCGGCGCTGGCGAGCTTCACCAGCTACACGATCGGCCACAATATCGGCGCCACGGTGTTCACCGGCGGCGCGATCCGGTTCCGGATCTATTCGGATCACGGCCTTTCCGCCATCGACGTCGCCAAGATCTGCTTCCTGTCGGGCCTCACCTTCTGGCTCGGCAATCTGTTCGTGCTGGGCATCGGCATGGCCTGGCACCCGGAGGCCGCGACCGCGATGGACCTGCTGCCGCCGGCGGTGAACCGGCTGATCGCGATCGGCTGCCTTGCCGGCATCGCGGCCTATTTCGTCTGGCTGGTCACCGGCAAGGAACGCCGCGAACTCGGCCAGAACGGCTGGAAGGTGGTGCTGCCGTCGGCGCGGCTGACGCTGCTGCAGGTCGTGATCGGCGTGGTCGATCTCGGCTTCTGCGCGCTGGCGATGTATCTGCTGATGCCGGCCAATCCCGCCATCGATTTCGTGTCGCTGGCGGTGGTGTTCATCCTGGCCACCCTGCTCGGCTTCGCCAGCCATGCGCCGGGCTCGATCGGCGTGTTCGACGCCGCCATGCTGGTCGCCCTGCCGCAGTTCGGCCGGGAGGAACTGCTGGCGACGCTGGTGGTGTTCCGGATCCTGTATTTCCTGATCCCGTTCGCGATCTCGATCTCGATCATGGGGTTCAGGGAATTGTGGCTCAGCGTCATCCTGCCCTGGCAGGAACGCCGCCGTCTGAACGAGCTGGACGAGGCCTGCACCGCCTCCGCCCCGGTGCGGCAACAGGTGAAGCGGCAGGCGCAGGGGTAGCGAGTATTTCGGGCAACACAGCCCGCGCCCGCTTTCTTCTCCCCTCCTCCCGCGCGCCCTTGCGCGTGGTGGGGAGGGGAGAAGAAAAGCGGGTTCTCTTATTTCCGCCCCACCAGTAGCGTCAAACGCGCCATGGTTCGAATTCAACTCCGCCTCATCTTGCCCGCAGCGCTGCTGGCGGCAGCGCCTGGTGCGTTGCCGGCGGCGGCGCAGGTTCCCCTCGCCCCGCCGGCGGCCGTGCAGAATGCGCCGGCGACGCAAGGCGCGCCGGACGCCGCGATGCAGATCTCGTGGGAGGTCCGCAACCGCTTCCGGCTGTTCCGGGAGGAACGCGACTTCCTGCTGCATACCGATGGCGGCCGCGGCCGCAGCGTGCTCGCCACCGAACAGGCGCTGGCGCTGCAGAGCGACGGCCGCGGCTGGGCCCGCAATGCGGTGAACCGGCTCTGCATCGACCTCTTGGGCCGGGTCAGCGAGCCCTGCAACCGCGACGGCGTCAAGGAAAGCTACCTGACGCCGACCGAGCATCCGGTCACGCTGCGGCTGACCGGACAGGTTCCGGTCGGCGCCACCTGCGCCTGGACGCTGGACGACGGCGACGGTCCCCGGCAATCCACCTTCGATTGCGCCGAGCCGGTCAATTTCCGGGCGCGCTACGGCCGGCCGACGGTCGCCACCGTGGACGTCTCGTCCGGTCCCGACGCGCCGCTCAGGGTCACCACCGAGATCGCGGTGCGCGATATCTTCATCGCCGGGCTCGGCGACAGTATCGCGTCGGGCGAAGGCAATCCGGACCGCGCGGTGGCGCTGGCGGACGAGGGGTTTTGTTTCCGCTCCTATCTCGGCATGGCCTACACGCAATATTACCGGCCGAGCCGCGCCGGCTACAAGGGCGGCCGGGCCTGCGAGGCGCCCGACAGTCTGCAGGTGTGGCAGCGCCAGAGCGCGCTGTGGCTGAATTCGGCCTGCCACCGCTCGCTGTACAGCTACCAGACCCGCACCGCGCTGGCGCTCGCCGCGCAATATCCGCACATCGCGGTGACCTATCTGCCGCTGGCCTGCACCGGCGCCACCATCGCCGACGGGCTGTTCGGCACCCAGCAGGCGCGCGAATGCCCGCCGACCAAATCCGGCGCCAACTGCTCCGGCAAGGTGAACGCCCAGCTCAGCGAATTGCGCGAGGCCCTCACCGCCGCGAAGCGCCGCCAGCCCGACCGCCGGCTCGACCTGGTGCTGCTGTCGATCGGCGCCAACGACATCAATTTTTCCGGGCTGGTCGCCGACGTGATCGTGGACAATGCCACCGAGCGGGCGCTGTTCCGGCGCTCCGGCGTGATCGGCTCGGTGGAGGATTCCCGCAGCGCCATGACGCGCGATCTGCCGCGCGGCTTCGCCAAATTGCGCGAGGCGCTGAAGCCGCTGGTCGGCGACATGTCTAGGGTGCTCTATGTCTCCTACGCCAATCCGACGCTGGCGGCGGACGGCGGACCGTGCGCCGGCGGCCCCGCCGGTTTCGACATCCACCCCTCCTTCAACGCCGAGCCGCAGCGGCTCGCCAACGTCTCCAATTATGTGCAGAACGAGTTCCTGCCGGCGTTGAAGTCACTGGCGCTGTGCCAGGGCGGCATCCTGTGCCGCGATCCCGCCGCCGACCGCATGACCTTCGTCGACGCGCATCAGCCCGCCTTCGCCGGCCACGGTTTTTGCGCGCGGGCGCCGACCGATCCGGTATTCGACCAGGCGTGTTTTTCGCCGAAGGGCGAAAGCTTCGATCCCGACATCGTCACCGCGGCCAGCCAGCCGATGCTGTGCGGCCGCAGCGCCGGCGAATATCGCGCCTATCTGCCGCGCGCGCGTTGGATCCGCGACGCCAATGACAGCTATTTCGCCGCGATGACCTATCCCGGCGGCTTGCCGGCCTCCAGCCAGCCCACCGACATCCACGATGCGACCTGGGGCGTTCTGTCCGCGGTCTATGGCGGCGCGGTGCATCCCTCCGCCGAAGGCCATGCCGCGATGGCGGATGCGGCCGTGCCGGCCGCAGCCGCGGTGCTGCAACTCGACGCGGAGCCGGCGGCGGGCGTCGCGCGTTGAGCTTTCTTCTCCCCTCCCCGCCACGCGCAAGCGCGCGTGGAGGGAGGGGAGAAGATCAACATTGCTCTACCGCGCGGGCGGAGTGCCCGGAGCCGGCGCCATTGCGGGCGCGGCGGCCTTTTTCGGCGCGGCCGGCTGCTTTCCGCCCGGTGGCGGCTTCATCGCCGCGGCCTGCGCCGGCAGCCATTTGGTGACCACGGCCGGATCGAGCTGGGCCATCGCCGTATCCGGCAACCGGGTCCATATCTCGTTCTTGCCGAACAGCGCGATCCCCATATAGCCGCGCATCGTCAGCGTCTGGCCATCGGGGCTGACGCTCATCTTGGCCTTGTAGATCTTGCCGTCGCGCGGATCGAGCACGTTGCCGTCCTCGTATTTCAGGCCATCGCGCTTCATGTCCCGGATGAAGGAAATGCCGAGCACCGGCGCATCCTTGCGATCATCGACGCATTTCGAACAGACCGGGTTGGGCGCTTCGCCGGGCAGCGGGAAGGTCTTGGCGATCGCGCCCTCGAAGACGCCGCCGCGATCGACCACGAGGAACCAGCCCACCGGCTTGCCGTCCTCGATCTTCTGCCACAGCCCGGCGGCCGTCGGCTCCGCGACCTGGGCCGCCGCCATCGTGGCGAACAGGCCGAAACCGATCACGAAAAAAAGCGTCTGTTTGATTCTGGATATCGCAGTCTGCATTTTCACCACCTGACCAATCCATAAAACAATGGCCCCAGACTAAGGCCATTTCGCGGACGGTTCCAGTGCCGCCGGCCGCCATCAGGCGCGGCCGGCATGCCTCTTTCAGGGCATTGCCGCAGGAATCAATCGGGGCATCAGTTGACCCCGAGCTTCTTCTGCAGGCTGGAGGACGAGGTGGTGTACTGGAACACCAGCCGCTTGTCCGGATAGACGTAGCGGTGCGCCTTCTGCGCCATCAGCGAGCCCTCATGGAACCCGCACAGGATCAGCTTCAGCTTGCCGGGATAGGTATTGATGTCGCCGATGGCGAAGATGCCGGGCACATTGGTTTCGAACGCTGATGTCTCGACCGCGACCAGATTGTTCTCCAGCGCCACGCCCCAATTGGCGACCGGGCCGAGCTTCATGGTCAGGCCGAAGAACGGCAGCATGGTGTCGCAGGAAATGGTCGAGACGGCGTTGTCACTGCCCTTCATGGTGGCGCCGGTGAGTTTGCCGCCCTCGCCTTCCAGCGCGGTGACCTGGCCGATCTTCAAATCGACCTTGCCCGCGGCCACCAGCGCGCGCATCTGTTCGACGCTGTGGGGTGCTGCGCGAAAATCGTCGCGACGGTGCAGCAGCGTGACGCGTTTGGCGATCGGCTGCAGGTTGAGGGTCCAGTCCAGCGCGGAATCGCCGCCGCCGACGATCAGCAGATCCTTGTCGCGGAACTGCTCCATCTTGCGTACCGAATAGAACACCGAGGTGCCTTCATAGGCCTCGATGCCCGGCACCGGCGGCCGCTTCGGCTGGAACGAGCCGCCGCCCGCCGAGATCACCACCACCTTGCATTCGAACACCTGGCCGGCATCGGTGGTGACGCGAAAGAGAGGATCGCCGTTCTTCTCGATCGTCTCCACCATCTCGTTGAGATGGAAGGTCGGGTTGAACGGCTTGATCTGCTCCATCAGCGCGTCGGTCAGGCCCTGGCCGGTGACGAAGGGAATGCCTGGAATGTCGTAGATCGGCTTTTCCGGATAGA
>NZ_JAUYAN010000279.1 GCF_030693485.1 Bradyrhizobium sp. | reverse complement strand
GGAAAACCTCTACAACAGCGTGACGCGGCTGATCGAGGAAGAGCTGAACGGCGCCAACGGCATCCTGAACTTCGAATCCACCAGCGATTCGCTCGGACAGGTCGAGATCATCGCCAACTTCGTGCCCGGCACCGACACCGGAACGGCGTCGGTCGAAGTGCAGAACCGCATCAAGCGCGTCGAGGCGCGGCTTCCGCGCGCGGTGATCCAGCAGGGCATCCTGATCGAGGAGGCCTCCAGCGCGGTGCTGCAGATCATCACGCTGCGTTCAACCGACGGTACCCTCGACGAAATCGGCCTCGGCGATTTCATGATCCGCAGCGTGCTCGGCGAGATCAGGCGCATTCCCGGCGTCGGCCGCGCCACGTTGTATTCCACCGAGCGTTCGCTGCGGATCTGGATCGATCCCGCCAGGCTGGTCGGCTATGGCCTCACGGTCGACGACGTCAACAAGGCTATCACCGCGCAGAATGCCCAGGTCGCATCGGGCAGCATCGGCGCCGAGCCGAGCACGCCGGAGCAGAAGATTTCGGCGCTGGTCCTGGTCAAGGGCCAGCTCTCCTCGCCGGACGAATTCGGCGCCATCATTCTGCGCGCCAATGCGGATGGCTCGACGGTGCGATTGCGCGACGTCGCCCGGATCGAGATCGGCGGATTGAGCTATCAGTTCAACACCAGGCTCAACGGCCAGCCGACCGCCGGTCTCTCGGTGCTGCTGTCGCCGAGCGGCAATGCGCTCGCCACCGCCGCCGCGGTCGAAGCCAAGATGAAGGAACTGTCGAAGTTCTTCCCTGCCAATATTGCCTACGAAATTCCCTACAACATCACCCCGGTCGTGAAGGCCTCGATCGAGAAGGTGCTGATGACGCTGGTCGAGGCGGTGGTGCTGGTCTTCATCGTGATGTTCCTGTTCCTGCAGAACATCCGCTACACCATCATTCCCACCATCGTGGTGCCGGTGGCGCTGCTCGGGACCTGCGCGATCCTGCTGGCCGTGGGCTATTCGATCAACATGCTGACCATGTTCAGCATGGTGCTGGCGGTCGGTATTCTCGTCGACGACGCCATCGTCGTGGTCGAGAACGTCGAGCGCATCATGTCGGAGGAGGGGTTGTCTCCGAAAGAGGCCACCCGCAAGGCGATGTCGCAGATATCGAGCGCCATCATCGGCATCACGCTGGTGCTGATCGCCGTGTTCCTGCCGATGGCGTTCTTTCCGGGATCGGTCGGCATCATTTACCGGCAGTTCTCGGTGACCATGGTCGCCGCCATCGCCTTTTCCGCGCTGCTGGCGCTGTCATTGACACCGGCCCTGTGCGCGACGCTGCTGAAACCGGTAGCGGCCGGTCACGGCCACGCGCGCAAGGGTGTGTTCGGCTGGTTCAATCGGGTGCTTGAAAGCGTGAAGGTGCGTTATGCCGGCACCGTGGGCTGGTCGCTGCAACGTACCGGGCGGCTGATGCTGGTCTACGCAGCACTTCTGCTCGGACTAGGCTGGGCCTTCCTTCGCCTGCCCGGCGGTTTCCTCCCGGTCGACGATCAGGGATTTATCACGACCGACGTGCAGACGCCGGCCGACTCCTCCTATGCGCGCACCGAGGCCGCGGTCGAGAAGGTGGAAAAATACCTGGCGCAGCGCGCCGGCGTCGAGACCGTCACCTTCCTCACCGGCTTCAGCTTTCTCGGCCAGGGCATCAACACCGCGCAGGCTTTCATCACGTTGAAGGACTGGTCGGAGCGTCCGGCGAAGGATTCCGCGGCCGCCATCGTCGCCGACATCAACCGGGATCTGGCGTCGATCCGCGACGCCAAGATTTCCGCGCTGCAGCCGCCGCCGATCGACAACCTCGGCAATTCCTCCGGGTTCTCTTTCCGCCTGCAGGACCGTGGCCAGAAAGGTTATCCGGCGCTGGTCGCCGCCGCCGACCGGCTGATATCGGAGGCCAATGCGAGCCGGGTGCTGCAGAAGGTCTTCGTCGAGGGCCTGCCGGCGGGGCCGCAGGTCAACCTTGCGATCGACCGCGAGAAGGCCGGCGCGTTCGGCGTCACCTTCGAGGACATCAACAATACGATCTCGACCAATCTCGGATCGAACTACATCAACGACTTTCCGAACCGCGGCCGGATGCAGCGCGTGATCGTGCAGGCTGACGGCTCCAGCCGCATGAACGCCGACGACATTCTCAACTACAACGTCAAGAACAGCCGCGGCCAGCTGGTGCCGTTGTCCGCCTTCACCACGGTGGAGTGGTCGAAAGGTCCGACCCAGATCGCCGGATTCAACTACTACCCCGCGGTGCGCATCAGCGGCGAAGCCAGGCCCGGCTTCACCTCGGGCGACGCCATCGCCGAGATGGAGCGGCTAGCGGGCAGGCTGCCGCGCGGTTTCGGCTTTGAGTGGACCGGGCAGTCGCTGCAGGAAAAGCTGTCGGGCTCGCAGGCGCCGATCCTGCTCGGCCTGTCATTGCTGGTGGTGTTCCTCTGTCTCGCCGCGCTCTATGAAAGCTGGACCATTCCGCTTGCGGTGCTGCTGACGGTGCCGCTCGGCATCTGCGGCGCGGTGCTGGCGGCGACCTGGCGCGGCCTGCCGAACGACGTCTATTTCACGGTCGGCCTGATCACCATCATCGGGCTGGCCGCGAAAGACGCCATTCTGATCATCGAATTCGCCAAGGATTTGCGCGCGCAAGGCAAACCGTTGATCGAGGCCACGGTAGAGGCCTGCACCCTGCGCTTCCGCCCGATCCTGATGACGGGCCTCGCCTTCGTCTGCGGCGTGCTGCCGATGGTGATCGCATCTGGCGCCGGCAGCGCCAGCCAGCAGGCGCTCGGCACCAGCGTGATGGGCGGCATGATCGCGGTGGTGATCCTGGCGCTGCTGATGGTGCCGGTGTTTTTCGTAGTGGTGCAGAGGGTGCTGGCGGGGGACCGGGAGCCGAAAGCAGCGGTGCCGGAGCCGGTCCAATAAATTGTTATTGCCGGGCTTGACCGGGCAATCCATCCTTTGAAAAATTGTGATTGATGGATGCGCGGGCCAAGCCCGCGCATGACGAGTTTGCAAAAATCGCCGGTTCTACTTCCCCAACGGCCTCAATATCTTCACCAATTCCGCATGCACGAACTCATTGCCGCAGATCAAATTGCCGGTCTTCAGCGGATCGTCGTCGCCTTCGATACCGCTCACGGTGCCGCCGGCTTCACGTATGATGATCTGGCCGGCTGCCATGTCCCAGGGCTGCAGGTTGCGTTCCCAATAGCCGTCGAGGCGGCCGGCGGCGACGAAGGCCATGTCGAGCGAGGCGGCGCCGAACCGGCGCAGGCCGGCCACGCGGTTCTGGATCTCGGTCATTTCCAGCCGCGACAAATTGTGGTCGCCGCGGCCGATATGCGGCAGGCCGCAGGCGACCACGCAGTCGCCAAGCTGGCGGCGGCCGGCGACGCGCAGCCGCTGATCGTTGAGGAAGGCGCCCTTGCCGCGCTCGGCGGTGTAGAGCTCGTCATTGGCGGGATTGTAGATCACGCCGGCGATGATGGTGCCCTCGCGCTGCAAGCCGATCGAGATCGCGAATTGCGGGATGCCGTGCAGGAAATTGGTGGTGCCGTCGAGCGGGTCGACGATCCAGGTATGGGTCTTGTCGTCGCCGATCCGCACTCCGCCTTCCTCGCCGATGAAGCCGTAACCCGGCCGCGCCTTGGTGAGATCGGTCAGCAGCATTTCCTCGGCGCGCTTGTCGGCCAGCGAGACGAAATTGGCCGGTCCCTTCAGCGACACCTGCAGGTTCTCGATCTCGCCGAGATCGCGCTTGAGGCTGCGGCCGGCGCGGCGCGCGGCCTTGATCATCACGTTCATAAGGGCTGATTGCAGCATGATACCGGCTTGCAAAATGAGGGAGACGGCCCGAGGCCGTCATCGGCTTCCGATTGGGTGCCCTGCCGGTGTGGTGGCGTCAAGGCGGATCATTTGGTGCCGAGCCATTTGCGGGCGGCGTCCTGGGCCTTGCTGCGGTCTTCTGGGCTGAGCGCGGCCATCGCCTCATCGAGCGCGGGATCGCCTTTGCCGGCGGTTTTCGCAACAATGTGCCATTTCAGGCCCTCGATCTTGTCCATTGCTACGCCTTGTCCGTTCACCAGCACGCGGGCGAGGCGGTTCTGGGCGATCGCGCTGTTCTGCCGGGCTGCCTTGCTCAGCAGCGCCACCGCGGCTGCCTCGTTCTTCGGCGTTCCGGTGCCGTTGAACAGCGCGATGGCATATTCGACCTCGGCGTCGACATTGCCGGCCAGCGATGCCGCCTGCAGCAGCCGCACCGCTTTGTCGATGTCCTTGGGCACGCCGGTGCCCTCCTTGTAGAAGGTGGCGAGCGCGTATTGCGCCTCCGGATTGCCGGCGTCGGCAGCGGCGCGCAGCAGCTCCGCCGAGCGTTTGACGTCCTGCGGCAGCGTCTGCCCGTCGAGATAGAGCAGCGCCAGATTATAGGCCGCCTTCGGATTGCCGAGCTTGGCCGCGGACGCCAGCAGTTTGACCGCCTCCTCGCGGTTGACCGGGCCGCCGCGCCCGGCCAGCCGGAACATCGCCAGCGCGAACATGCCCTCGCGGTCGCCGCCGTCGCCGGCGCGCCTGTACCATTCGGCGGCCTTGGCGTAATCGCGCTTGACGCCCAGACCGTTGGCGTAGAGTTCGCCGAGCATGGTCATTGCCTTGGGATCGCCGTTGAACTGGGCGCGGTTGGTCGCCAGATCGAACGCGGTCTTGTACTGGCCGCGCTGATAGGCGCCGTAGACCAGGTCGACATTCGGATCTTCGAACACCGGGGCCGGCGTCACGGTCGCCGTTGGCGCAGGCGTTGCGGCGGGTTTTGGCGTCGCGGCCGGCGCAGGCTTCTTGGCGGCCACCGGTGGCTTCGGTTTCGGCGTTTCCTTTTTTGCGGGCGCAACCGGTGTCGGCATCCCCGGAGGCGGCAGCAGCGGCCTTGGCGCGCCGGGAGGCGGCAACAGTTGCGTCTGCGCCATGCCGCCTGCCGGGAGCATCAGTAAGCTCACCACAATCGATAGGGGGCGCAGGATCTTCATTTCCGGCGTTATCCCTGTTCGGCTTTGACTTTTCCGGACGTGGCGGCGTGCGCCTGCCTGATGGCCTGTTCGGCGTCCTTGAGCGCTGCCGCCGCGCCGCGCGGATCGGCCCAGATGAAATCGCCGACCAGGACGAAATCCGCGCCGGCTGCGGCGAATTCGCGGGCTTCTTCCAGCGACGCCGCGTAGCCGATGCAGGGCGGCTCGAACAGCTCGGCCCACCATTCGAGGCGCTCGCCGATCGCCTCGACCGCGGGCCTCAGTCCCTGCGCATCGGGCTCGCCGAACAGCACGTAATCCGCGCCGGCTTCGCCCGCGGCCATCGAATCGTGCCGGGTCGGCAGGCCGCCGACGCCGGCGATACGGTCCGGCTTCAGCGACGGCATCGCCTCTGCCAGCGCCTCGATGCCGGTCAGATGCGCGCCATCGGCGCCGGCGCGGGCGACCAGTTCGACATGGCCATCGAGCAACAGCGCCGCTCCGCCGCCCTGGACCGCGGGCGCCAGCGCCTTGATCCGCGAGATCATGGTGCGCTGGTCGGTGATCTTGAGCCGCACCAGCACCGCGGCGACGTCGGCAGCCGCCAGCAGGCCGGGAAGGCTGGCCACCAGCGCCGTGGGATCGTCCACCTCGGGGGTCGCGAGATAGAGACGCGGCACGGGGCGCGGCGGAACCGGTTTGGTGGCCAAATCTATGCCGCCTTCTTTTCGAGATCGGCCTTCCATTCGCCCCTGCTCGCGAGCGAATTCATCCGCGCGCGATGGGTGAAGGCGCGCTGGCCGGCGACGACGTTCTCCGCCTTGCCCGACCACGCCTTCTGCGGCGCCGCCTGCAGCGCCCGGCCGTAGGAGAAGGTGAGTTGCCAGGGAAGGTTACCGATCCCGTTCATCGCGCTCAAATGCGCTGACGCGTCCTCGTCGGATTGCCCGCCGGACAGGAAGGCGATGCCGGGCACCGCGGCCGGAACGCACGCCTTCAGCATCCGGATGGTCTTTTCCGCGACCTCCTCGACCGAGGCCTGCTTCGCATTCTTCTTGCCCGAGATCACCATGTTGGGCTTCAGGATCATGCCTTCCAGCGCGACGCGCTGCACCCGCAATTCCTGGAAGGTCTTGTTGAGCACGCGCTGCGTCACGTCATAACAGCGGTCGATATCGTGGCTGCCGTCCATCAGTACTTCCGGCTCGACGATAGGGACGATCTGCGCGGCCTGGCACAGCGCGGCGTAACGCGCCAGCGCGTGGGCGTTGACGTGGATCGCGGTCATGCTTGGCAGATGCTCGCCGATATCGATCACCGCGCGCCATTTGGCGAAGCGGGCGCCGCGCTCGTAATATTTCTTCAGCCGCTCGGCGAGTCTGTCCAGCCCTGACGTGACCAGCTCGCCGGGGCAGCCGGGCAGCGCCTGGGTGCCCTCGTCGACCTTGATGCCGGGGATGGCGCCGGATTGTTCGATCAGCCTGACCAGCGGCGTGCCGTCAGCGGCGTCCTGCCAGATGGTTTCGTCGTAGAGGATGACGCCGGAGATGTACTGGCGCATCGCCTCGCCAGAACGGAACAGCATTTCGCGATAGTCGCGGCGCGACTGCTCGGTCGACTCGACATTGATGGCGTCGAAGCGCTTCTTGATGGTGCCGGACGATTCGTCGGCGGCGAGGATTCCCTTGCCCGGCGCCACCATGGCCAGGGCAATTTTGTTCAGATCGGCGAGATTCATCGGTGCGTCCTCCCGGGCACTATGTGTTGCGGACTAAAATAGACGGTTCTCGGGCAAAACCCAAGAAACCGTCGAAGGGAACACAGGGATAAAGGGCGCTGGCCTGCCGGAACGGTCACGCGACTTTCGGGTCGAGTTCGCCCTTGACGTAGCGCTTCGCCATTTCGGCTGTGGTCAGCACCCGCTTGATCTTGCCGGCCTGGCCCGCGGTGTTGAATTCCTGCAGGCGCTGCTTGCAGAGCTTCGCCATTGCTTCCATCGCCGGCTTGAGATATTTGCGCGGATCGAATTCTTCCGGGTTGTCCTTCAGGACCTTGCGGATCTGTCCGGTCATCGCCATCCGGTTGTCGGTGTCGATGTTGATCTTGCGGACGCCGTGCTTGATGCCGCGCTGGATCTCGGAAACCGGCACGCCCCAGGTCGGCTTCATCTTGCCGCCATTGGCGTTGATGATGTCCTGCAGGTCCTGCGGCACCGAGGACGAGCCATGCATCACCAGATGCGTGTTCGGCAGCTTGCGGTGGATTTCCTCGATCACGTTCATGGCGAGGATATCGCCGTCCGGCTTGCGGGTAAACTTGTAGGCGCCGTGCGAGGTGCCCATCGCGATCGCCAGCGCATCGACTTTCGTTTCCTTGACGAATTTGACGGCTTCGTCGGGATTGGTCAGCAGCTGGTCGTGCGAGAGCTTGCCCTCGGCGCCGTGGCCGTCCTCCTTGTCGCCCATGCCGGTCTCGAGCGAGCCGAGCACGCCGAGTTCGCCTTCCACCGAAATGCCGCCGAGATGCGCCATGTCGGTGACGGTCTTGGTGACGCCGACATTGTACTCCCAGTCGGCCGCGGTCTTGCCGTCGGCCTGCAGCGAACCGTCCATCATGACTGAGGTAAAGCCGGCCTGGATCGCGGTCATGCAGGTGTCCGGCCCGTTGCCGTGATCGAGATGCACGCAGACCGGGATCTGCGGATAGATCTCGGTCACCGCGTCCATCATGTGCTTCAGCATGATGTCGTTGGCGTAGGACCGGGCGCCGCGCGAGGCCTGGATGATGACGGGCGCATCAAGGCTGGAGGCAGCCTCCATGATGGCCAGCGCCTGCTCCATATTGTTGATGTTGAACGCCGGCACGCCGTAATCGTGTTCCGCCGCGTGATCGAGCAATTGACGCAACGTGATGCGTGCCATGTGTTCTGTTCTCCGCGTTGGGGCTCGAGGCCCGCCTGACCCTATCGTATCTTCAAAACCTCGACGCCGGGCAAAGGTTTCCCTTCCATCCATTCAAGAAACGCGCCGCCCGCGGTCGAGACATAGGTGAAATCGCCGGCAACGCCTGCCTGGTTCAGCGCCGCCACGGTGTCGCCGCCGCCGGCGACCGAGATCAGCTTTTTGGCCTTGGTCCGCTCGGCCGCGTGTTTCGCCGCCACCATGGTGCCGCGGTCGAACGGCGTCATTTCGAAGGCGCCGAGCGGGCCGTTCCAGACCAGCGTTGCGGCGTCGTCGATCGCGGCGTGAATCCGCGCGATCGACTGCGGGCCGACATCGAGGATCATGCCGTCGGCGGGAATGGCGTCGAGGCCGTAGGCATGGGACGGCGCATTGGCGGCGAAGTGCGTGGCGACGGTCGCATCGACCGGCAGGATGATGGCGCAATTGGCGGCTTCCGCCTTGGCGATGATCCGCAGCGCGGTCGCCGCTAGGTCCTTTTCCGCAAGCGACTTGCCGACGCCGACGCCCTGCGCATGCAGGAAGGTGTTGGCCATGCCGCCGCCGATCACCAGCGCGTCGACTTTTGTCACCAGGTTTTCCAGCAGGTCGATCTTGGATGAAACCTTGGCGCCGCCGACGATCGCAATGACCGGATGGGTCGGCGCATCCAGCGCCTTGCCCAGCGCGTCGAGTTCGGCCTGCATGGTGCGCCCGGCATAGGCCGGCAGTTTGTGGCCGAGGCCCTCGGTGGAGGCATGGGCGCGGTGCGCCGCCGAGAAGGCGTCGTTGACCCAGATGTCGCCGAGCTTTGCCAGTTCGGCGACGAAGACGGGATCGTTCTTCTCTTCCTCTTTGTGGAAGCGGGTGTTTTCCAGGCATAGGATGTCGCCATCCTGCATCGCGCCGACGGCCTTGGCGGCGGCCTCGCCGATACAGTCTTCCGCGAAGGCCACCGTCTTCTTGATCACCAGTGCCAGCGCCGCGGCGACCGGCTTCAGCGACTCCTTGGCATCGCGTCCCTTGGGCCGGCCGAAATGCGCCAGCAGGATGACCTTGCCGCCCTTGCCGGATATTTCGCCGATGGTGGTTGCGATGCGCTCCAGCCTTGTGGCGTCGGTGACGCGGCCATCTTCCATGGGAACGTTGAGGTCGACGCGCAGCAGCACGCGCTTGCCCTTCACGTCGACGTCATCGAGGGTGCGGAAACTCGGCATGCGTGACTCCGGGTCGTCACACTTCGAGGCGCGCCAGGCGGCGCGCTCCTCAGGATGACGGTGAGAACTTTAAAGCAGTTTCCCCATCGCCACGGCGGTGTCCGACATGCGGTTGGAGAAGCCCCATTCATTGTCGTACCACGCCATCACCCGCACCAGCGTGCCGTTCTGCACCTTGGTCTGGTCCATGTGGAAGGTGGCGGAATGCGGGTCGTGGTTGAAGTCGATCGAGACGTTAGGCGCGGTGGTGAAGCCGAGGATGCCCTTGAGCTGCTGCTCGCTGGCGCGCTTCATCGCCTCGTTGATTTCCTTCACGTCGGTCTTGCGCTGCGCGATGATCTTGAGATCGACCACGGAGACGTTCGGGGTGGGCACGCGGATCGCGACGCCGTCGAGCTTGCCCATCAGTTCCGGCAGTACCAGGCCGATCGCCTTGGCCGCACCGGTGGAGGTCGGGATCATCGACATCGCCGCTGCCCGGCCGCGATAGAGGTCGCTGTGCATGGTGTCGAGCGTCGGCTGGTCGCCGGTGTAGGCGTGGATCGTGGTCATGAAGCCGGTTTCGATACCGACGGTATCGTTCAGCACTTTTGCGACCGGCGCGAGGCAGTTGGTGGTGCACGAACCGTTGGAGACCACCAGGTGATCTTTCGACAGCTTGTCGTGGTTGACGCCGAACACGATGGTGGCATCCGCGCCGTCCGAGGGCGCCGAAACCAGCACGCGCTTGGCGCCGGCGGTGAGATGCGCGGAGGCCTTGGCCTTGGCGCTGAAGATGCCGGTGCATTCCAGCGCGATGTCGACGCCGAGTTCCTTCCAGGGAAGCTTCGACGGATCGCGCTCGGCGGAAACCCTGATCTTGCCGTTGCCGACGCTGATCGAGTCGCCATCGACGGTGACGATGCCGGGGAAGCGGCCATGGACCGAATCGAAGCGCAGCAAATGGGCGTTGGTCTCGACCGGGCCGAGATCGTTGATGCCGACCACCTCGATATCCTTGCGGCCGGACTCGGCGATGGCGCGCAGGACGTTGCGGCCGATGCGGCCAAACCCGTTGATCGCGACCCGGATTGCCATTTGCTGTCTCTCCTTCAATGACCTCTGTCATCCCCGCGGACGGCATTGAGCCATCCACGAGGGTTTTACGGCGGACGCCCGGTTCGGCCGGGCGGGAGCGATTTAGATGACCGTTAGGTAGACCCTTTTGGGGCCAATCTCAACCGTCAGCCCAGGCGCTTCAGGGCCGCGTTTACCGCAGCCTCGGCGGTGATGCCGAAGTGCTTGTAGAGCTCCTTGGCGGGGGCGCTGGCGCCGAAACCGTGCATGCCCACAAATAGGCCATCCGACCCGATCACGGCATCCCAGCCCCACCGCACCGCGGCCTCGATCGCGATCTTGACCGGCGCATTGCCGATCACGGCCTTTTGGCGATCCGCCGGTTGCGCCAGCAGCAATTCGAGCGAGGGCACCGAAACCACCCGCGACGCGATGCCGCGCTCGGCCAGCTGCTTCTGCGCGGCCACCGCGATCTCGACCTCGGATCCGGAGGCGAACAGCGACACCCTGGCGTCGCCCTGGGCCGCGACCAGTTCGTAGGCACCGAAGCCGCATGGATTTTCTGATGGCGCCGAGCTACGCAATTGCGGCAGGTTCTGCCGGGTCAGCGCCAATACCGTCGGGCCGTCGGTCCGGTTCAGCGCCAGTTCCCAGCACTCCGCCACCTCGATGGCGTCGCAGGGACGGAACACGCGCATGTTGGGAATCGCGCGCAAGGCGGCGAGATGCTCGACCGGCTGGTGGGTCGGGCCGTCTTCGCCGAGACCGATCGAATCATGGGTCATCACATAGACCACGCCGGCGCCCATCAGCGCCGCCAGCCGCATCGCCGGACGGGCATAGTCGGTGAACACCATGAAGGTGGCGCCGTTCGGCGCGAACCCGCCATGCAGGAAGATGCCGTTCATGGCCGCCGCCATGCCGTGCTCGCGGATGCCGTAATGGATGAAGCGGCCCTTCGGCGTCTTGGCCGAGAAGGCGACGGCGGCTTTCGCCTTGTTGTTGTTGGACCCGGTGAGATCGGCGGAGCCCGCCAGAAA
The DNA here is from genome assembly GCF_030693485.1 of Bradyrhizobium sp. Classification (GTDB taxonomy): domain Bacteria; phylum Pseudomonadota; class Alphaproteobacteria; order Rhizobiales; family Xanthobacteraceae; genus Bradyrhizobium. The sequence goes on along the minus strand of NZ_JAUYAN010000279.1, from coordinate 1,718 downwards.
TTCCGGCAGCGCCGGCACGATCGCCTCGATTGCCAGTTCCGACGATTTGCGGGTGGCGATGTTCTGCGGCGTCTCCAGCAGCGCCTTCTTGTGCGCCTTCAGCGCCTTCGCCAGCGAGGCCGGCCGTTCATGCCGCATGCGGCGTTCGAATTCGGCGCGCTTGCGGTTGCCGAGTTCGGCGAATTGCCTCTCCCATTCCTTGCGCGCCGCCACGCCGCGGCTACCGGCCGCGCGCCAGGCTTTCAGCACGTCGTCCGGCACCGAAAACGGCTCCGGCGCGATGCCGAGCTTCTGCTTGGCGCCCTTCAGCTCTTCGGCGCCGAGTGCTTCGCCATGGGCCTTGGCGGTGCCGGCCCGGGTCGGCGCGCCATAGCCGATCGTGGTCTTGCAGGCGATCAGCGACGGTTTGCCGGATTTCTGCGCGCGGGCAATGGCGGCCGCAATGGCCGTGGGATCGTGGCCGTCGATCGATTCGGCGGCCCAGCCGGCAGACTTGAAGCGCTTCACCTGATCCACCGAGTCGGCGATCGAGATCGGACCGTCGATCGAAATGCCGTTGTCGTCGTACAGCACGATCAACTTGCTGAGCTTCCAGTGCCCGGCCATGGCGATCGCTTCCTGCGAGACGCCCTCCATCAAATCGCCGTCGGAAGCCAGCACATAGGTGTAATGGCTGACGATCTTCTTGCCGAATTCGGCGGCAAGCATCTTCTCGGCCATCGCCATGCCGACCGACGTCGCGATGCCCTGGCCGAGCGGACCCGTCGTGGTTTCGACGCCGCTGGTTTCGAAGTGTTCCGGATGCCCCGGTGTCTTGGAGCCGAGCTGCCGGAAGTTCTTGACCTGGTCGAGCGTCATCTCCTTGTTGCCGCTGAGGTACAGCAGCGCATACATCAGCATCGAGCCGTGTCCGGCCGACAGCACGAAGCGGTCGCGGTCCGGCCATTTCGGATCGGCGGCGTCAAATTTCAGGAACTGGGTGAACAGCACGGTGGCGACGTCGGCGGCGCCCATCGGCAGGCCGGGATGGCCGGATTTGGCCTTCTCGACGGCGTCCATGGACAGGCCACGGATCGCATTGGCCATACGGGAATGATCGACCTGCGTCATGATGAAAATCCGCCTGAAATGAGATGTTTGGGGGCGATCCGCAGCGGGTGCGAATGCCGTGGTTGCTGGCCGGAAGGCACGGGTAAGTCACGGGCTGGATAGCATCTCGTTTCCCTGAGTCCAAGGCAGGCAAGCGTGCTTGCGGTGCGAAAGGCCGGTTAGCGGTGCATAGCTTCTAAGCGGCGTTGCGCTGGCCTCGCTTGCCACGTAAATTTCGCCGCCTAAACGCTTGCCGGAACGCGGATTTTGCGCTCCGGCCGGCTTCACTAGAGGTCTGCGCTGGCACCCATGAGCGATCGTCCCGCCAACGGCCCCGGCAACGCCGAGCCGGTCTTCGCCGACATCGACGCCGCGACGCGGCGGCTGATGTCGGCGCTCGACTCCTTGGAAAGCGCGGTCGAACGCCGGCGCGAGGCCGACCGCGACGAGAACGAGTTGGCGGCCCGAATACAGGCGCTTGGCGCCGACCGTTCGCGGCTCGCCGACGAACTCGACGGATCGCTGGTGAAGTCGCGCCGGCTGGAGCGCACCAATCGCGAGATCGCCGAACGGCTGGATGCGGCGATCGGCACCATCCGCTCCGTACTCGATCCCGGAGACCGCGAATG
>NZ_JAUYAN010000263.1 GCF_030693485.1 Bradyrhizobium sp. | reverse complement strand
ATGGAAGTCTCCGGCGGCGTCGGCACCATCGTCGGCTTCGTGCACGACTGGGCCAATCCCGAAAATACCCGCCGCAGCTGGGACATGGTGGCGCGCTATGTGGTGCCGGAGATCAACGGCCATATCGCAAAACTGCGCGAGTCGCAGAAATTCCTGATCGAGAACCGCGCGGTGTTCGAGCGTGCCGGCCAGGCCGTGATGGCCAAGATCATGGAAAACGACAAGGCTGCCGCCGCCCTTTCGCTCACCGGCCCGGGCCGCGTCGCGATCCCGACCATCAACGCACCGGATCTGCAGAAGGAAGCCGCCAAGCGGAAGGCGTAACGCGACGCGGCGATTTTGCGCGCCGGTTCATTCGATCACCTTTGCAGAACCCGGACAAAGCCGTATTTTCCTGACTGAGATGGACCGCGACCATCAGGAGCAATTGCCATGTCGATGCACAGTGTGGTTTCCCCCGCCTTCACCTTCACCCCGCCGAAGCGCAATTCGCTGACGCATATTCCGGGTGACGAAGGTTGGCCGGTCATCGGCAAGACGCTTCACGTGCTCGCCGATCCCAAGGGTCAGGTCGAACGGGCAGCGGCGCGATACGGGCTGGTCTATCGCAGCCACCTGTTCGGCGAAACCAGCCTCACCCTGCTCGGACCGGAAGCCAACGAACTGGTGCTGTTCGACCAGGCCAAGCTGTTTTCCTCGATGCACGGCTGGGGCCGGATTCTCGGGCTGTTGTTTCCGCGCGGATTGATGCTGCTCGACTTCGAGGAACATCGGCTGCACCGTCGCGCGTTGTCGGTCGCCTTCAAGTCGGGGCCGATGAAATCCTATCTTGCCGATCTCGACACCGGCATCGCGGCACGGGTTTCGCAGTGGAAGGCGCAGCCAGGGCCGATGCTGCTTTATCCCGCCATGAAACAGCTCACGCTCGATCTCGCCGCGACCTCGTTCCTGGGCGCCGACATCGGGCCCGAGGTCGACGACATCACCCGTGCCTTCGTCGATATGGTGGCGGCCTCGGTCGCCGTGATCCGCAAGCCGCTGCCCGGCACGGCGATGGCGCGCGGCGTCAACGGCCGCAAGCGCATCGTCGCCTATTTTTCCGAACAGATCCCTATCCGCCGCGCCAAGGGCGGCGGCGACGACCTGTTCTCGCAGCTGTGCCACGCCACCCACGAGGACGGTGCGCTGCTGTCGACGCAGGATATCGTCGACCACATGAGTTTTCTGATGATGGCGGCACACGATACACTGACGTCGTCGCTGACATCGTTCATCGGGGCGCTGGCGGCCAGTCCGCAATGGCAGGACAGGCTGCGCCAAGAGGTAGCGGGGCTGGGCGTCGCCGCCGGCGAGCCGACCAGCCTCGACAATCTCGAGGCCATGAAGCTGACCGAGATGGCCTTCAAGGAAGCGCTAAGGCTGAAGCCGCCGGTGCCGTCGATGCCGCGGCGCGCGGTCCGCGATTTCACCTTCAAGGGCTACGCGATCCCGGCCGGCGCCATGCTCGGTGTCAATCCGCTGTTCACCCACCACATGCCCGAGATCTGGCCCGATCCCGAAACCTTCGACCCCATGCGCTTCACCGAGGAGGCGCAACGCGGCCGACACCGTTTTGCCTGGGTGCCGTTCGGCGGCGGCGCGCATATGTGCCTCGGGCTGCACTTCGCCTACATGCAGGCGAAATGCTTTGCGCGGCACTTCCTGCAGAATCTCGAGGTCTCGCTGGAGCCGGGCTACACCCCGGACTGGCAGATGTGGCCGATCCCGAAGCCGCGCGACGGGTTGCGGGTGACGCTGAAGCCGGTATGAGATTGGACTTGATGGCTGCCTCTCCGCCACTCTGGCCGTCATCCCCGCGCAACGGCTTCGCCGTTGCGCGGGGATGACGACTAATCCAGAAACGTCGTCAGCTGCGCGCCCTCGTCCGCCACGAACACCGCGATCAATTCGGCGGGCTCGGTATTGCTCGCATTGGCCGAGACCAGATGGGTCGCCCCCGGCGGCTCGAAGAACGACTGACCGACCCTGAAGGTCTCGACCGGACCGCCGCCAAGCTGCGAGCGGATCTCGCCCCTGGTGACATAGGCGGTGACCGAGCCCGCATGCCGATGGGCGCGGGTAAAGCCGCCGGGGCCGTAGAACACCCGCACGATGGTGACGCGCTTGCCCGGCACGTTCGGCAGCGCGTAGGAGCCGATCGGCTCGACGACATCGAGGGTCGATCCCGTGGGCGAGCTGCTGGCACAGAGCGGCGCGATGGCCGCCGAGATGGCGTCCATCGTCGATGGCAAGGCCTTGCCGATCACGAAGGCGCAGGCGAGGCCGGCGATGACGGCCAGATGCAGCGGGCGGATTGGGGTTTGACCGAGCGACGCGGCGAATGTTGCGGACATCATGACCTCCTCAATTCCATCTCCCCGTCATTCCGGGGCGATGCGAAGCATCGAACCCGGAATCCTGGGATTCCGGGTTCGCCTCCTCGAGGCGCACAGGAATGACGGCGACTACCCTCCCGTCGCCTTCTCAAATTTCTCGCGCAACCCGACATAGCCCTGCTGCTGCACCGTCCAGTTCTTGCCGCCGGTGATCGCGCCGTCGATCACGAGATCATGGCCGTTGATAAAGCTGGACTCGTCGCTGGCGAGAAACACCGCGGCGTGGGCGATATCCTCAGGGAGTCCGGCGCGCGGAATCGGTTGCGCCGATTTGTAGACTCCGTGCATCAGTTCGGGCGTCTTCTCCGCCGCCTCCACGGACAGGCCCAGCGCCTTGCCGAAAATGCCGGTGGCGATCACGCCGGGGGAAATCGAGTTGACGCGGATGCCAACTTCGCCGAGCTCCATCGCCACGCATTTGGTGAGATGGATGACGGCGGCCTTGGCCGCGCCATAGACCAGCGAGGTGGAATAGCCGGCGAGCCGTCCGGCGATGCTGCCATTGTTGATGATGCTGCCGGAGCCCTGCTTTCGCATATGCGGCGCGGCGTATTTCATGCCGAGCATCACGCTGCGCACCAGGGTCACCATCGCGGCGTCGAAGCGGGCGGCGTCGAGGCCCTCGATGCCGCCGGTCTGCGCCGGGCCGCCGGCATTGTTGAACAGGCAATCAATGCGGCCGAATTTCTCGACCGACAGCTCGATCAGCGCGCGGATCTGCTCGTCGACCATGACGTCGGTCTGGCGGAAGACGCAGTTGGCGCCGAGCTTTTTGGCCAGCGCCTCACCCTCCGGCACGCGCCGCCCGGCGATGACGACCCTGGCGCCTTCGGCGACGAAAATCTCGGCGGTGCGCAGTCCGATGCCGCTCGTCGCCCCTGTGATCACCGCGACCTTGCCGTCCAGCCGTCCCATGTCGTTCTCCCATTTGATCGCTCTTGATTTGAATTTATCTCCGGACTGCCGGAACTACGCAAGCCATGCTTTGTTGCGTGGCAGCGTCCTCGATACGAGGACGGCTAACGCCGTTCCCGGCCGCGAATGGCGGGAATTTGCTCTATGCTCGGCCTTATTTTGGATTCGCTGATCGGCTGAAGTCAGTCATGGGGAAATTGATCGACGAATTTCGGCTGGCCTGGCGGGGAATATCCCCGCCATCGCCGTATCTCGGCATCGGATTTGCGGCTGGCTGCCTCGCGCTTTCGACCGCGGCGCGGTGGGGCCTGTCCCTGATCCGGCCGGATGTATTCTTCACGCCGTATTTTCCGGCCGTAGTCTTTGCCACCGTGTTCGGCGGCTTCCGGCTCGGAATCGCGACGGCGCTGGCCGGCGGCGCGCTTGGCATGACGCTGAATTTCGGCGAGGCTACGGCCGATTTCGCCCGACTGGCGCTGCTGGCCGCCTACCTGATCGCCTGCGCCCTCACAATATGGGGCGTCGAGCACTACCGCTCGATCGCTTCGCAGCAGCGCGAGATTTCGAAGCGGCTGATCCGGGAAGAGGAGTATCGCAAGCTCATTGTCGGTGAATTGCAGCACCGGCTGAAGAATAAACTATCGACAATCCACGCCGTTCTGCGCCAGGTGCTGCATGACCGGCCGGAAATCTGGGCCGGCGTCGATCAGCGGCTGCGAGCACTGTCCAGGACCGATGACCTGATCGCCAGCGTCGACGGCCGGGGTTGCGACATCAGGGATCTCCTGATCTCCGAACTCGGACCCTACGGCCATGTCCGGTTCAACCTGAATGGAAGCCCGCTGTTCCTTCCCGACAAGCTGGCGGTGAGCCTCGCCCTGATATTCCACGAGCTCGCCACCAATGCCGGCAAATACGGCGCGTTTTCCTCGCCGCGCGGCCTCTTGCAGGTATCGTGGCTGGTGACAGACGATCGTCTCAACATCGCCTGGGACGAGACCGAAGGCCCTCCGATCGGAAGCGTCGGGGCGGCCGGCTTCGGCACCAAGCTGTTGAAATCGGCGCTCACCTCGTTCGACGGCAAGACCGAAATTGCTTTTCTGAAGACCGGGGTACACTGCACGATGCAGTGTCGCATGCCCGCGAGCTGAAGCGCCTCCTTTTAGGGCATCGCGCGGGCCACATTTACCCGCGACAGGGCGTTGCGAAATCGCGTTAGAGTTCTGTTAATGACGATCGAGGCGGATACCGTTCAAATCGTATACTCGCACAAGTGAAGCCGACTTTTTGAGTTCCACTTAACCAAAACTACAAGAGCTTCCGCCAGAGTCCGCGCCATGCAAAGCCGGACCCAACACGAGCAGCGGATCGCCGCGACCGAAGGCGATAGCGAACTCGCTCTCGCTACCGAATTGAGGATTCTGAGGGATGTCTTCAGAATGCTTCCGACCGGCGTGACGGTGCAGGACGAGCAGGGCCGCTTCCTGCTGGTGAACGACGCCGCCGCGGCCCAGCTCGGGATGGCCGGGAGCGAAGCGGAGTCGCCTGCCTCGAAGGAACTGGACCATCGCCGCACCACCGGCATGGAGCTGCTGCGCACCGGCAGCCACGCCGTTGCGGAGGAATGCGTCAACAGCGACCAGGCCAGGCAGGTCTTTCTCACCACCCACCGGCCGGTTCGAATCGCGGACCGCAACCTGTTGCTGTCGAGTTCTGCCGACATCAGCGAGCAAAAGGCCCTTGAGGATCAGCTGTTCCGGTCGGCCTATTACGATGAACTGACCGGCCTGCCGAACAGGGGCGTGATCGAACACCGCGTCAACAGTCTGCTGAAGCGCGACGAGCCGCACGGCAGCTTCGCGCTGGCCTTTCTCGACATCGATAATTTCAAGCACATCAACGACTATTACGGCCATCCGCTCGGGGATGCGCTGCTGATCGAGGTCGCCAAGCGTCTCGGGATGGACCTGCGCGAAACGGACATGCTGTCGCGAATCAGCGGCGATGAATTCCTGCTGCTGCTTAACCCGATCCAGAGCGAGCAGGAGGTGGCGGAATACATCCGGTTCACGCTGGAGCGGCTGCGGGCTCCGTACTTCATCGACGGATCGGAAATCTTCGCCTCGACCTCGATCGGGATCAGCCTTTATCCCGAGCATGGCCGCAGCTACGACCTGCTGCGCCAGAACGCCGATATCGCGATGTACCGCGTCAAGAACGACGGCAAGGGCTCGGCGGCCTTCTTCGATTCCGGCATGGAGCGCGAAGCGCTGGCGCGCATGAAGGTCGAGCAGTCGCTGCGGCTCGCCATCCTGGAGAAGCGCTTCTGCTGCGCCTTCCAGACCAAGGTCGACATCCGCACCCAGGACATCAAGGGCATCGAGGCGCTGGTGCGGCTGCGCGACGATGAAGGCGTCATTCAGGCCCCCGGCACTTTCATCAATCTCGCCGTCGAGCTTGGACTGATCGACGAGCTCACCCATCTGGTGCTGGCCGAAATCGTCAAGTCGATCGATCTGATCAACGAGACCTTCGGCCCCGACGCCTCCATCAGCATCAACGTCGCGGCCAAGCAGGCCTGCAACCCGGAATTCATGCGGGCGTTTGCGCTGGCCCTGGAGGCCACCGGCTATCCCGAGCGCTTCATGATCGAGGTGACGGAGGACGCCTTCGTCACCAAGACCCATTTCCAGGACGAGATCCTGCCGATCTTCCGGAAACTGGGGGTGCGGATTTCGATCGACGATTTCGGCACCGGCTATTCGTCGCTGTCGGCGCTTGCCGACATCACCGCCGACGAAATCAAGATCGACCGCTCCTTCATCACCGACATTCACAAGCGTCCGCGCAGCCAGGGCATCCTGCGGGCGATCGAATCGCTGAGCGAGGCGCTCGGCATGACCGTGATCGCGGAGGGCATCGAAACGTTCGAGGAACTCGCCTACCTGCAGGCCGCCACCAAGATCCGCTATGCGCAGGGCTACTACTTCTCGCGGCCGATCTTCCTGGAAGAACTGCGGCCATCGATACCCGTCGCCAGCGAGGCGCGCGCCAGCCTGGCGAGCCGCCCGCCGCAGGAAAACCGCCCGACCCACGCTCGCGGCGAGCGCTATCGCCGCTGAGCGTTCCATTCGGCAACGGCTGCCAGTCGGCGTGCAGGACGCGCCGCGTTAAACCTTAAGTAACCGGATTTCCTAACCGGGATGCCATTTGTGGCTTGTATTCATCTCCTCAGGGAGTGGGGAATGCAAAAGTCGAATTCCGGCCGGTGGGGCGGTTTGGCCAAGGCGATCGGATCGCATGGCCTTTTCGCGTCGATGCGCCAAGGGCCGATCCTGTCGCTGATCCTGTGCGGCGGCCTGCTGGTCGCGACGATCATCGTCGGCACCATGATGATGGTCGGCGAGTTCCGCGAGCGTGCCCTCACCAATAGCGAACGCGAACTCGAAAACACCGTGCTGCTGCTCACCCGGCACTTCGAACAGCAGTTTGAAGACTCCGAGATCGTTGCCAACGACGTGATTGCCAGAATGCAGTTCTCGGAGATCGACTCGCCGGAAACATTCAGAATATGGATGTCGAGCCACGATGCCCACCTGATCCTGAAGTCCAAGGTCAACCTGCTGTCCAATATCGGCACCGCCGGCATTTTTGATGCAGACGGCAAGCTGATCAACTCGTCGGCAACCTGGCCGCTGCCCGCCATCAGCATTGCCGACCGGAGCTACTTCAAGAGCTTTAAGTCGGACGCCGGGTTGCAGATTGCGGTGGCCGAGTCGGCCCGCAGCCCGATGACCGGCGACTGGAGCACCGTCATCGCTCATCGGCTCAGTGGCCGTAACGGGGTTTTTCTCGGAGTAATGGCGCGACGGATCGATCCTGCTCATTTTGAAGAATTCTTCGCATCCGTCGCGCTCGGCAAAGGCGCGGCGATTTCCATGTTTCACACCGATGGAACGATGCTGGCACGCTACCCAAATGCCAGTTCCAGCGTCGGACAGAAATTCAGGAACGCGCCCCTTCTGAACAAGGTCCTGACCGACGGAGGCCGCCAGACCCTTCGCGTGAAAAGTCCCGTCGATGGCACGGACCGGCTCGGCTCGGCGGCGCCGCTGCGCCGTCTTCCGATTGTCGTGGTCGCGACCACGACGGTCTCCGCCGCGCTGGCGGACTGGCAGGCGCAAACCAGGTTCATGATTGCCGCCGCCGTGTTGTCGGCGCTGGTAATCGCCTTCATGCTGTTCCTGATCATCCGGCAGGTGACCCGCCAGAACCATGAATCGCGGCAGCGGCTGGGCCTGCAGAAGCAGCAGCTCGACACCGCCCTCAACAATATGACGCAGGGCCTCGTGCTGTATGACGGATCGGCGCGCATCATCCTCTGCAACCGTCGCTACATCGACATGTACGGGCTGTCGACCGACATCGTCAAGCCGGGGTGCCGTTTCCGCGATCTGATCCAGCATCGTCAGGACACCGGATCCTTTGACGGCGACGTCAACGAATTCTGTTCCTCCATCATGCGCAACGTCGCGCAGGGCATAGTCACGCACATGACCATGGAGAGCGGCGGGCGGTCGTATCTGATCGTCAACAAGCCGCTGGCGCAGGGCGGGTGGGTTGCCACGATCGAAGACATCACGGAGCGCCAGCACCTGGAACAGGAACGCGACCGCAATTATGCCTTCCTGCGCCAGATCGTCGATCACATTCCGACGCAGATCACCGTCAAGGATGCGCGCGATCGTCGATATCTCCTCATCAATCGCGTGGCCGAAGCTCAATTCGGCCTGCCTCGAGAGGCCGTCATCGGCAAGACGGCGCAGGATCTGTTTTCAACGGCGGTCGCCAACATCATTGCGGCAGACGATGACGCGACGCTGCTATCCGCCGACGGCCTGTTCCGGGACGAGCATGCAGACCTGTGGGAAAGCGAGGCGCGGGGCAAGCGCTTCATCACATCGAGGCGAATCGGCATTCCGGACCAGGCCGGCCAAACCCGGTACATCATCAACGTCGTCCACGACGTCACCGAGCGCCGGCGCGCCGACGAGAAGATCGCGCACCTCGCGCATTACGACGCGCTGACCGACCTGCCGAACCGGGTGCTGTTTCGCAAGCAGATCGAGCGCGAATTGCAGCGAACCAGCGGGGGCGAGCAGTTCGCCCTGCTCTATATCGATATCGACGAGTTCAAGGGCATCAACGACTCGCTGGGACACCACGTCGGCGATGAACTGCTGAAGGCGGTGGCCGACCGGATCCGGAGCTGCCTCGGCGATGGCGATCTGATCGCGCGGCTTGGCGGTGACGAGTTTGCGGTGATCCAGACCGGTGTCCGGAACGTCGGCGATGTCGTGGAATTCGTCACCCGCATTCACGAATTGATCCGGCAGCCCTATCAATGCCTCGGCCACCAGCTCTCCACCGACGCCAGTATCGGCATTGCACTGGCGCCGCAGGACGGCACCGATCTGGATCAATTGATCAAGAACGCCGATCTGGCGATGTATGGCGCCAAGGCCGGAGGGCGCCGAACCCATCGCTTCTTCGAGCCGGCGATGGATGCCTGCGCGAAGGCGCGGCTTGCCATGGAGCAGGACCTGCGCCAGGCGCTGGTCGATGGCGGCTTTGAAATCCACTACCAGCCGCTGGTCGACCTTCACCGCGACGAAGTGACCGGCTGCGAGGCCCTGCTGCGCTGGCGCCATCCCGAACGCGGCATGATCTCGCCCGCCGAATTCATCCCGGTGGCAGAGGATACCGGCCTGATCGTCGAGCTCGGCGAATGGGTGCTGAAGACCGCCTGCGCCGAGGCGGCCACCTGGCCAGACCACATCCGCGTCGCCGTCAACGTCTCGCCGGTTCAATTGAAATGCCCGACGCTGGCGCTGAAGATCGCGAGCGCGTTGGCGGGTTCCGGCCTGCGGGCCAGCCGGCTGGAAATCGAAATCACCGAGGCGGTGCTGATTCGCGACGACGAGACCGCGCTCACCATCCTGCATCAGCTGCGCGAGATCGGCGTGCGCATCGCGCTGGACGATTTCGGCACCGGCTATTCCTCGCTGAGCTACCTGAAGCGGTTCCCGTTCGACAAGATCAAGATCGACAGATGCTTCGTCGGCGACATCACGGAAGTCGACGGCTCGTCGGCGATCGTGCAGGCCGTCGTGAACATCGCCGCTTCCCGCAACATGACGACAACAGCCGAAGGCGTCGAGACGCAGGAACAGAAGGATCTGCTTCGCGCGCTCGGTTGCACCGAGATGCAGGGTTACCTGTTCAGCGCCGCGAAGCCCGGTCCGGAAGTGAGATATTTGTTCGACCCGCGTCCGGTGACGGTAACCGCCGCGGCTCGATGACTGAACGATTGCGGGACCGTGGGTCACGCTCAGCGTCGGCGTGGCGGCGCTGGCCCCCGGCAGCGATGTTGGGCCCGACGGGTTTCTCGGGCAGGCCGATCAGGCGCTCTATGCCGCCAAGCACATGGGCAGAAACCGCGTGATCTCCGCCGACACCATGCTGGCCGACTTTTCCAAGCTGCATGGCAGGAAAGAAGGGCGAACAGAATCCGTCTCGACGGGCGAAACGGTAACGCCGGACAGGATTGGCCGCATCCACGCAACAGCGAGCTACCGCGAGCAAACCTGTGCAGTTAGCTGTTCCGGCCGCGGAACCCGACGCTCACAGCGGAGTTTCCTTCCGTGGCAAGCGCCGTTTCCGTGGAGGCCCAGTGAACCGTCGGGATTTTCTGCAAATTTCAGTTGCGTTACCGCTGGTGGCATCCTCCGCGCGGGGGCTTTTCACGCCCGCGAGCGCTCAGCCCGTGCCGTTCGAACGGTCCAGCGTGCGGCAGATGGCACGCGATGCCGCCGGCAAGCCATTCAAGGCGCCAGACAGCAAGCTGCCGGATAATCTGAAGGATCTCGACTACGACCGTTATCGCGCCATCCGGTTCCTGCCGGACCGCGCGCTTTGGCGCGATGAGAAACTCCCGTTCCAGGTTCAGTTTTTTCATCGGGGCTTCTTCTATGCCAACCGGGTGGACATTTATGAAGTCGCCAATGGCCTGGCGACCAAGGTGATCTATCAGCCAGAACAGTTCTCGTTCGGAGATACGCCACCGCCCAGGCCGGGGGTCGATCTCGGCTTCGGTGGTTTTCGCCTTCATGCCCCGATCAACAAGCCGGATTACTACGACGAGGTTTGCGTCTTCCTCGGCGCGAGTTATTTCCGTGCCATCGCAAGAGGAGAGCAATATGGCCTCTCCGCGCGCGGGCTTTCGATCAATACCGGCCAGACCAAGGGCGAGGAGTTTCCGCAATTCAAGGCGTTCTGGATCGAGAAGCCCGCTGCGAACGCCTCTTCTATTGTCGTGCACGCCTTGCTGGACGGCGAGAGCGCGGCCGCGGCGTACCGCTTCACCATAAGGCCCGGCGAAACCACCGTCTTTGATGTCGAGATGGCGATCTATCCGAGGGTGAACCTGCAGCATGTCGGGTTGGCGCCAATGACGAGCATGTTCTTCTTCGGGCCCAACGACCGGATCGACGTCGACGATTTCCGTCCCTCGGTCCACGATTCCGACGGCGTTGCCATCTTCAACGGCAGAGGCGAGGAGCTTTGGCGTCCCCTCCACAACCCGCGCGATCTGCAGATCAGCACGTTTTCCGACCTGAACCCTCGCGGATTCGGACTGATGCAGCGCCAGAAGGACTTCGCGGCATATCAAGACATCGAATCCGCCTTTGAACGGCGGCCGAGCCTGTGGGCCGAACCGATCGGCGACTGGGGCGAGGGCTCGGTGCAGCTGGTCGAAATTCCGACCAAGGAGGAAGTCCACGACAATATTGCCGCCTTCTGGCTGCCCAAGGCGCCACTGCAAGCCAAGGGGGAGCACACCTACACATATCGGCTGCACTGGGGACCGGACAATCCCAAGCCCACCTCATTGGCACGGTTCTCCCGCACCGGTGTCGGCGCGCGCGGCGAAGACACCAAGCTTTTCGTGCTCGACCTGGTCGGCGAAAAGCTGAAAGGCCTCGATCCCAAGAAGATTCGCGGCGTCGTCACCGCTGAAAAGGGCAAGGTCCAGAACGTCGTCACCCAGCCCAATGCAGCGATCCGCGGCTGGAGGCTGAGTTTCGAGCTTTCGATCAAGGATAAAATTCCGATCGAGATTCGGGCGTCCCTGATGCAGGACAACGACCCGATCTCCGAGGTCTGGGTTTATCGATGGACGCCCTAACATCTTCCACCCTGGAGCGGCGCCCCGGCAGCAGCGAGCAGGTCGCATTCCTGCCACCGGAGTCGGCGCTCGAAATGTCGACGCGGGCGTTGCGGAATTTTGAGAGAGGCAGCGGTGCGGCCGACTTTACCCCGAACTCTCTCACACTCCGGCGCTCCTATATTTTCACCGGCACCGCGGCGCTGACGCTCGGCGGCTGTTACGAAATGTATCAGGTTCTGCAGGTCGGCGGCATCACCACGCTGGAAGCGATGGTGCTGGTTCTGTTCGCTCTGTTGTTCGCATGGATCGCATTCTCGTTCACGTCCTCGCTGGCAGGTTTCTTCGTGCTGCTGTTCCGGCAGGGGGACGCGCTGGGAATCGACTCCGATTCGTCGCTCCCTCAACTCCGAAGCCGCAACGCGATGCTGCTGCCGACCTACAATGAGGACCCCTACCGGGTCATGGCGCGACTTCGTGCGATCCATGAGTCGGTCGGAGAAACCGGAAGCGCGTCGCAGTTCGACTGGTACGTGCTGAGCGATACTACCGATCCTTCGCTCTGGATCGCGGAAGAAAAATGCTTCATGCAGCTTCGCCGCGAAGCCGGCACCGGGCTGTTCTACCGTCATCGTCCCGCGAACACGGCGCGGAAGTCGGGCAACATCGAGGACTGGGTCAAGCGGTTCGGCGGCGGCTACGATCACATGATCATCCTCGATGCCGACAGCCTGATGACGGGCGACACCATTGTGCGGCTGGCCGCCGCCATGGAATCGCATCCCAACGTCGCCCTGATTCAGACCCTGCCGATCGTGGTCAATGCCAGGACGTTGTTCGCGCGGTTGCAGCAGTTTGCGGGCAGGCTTTACGGCCCGCTGATCGCCGCCGGGATCGCGTGGTGGCACGGATCGGAAGGCAATTACTGGGGGCATAACGCTATCATCCGGGTACGTGCGTTTGCGCAGGACGCGGGCCTTCCGGAATTGCGCGGTCGTAAACCGTTCGGCGGGCACATCCTCAGCCACGATTTTGTCGAGGCGGCGCTGATGCGGCGCGCGGGTTGGGCCATCCACATGGCCCCGATGCTTGGCGGCAGTTTCGAGGAATGCCCGCCTTCGCTGCTGGATTTCGCCGCGCGCGACCGGCGATGGTGCCAGGGCAACCTGCAGCATCTGGCGGTTCTCCCCGCGCGCGGCCTGCACTGGGTGTCGCGGCTTCATTTGCTTACCGGCATAGGATCGTATCTGACCGCCCCGCTCTGGCTGATCTTTCTGGCTCTGGGGATCCTGATTTCGTTGCAGGCGCAGTTCGTCAGGCCCGAATATTTTTCGAAAGGTTCGTTGTTTCCACAATGGCCGGCCCAGGATCCCGTGCTAGCCGCCTGGGTCTTCCTCGGTACGATGGGATTGCTGATCGTGCCCAAGCTGCTGGCCTTCCTGCTGTTGCTGACGCAACGCGAGACACGCAAGCGCTTTGGCGGAGGTTTCGTCGCTCTGGTCGGCATCCTGATCGAAACATTGCTGTCCAGCCTGATCGCGCCGGTGATGATGATCTTCCAGTCCACCGCGGTCGGAGAGATTCTGCTGGGGCGCGATGCCGGCTGGCAGGTCCAGCGCCGCGATGATGGCGGCGTTCCGCGCAGCGAGACCGTGCGGAGATACGCGCTCCCCACGCTGGTCGGAATCGTGATGGCCATCGCTGGCTATGCGGTGTCGTTGCCGCTGTTGTTGTGGATGACACCGGTCATCATCGGCCTGCTGCTGGCCATACCGATCGCGCTGCTGTCGTCGGGGTCTTCAGGCGGTGCCGGCCGCCCGCCCAGGCTGTTCGCAACCCCGGAACAGACATCGCCGCCGCAGGTGCTGGTCCGCGCCAATCAACTGGCCACGGCCGCGCCGACCGCGATCGGTTGTCCAGTGCTGGAACTGCGCAACGATACCGGCCTGCTGGATGCGCATGTGAACAACCTGCCGGCCAGCAAGCGCATTCGGGGGCAGGTCAATCCGCATCTTGCTATCGCCCGGGCGAAGATCGAGGACGCCGAAAGCCTGGAGGAAGCGTTGCGGTTTCTGAATACGCATCAGACGTTCGCCGCTCTCAACTCGGCGCCGCTGCTTCAGGCTCTGCTGGAGTTGCCGATCAGTGCCGACGGGACGGGCTCACGCCTCAAACCGGCGTTCTGACATCCGTATCCGGCCTACGGCGGCACAGGCCGGCGTTTTCAGCTAAGACTTTCCTTGCAACGATGCTAAACGAGTCCGCCATGACCAACATCGAATCCCGCCTCGCAACTCTCGGCCTGATCCTGCCGCCGGCCTTCGCGCCGCCGCCCGGCATGCACCTGCCCTTCGTCCATGTTCGCCAAATCGGCAACCGGGCCGTGATCGCCGGGCACGGGCCGCAGAGCCCGGAAGGACCGCTCGCCAAGCCGCTCGGCAAGGTCGGAGCCGAGTTGACACTCGAACAAGGCTACTTCGCCGCAAGGCTCACGGCGCTGTCGATGCTGGGCTCACTCAAGCGCGCGCTCGGCGAGCTCGACCGCATTTCGCATTGGGTGCGGATTTTCGGCATGGTCAACTCGGCGCCCGGCTTCGTGCAGCAACCCGCAATCATCAACGGCTTCTCCGACCTGATCCTCGAACTGTGGGGACCCGAGGCCGGCGCCCACGCCCGCAGCGCGGTGGGCATGGCCGAATTGCCGTTCGGGATGCCGGTGGAAATCGAGGGCGAGGTCCAGATCGCGGATTAGCCGCAAATTCATGGGATTGTTCCGGCAGATCGCCATAGTATCCAGGCACGTCCGTCCCTCCAGCTTCGAAGCAACCGCATGCAACCTGTTTCCATCCTTCTGAACATTTTCTGGATTCTGCTCGGCGGCGCGTGGATGGCCTTTGGCTGGATGATCGCCGCCGTCGTCATGGCCATCACCATCATCGGCCTGCCCTGGGCAAGGGCCGCGTTCAATATCGCGGTCTATACCCTGCTGCCGTTCGGCTCCCGGGCGGTACGCCGCGACGAGGTGACAGGCCAGCCCGATATCGGCACCGGGGCGCTGGGCATGATCGGCAATCTGATCTGGCTGGTGCTGGCGGGCTGGTGGCTGGCGCTCGGCCACCTCGTCACCGCGGTCATTCTGGCGGTGACCATTATCGGCATTCCCTTCGCATGGGCGCACCTCAAACTCGCCGGCATCGCGCTCTGGCCAATCGGCAAGGTCATCGTGCCGGCATAGCTACGCCGCCAGCCGGCCACGATTGTTCTCGGCCAGGATGGGGCGGATCAATCGGCCAAAACGTTCGGCTTCCTCGTCGTGCAGGTAGCCCGACAGGCAGAATGAATGGCAGCCGGCGTCGATGAATTGCTGGAATGTGTCGGCGCATTGGGCGGGATTGCCGACCACCGCGATGCCGGCGCCGGGGCGGACCTTGGTAATGCCGGTCCACAGATGCGGCATCAGGAGATCGCCGTGCTCGCGCGCCAGTTCCTGGACGCGCCGGTTGGCCTCCGACTTGTTATAGAGCGTCTTCATCTCCTGCTTCTGCCGCTCGGTGGCGTCGCGCACCAGCACGTCGGCGGCCTCCCATGCGTCCGCTTCGTCTTCGCGGCAGATCACCTGCAGCCGCATACCGAAGCCGATGGCATTCTCCCGGTCATGGGCGCGCGCCATCTCCCTGATCTCGGCGATGTTGGCGGCAATACGCTCCGGCAGGTCGCCCCAGAACAGATGCACGTCGGAATGTTTTGCCGACATTTCCCAGGCCGGCCGCGAGCCGCCGCCGAGATAGAATTTCGGAAATGGCTGCTGCAGCGGGCGCGGCCGGATATGCGCGCCGGACAGCGTGTGGAATTTTCCCTCGAAGTGAACCGGGCCGCGCGTGGTCCACAGCGCTTTCAGGATCGAGACCTCCTCCTCCATCAGCGCGTAGCGCTCCTCCTTGGCGTAGCGCACGCCCTCGCCTTCGACTTCGCTTTCGTTCTGGCCGGCGATCAGGTTGATGCAGATGCGCCCGCCCGACATCTGGTCGAAGGTCGAGATCATCTTGGCCAGCAGCACGGGATTGATGTAGCCGGGCCGGGCCGCGATCAGCGGCTTGATCTTCGACGACCGCGCCGCCATGAACGCGCCGGTGATCCAGGCCTCCCAGCACACCGAGCCGACCGGGATCAGCAGATACTCAAAACCGGCGGCCTCGGCGGCCTGCACCACGCGGTCGCACAGTTCTGGCGATCCCGGCACCTGGGCCTCCGGCACGCCATAGGCGGTGGTGTCGCCATGCGTAGGCAAATACCAGCCGAATTCGAGCGGACGCATGCAGTTCTCCCTGATGGCGGCTTCGCCGCGCTGTTTCTCGGGGAGCAGTCTACAGTCCGCGTCCGGCAGGACAATCGGATATCGCCGGACGCCCCAGCCATTGCCTCAGGGGCAGATATAACCGGCGCCGCTCGGATCTTGAAGCAGCCTACCGATTCCGGCAGCAACTGCTTGGGCAGCCACAACCGTGCGGGCCTACATCGATGCTTACCGGCGACGCTTCGGCGACGGCGGCTCCGGAGCGTGAGCGGAGCGCGCCGGCCTCGTGCGCGGCGGTGCCGTCTTCACGTCGGTCCCTTGAGCCGTTCGCGATAGGCTTCCAGGCCCAAACGGACGTCCCTGTTCTCGACCCATTCGCCGCTCTCATCCATCACGCCGGTCTCCAGCATCGCGGCGGCGCAGGGCCAGTGCAGATCGACCCAGCGCGGCACGTCAGCCTCCGCCATGCCGCTGCGGCGGCAGATCCGCTCGGCCATCGCGCGGGCCAGAGGTTCGATATTGGAAGACGTCATGCACGGATCATCGGCTGGGGTGGCGGTCGCGGGGCCGCGTTACGCTGGAACCTGGCCGGCAGCATGGCAATCCGGCGTCATCGCGTCGTTACCGTATCGGCGGTGGCGAGGATGGCTTCGATCGCCGGGTTGCCTTCCACCTCCAGCGCCGCGATGGCTTCGCGGGCCCAGAGATAGGACGCGTCGAAAATCTCGGTATGGCGTTCGAATTCGGTGACGCCGATATCGGGCGAAAGCGGCGGCCGCATCACATGATCGTGCGGCGCGGTGGGCAGCGTGTCGTAGCGCTGATGCGCCACCAGGCTTCGCCACAGCACGTTGACCGCGCTTGGCGCCGCGGGCAGCAGTTTCTTGCGGAACGGCGTCAGCATCGCCATGGCGAGTTCGAACCGCCCGGGCAGTTCGGCGTAGTCGACGTCGAACATCTCCTCGGCGGGATCGCCGAAATGCACCACCAGATTGGGACCGCTCTTCAGCTGGTGCATCTGCGCCAGCGGCACATTGTCGATCAGGCAACCGTCGACCAGCATCGCGCCGTCCGGCGTATAGAATGGCGGCAACAGTCCGGGGATCGCGCTGGAGGCGCGCACCGCCTGCCAGAGCAGCCCCGAGCGGATCAGTTCGAGATTGTGGGTGGACAGATTGGTCGCGACCGCCGCGAACGGCCGCCAGCAATCCTCGATCCGGCATTGGTCGCCATATTGATCGGCCAGCGCGCGATCGAACGCCTTGTGATCCAGCAGGGCATAGCGCGGCCAGGTCGGCCGCCGGAAGCTGCGGCTTTTCACGAAGATCTCGTGGGTGCCGCGCTCGAGATGATCGGCCTCGTGATTCTTGGCGAAACCCGCCGCCATCGCCGAGCCGACGCTGGTGCCGACGAAGATATCGAACACGACGCCGCGCTCGCGGAACGCCCGGTAGATACCGACATGCGCCGATCCGAAGGCGCCGCCGCCGGCCGCGACGAAGCCGAGCGCGCGGCCGGACATGAAGCGGATCAGGCTGTCGATATCGGCCTGGTCCTGCAGCGCGACATGGTGATTCATGAAACATGGCAGGCGGGCGAGCCAGGCCGCGGTGCCGCTGACCTCGCCGCTGCGCTGCGCGTGAATGCGAACCAGCCGGCGCGCCGACGCCGGATGAATCCCGCAGGCGAAGGTCTCGACCTCCGTCAGCACACCGGCGACCGGCGCCTTGCCTTGGGTGACGAACACCACCATGTCGGCCTGGCGAATGGCCTTGCGGGCCCAGACCGAATCGTCGCGGCCGCCGAGATAGACCACCAGCGGCGCGGTCTGCTCGATCTTGTTGAGCCAGTCGGTAACTTCGGACGAATCCAGCGCCCGGCCGGGAAACATGGCTTCGAGCCGGGCGGGATCGACGATTTCGGCACGGGTCGCCGCCAGCCCGACGCGCAGGCGGCGATCGAAATCCGGCGGGACCGTTTCATATCCGCCCTGGATCAGCGCCACCGTTCGCGCCGTCGGCGAAGCGCGGATCGGGATGAGGCGCGCCGTTTCCCGGGCAAAGCGCAGCGCCAGCGCCGCGAGTACCGCCTCGACGATTTCAGGGGTGTGTTCGGCCAGTTCCTGATAGGCGGCGCGCGTCAGCACCAGCACGCTGGTGTCGCGGATCGCGATCACATCGGCGGTGCGCGGCACATTGGCGAAGAAGCCGATTTCGCCGACCAGTTCGCCGGCGCGAAGCTCAGCTATCGGTGCGAGATCGCCCGATTTGCGGACCGCGAGCGCGCCATGCAGCACGATGAACAGGGCGTCCGAAGGCTCGCCCTGCCCCACCAGCAGCTGCCCGCGCACCAGATCGCGGCGGATCATCGCGCGAACAGCCTTCCGCCGCTGTTCGGAACTGAGCGTTCTGAACAGTGCGAAATTCTCGGACACGTTTCCCCCCACGACTGTCGAGTTCAGCCCATCCATTGGCCATACCCGGTTCTGATCGGCGGCCAATGTATCGCCCGCCCGCCGTCACGGCGAGCGATTTAGGCTTTGCTGCGCCCGCGAACGAAGGCGGCCCCCTTGCAGCCTCGTGTCGCGGTGCAACGCTTGGGAGGCGCTATGCAGCGGGTGGCGTCAGCAGTTGGGCAAATTGATCGTCGCCGATTTCGGTCTGGGCGATCAGGACACTGCAGCGAAGCTGATCGGTGAGATAGGTGCCGACCGAGCCGAACCACCATCGCGCCAGCGGCCCGGAGGGGCGATGACCGACCACAACCAGATTCGCACCGATCTCTTCCGCGACCGCGGCGATCTGCTGGGCGGGAGCGCCCATGCCGAGCCGTGCCGTCGGCGAGAATCCCACGGCCTTGAGCCGCTCGACGCCTTCGGCCAGAATCGCCTTGTAGGCCGAAATCTGCTCGTCCATCGAGATCCCGACCCCACCCTCCAGGGTCGCGAGCGCAGGAGCATTTTCTACCACCGCCAGCAGGAAGACTTCCGCGCCACACAATTGCGCGAGCTTCGCACCCTCCCGCAACGCGCGCCGTCCTTCGACCGAGCCGTCATAGGCGAGAAGAACTTTCTTGTACATGAAACGTCCCCGTAGATGCCATGAAACCGAGCATGCGAAGGCTAGCACTAATCGACCGGGCAGGAAGCCGACTTTGGTCCGGGGCAGGGCGGCTTCCTCCCCAAAAAATGCCCTTGGCTGGGCCGTTGCCCCTGCCCCGCCAATCGGCTAAATGGGCCCTCACGCACCCGTAGCTCAGCTGGATAGAGCGTTGCCCTCCGAAGGCAAAGGTCACACGTTCGAATCGTGTCGGGTGCGCCAGCTCGGCGACGGCACTTGCGGACCGGCAGAAAGCAAAAAAACTCATGAGCGAGCGACTTGAGACGCTGAAGAAGGCGCGTGAGCGCATGGTCGAGGACCGCGACGCCTTTGCCAAGACGCTGGCCGCGCCGTTCGATCGCGACAAGGCGGAGCGGGCGCGGCTCAAATTCATCGAAACCCAGGTCCTGATCGACGCCATCGATCGCGCCATCGCCGGCGAACAGGCGAGGCCCGCTGCCTAAATCGCCTTTTCGTCCTGAATCGCCCTGGGATTGCGCGGGGCTGCATCGCGGTGGCGTCCGATCCGGCTCTTGAACCGGTGGCCGATCACGATCAGCGCGCCTTCCGGACGGGTGGACGCCTCGGGAACCACGGGCCGGCGCTGGATCGGAACCGGCGGCCGGTTGTCCTGGGTGACGGCTTCAAGCGCGTCGAGGAATTCCCGGCCGGCCGCGGTGATCTGCCATCCCTCGGCGTCGCGCTGCACGTAACCGCAGCCGAAAACATCGATGGCCGCAACCCGCGCGGCCAGACGCCTGATCCGCGCGCTCCATTCCGCGCCGCTGGCGGAGAGAATCGCGATGTCCCTGTTGAGAGAAGTGAGCGGGGCCCTGCCACTGTCGTGACTGGCCAAGACCTTCAGAATGGTGACCTGCAAACTCACGCGAACGCCCTGGACCGCAACGGTTCTTGATTTCATGCGCCGTCGTTGAGCCAAATTAACTCGTCGCCAGCGCAGGCGTCCAGCGCAGGCGGCGAGTTATCCGCAGTCCTGAGAATTCCGCGCCGCAGCCGGCTCAAACTTTGACCAGGCTTTCGAAGCCGCCATAGATCATCCGCTTGCCGTCGAACGGAGCCGACTTTGAATCCATCGACTCCATCATGACCTTGAGCCGCGGATCGGTCATCACCTTGGCGTTGATCTTGTCGCGCTGGGCGCGCGACTTGTAGGTGATCCAGGCAAACACCACGGTTTCGCCGGGCTTCAGCTTGACCGCCCGCGGGAACGACGTGAGCTTGCCGGGCTTGACGTCGTCGGCGACCCATTCGCGGTAATCCAGCGCGCCGTGTTCGCGCCAGACCTTGCCCGCCTTGGTGGACATCTTGCGATAGGCCGTGATGTTCTTTTTCGGAACCGCGACGATAAAGCCGTCAACATAGGCCATCGATTATTCCTCTCGTTGTTCGCCATGACGAGCTGCGTAGCATTCGGATGCGCAGTCTGTGACCGCTCGCAGATGAAGATGGAACCTTCATTTATGGCAGCAAGATGCCGGAACCGCCGCGGGCTGATACTGGTCACGTAGCCGCACCCAGTCCATCGGGTACGGCAACCGCTCTTCGTGGCGGCCGAGCGGCGTCAAATCCAGATAGTGATAGGCGGCGTTCATCATATCGAGGCCGCGGGCGAAGCAGGAATAGGTGTGGAAGATGTTGCCGGCATCGTCGCGGAAGAACACGCTGATGCCCGGCGCTTCCTCGACCCCAAATCCGCTGGTCCCGAAATTGTAGATCCTGGCGCCCGACTTGATCTGGTCCGGCGTGAACGAGACGCCGTAATCGTAGTTGAAGTCATTTCCCGCCGACGACAGCCAGTCGAACGTCCAGCCCATCCGCGTCTTGAACGCCGCGAGCCTGGGCAACGGTGCGCGCGATATCGCCACCAGCGTGGTGTCGCGGGCCGCAAGGTGCGGGATCATGCGCTCGAAGCCATCGGCCCAGAACGAACAGCTCCTGCAGCCTTCGCTCCAGTCGGGCGCGAACATGAAGTGCTGCACCACCAGCTGGCTCCGCCCGGCGAACAGTTCGTTCAGCGTCTGCGGGCCCCTTGGACCGTCGAACGAATAGGCCTTGTCGACCTTGACCCAGGGCAGCGCGCGACGCTCCTCGTTCAGGCGATCTCTTGCCTGGGTGAATTCCTTCTCATGCGTCAGATGCGCCTTGCGGGCTTCGATCCATTCCTCGCGCGAAACGACCTTGTGCGGCTGCATGGGCGCGGCTCCTTTGCTTCAGGCGAGATACTTTTCCAGCTTGTCGAGCAATGCGCTCCATCCCCGCGCATGGCCGTCGCGGGCGGCTTCGTCGAAAAATTGTTCATGGTGCAGCGTCAGCAGGGTGCCGCCGCCATCGGGCTGCAGCGACACCGTGACCTGCGATTGCCGTTCCGGCGTCGAGTGCCACGCCCAGCTGAATGCGATCCGCGCGTTCGGCGTCACCTCGAGGTAGACGCCGTCGACCTGAAAATACTCGCCGTCCCCGGCTTCGAAGCTGATGCGGTAGCGGCCGCCGACGCGCAGATCGATGTCCGCCCGTACCGAGCCGGCCTTGACCTGCGCGGGCCCGAACCAGCACGCTATTTTTTCCGGGTCGGTCCACGCGGCGTAGACTTTTTCGGGGAGCGCATCGATACGGCGCGTGAGCGTGAGGCTCGGCCGGCTGGCGAACCCGGCGTGGCCGGCAGCGGCGGATGCGGTGGCCATGTGTCTTCCTCCAGGAATGCGGCAAGGCGGTCGAGATTGTCGGACCAGAAGCGCTGGTAGCGATTGAGCCACGCCATCGCCTGCTCCATCGGATCGGCGGTCAGCCGGCACGCCACGGTGCGCCCGGTCTTCTCGCGCGCGACCAGGCCTGCGTCCGACAGCACGTCGAGATGTTTCATGACCGCAGGCAGCGACATTGCGAACGGTTGCGCCAGTTCGCTCACCGAGATGCTGTCCCGGCTGCCGAGCCGCGCCAGCAGCGCGCGCCGCGTCGGATCCGCAAGTGCTGCGAAGGTACGGTTCAGGGTCTCATCGCTATACTTAACCATTAGGTTATGTATAGCGGGACAAGACGCCGCGTCAAGTGCGGCGGCTTTTCACGAATTGGGGAGCATTGTGTCCGGGCACATGCCCCCCGGACTCGCCTCCGGCGAGCCGGTTACCGGCGATGACAGCTACCCCGGATGTCAGTAACCCCGGTAGGCTCGCCCGCGCGGTTGCTGATTCAAGGCGGCGCGGGGATTGAGGTTGCAGTAAAGTCCGCGGCCGGAAGCGCTTGCCATGCATTGGGCATAGGTCTGGTACGAGCAGTCGCCGGGAATGCCGACACCCCTGCCCTGCGCGCAATAGGGGTAATCGTACGCCGCGGCGGGCGTTGGCCCGACCATCGTGGCCGCTCCTGCAGCCGCGATGGCCAACACTGCCATGGTTGCGTAGCGCATGATCTGGTCTCCTTGATATTCGGTTGCGTCGCCGCCTATAGAAAACCAGATCACGCCTGCATCGTTCCGTGACCTGGATCACTCGACCTTGAGGCCGGCGGCCTTGACCACCTTCTCCCATTTTTCGGTCTCGGCCGCGATCATCTTGCCGAAAGCCTCCGGCGGCCCCGGCAGCGGCTCGCCGCCGAGATCGATCAGCCTGGCCTTGATCGCGGGTTCCGCGAGCACCTCGTTGAATGTCTTGTTGAGCTTCTCGATGATTGCCTTCGGCGTGTTCTTCGGCGCCCCGGCGCCGAACAACGCGCTCGCCTCGTAGCCCGGAATGGTGTCGGCGAGAACGGGCACGTCGGGCAACAGCGAGGATTTCGTCGTCGAGGTCACCGCCAGCGCGCGCAGGGAACCGGCGCGGATATGCTGCAGGATCGAAGGCATGTTGTCGAAGATCAGCTGGACCTGGCCGCCGAGCATGTCGGTGATCGCGGGCGCCGCACCCCGGTAGGGAATGTGCTGCATCTTGACGCCCGACATCATCATGAACATTTCGCCCGACAGATGCACCGAGGTGCCGTTGCCCGACGACGCCAGATTCACCTTGCCCGGATTGGCCTTCACATAGGCGATGAACTCCGCCACCGTGTTGGCCGGCACGTCCTTGGCGACCGTCATGACGTTGGGCACGCGATTGAACGCCGCGATCGGCGCAAGGTCGCGAACGACGTTGAACTTCAGGTTGGCGTAGAGCGATGCGTTGATGTAGTTGGCGGGATTGACCAGCAGAATGGTGTAGCCGTCGGGTTCCGCATTGATCACCGACTCGGTGGCGATGTTGTTGCCGGCGCCAGGCTTGTTTTCGATCACGAATTGCTGGCCGAGCCGCTCGGACATCCGCTGGCCGATCAGCCGGGCAATGATATCAGTGGCGCCGCCGGGCGGATAGCCGACCACCCATTTTACCGGCCGGGCCGGATAATCCTGCGCCGCGGCGCTGCCGATCGAAGCAATTGCCGAAATGCCGATCGAAATACCCGTGGCGATCAGACAAATCGCGGTACGACGTGACGTCATGCAGTTTTGCTCCCGGCGGCCGCGTCGTATCGCGGTCCGCACCTGTTGAATTGACAACGGGCCGCGTTGTAACAAACAAAGCGGGTGACGGCCAGTGCGGCGGATCGCCCCGAGAGGCGACGAAAGGATAATGCATGGCTGTCATGGTGAACGCGCTCGATCATATCGTGATCAATGTCGCCGATGTGGCGCGTTCCGCCGAATGGTATCGCAAGATCCTCGGCATGGAGGTCCAGGTGTTCGATCCGGGCCCGGGCAAGGCGCCGCGGACGACGCTCACCTTCGGGAACCAGAAGATCAATGTGCGCCCGCGCGACGCCGACAAGGTCGAGTGGTTCACCGCGGACCACCAAACCGCAGGGAGCGACGATCTGTGCTTCCTCACCTCGAGCGCGCCGGACGAGGTGGTGGTACATCTGCAGGCGCATGGCGTCGCGATCGAGGAAGGCCCGGTCGCCAAACAGGGCGCCCGCGGCACGCTGCGGAGTGTCTATTGCCGGGATCCCGACGGCAGTTTGATCGAGATTTCGTCGTATGCGGATGATGCCGGCTGACACATGCGCCGCCGTCATCCGATTTGATCCCCACGCCATCCAATGGCAGAACTGCTCCCAAGCAACAGCATTGAAGCAGCCGGCAAGGCTGCGCGGGAGGGTCCATGCATAGTTCACAGGCAGCACCGGGCATCGTGGGGCCGTTTGCGGGGCTTGACGTGCCGTGGCTGCTGCGGATGCGGGCGGAGACGCGGCGCGACCATCCGTTTCTGATCTGGGCGCCGTTCGATGCGCCGGCGCGGAGCTGGAATTACGGCGAATTTCACGAGCGGGTCGGCGCGCTGGCCGCGGGGCTGGCCAGACGCGGCATCAAGCCCGGCGAATACGTCCTGATCCATCTCGACAATTGCATCGAGGCGATGCTGACCTGGTTCGCCTGTGTCGAACTCGGCGCCATTGCGGTGACCACCAACACCCGCTCGGCGCCGGCGGAAATGGAGTATTTTGCCGGTCATTGCGGCGCGGTGGCCGCGATCACCCAGCCGGCCTATGCCGAGATCATTTCCGCGAACTGCCGGAACCTGCGCTGGATCGCGGTGATTTCGCACGATGCCGGGGCAGCACCGGCGCAGGGTTCTAGTCCCCCGCGCAGCGAAAGCTTCGAGTCGCTGTTCGCCGACAGCGCCGACCGGCCGCGCCGCGCCACCGATCCGCTCGCCCCCTGCAGCGTGCAGTATACCTCGGGCACCACGTCGCGCCCCAAGGCGGTACTGTGGACCCACGCCAATGCGCTGTGGGGCGCCAAGATCAATGCCGCGCACCAGGATTTGCACCAGGGCGACGTGCACCAGACCTATCTGCCGCTGTTCCACACCAACGCGCTGGCCTATTCGATGCTGGCGAGCCTGTGGGTCGGCGGAAGCTGCGTGATCCAGCCGCGGTTTTCCGCCAGCCGGTTCTGGAGCGTGGCGCTGCAGCACGGCTGCACCTGGACCTCGACGATCCCGTTCTGCATGAAGGCGCTGCTCGAACATGAGATCCCCGGCAATCACAAGTTCCGGCTGTGGGGCACGGCGATCAACGACCCGCCGCCGTTCGCCGCCTTCGGCATCAAGATGATCGGCTGGTGGGGCATGACCGAGACCATCACCCACGGCATCGTCGGCGAAGTCGACCAGCCCAATATCCCGATGTCGATCGGCCGGGCGGCCGCGGAATACGCCATCCGCATTGCCGATGACGACGGCGCGCCGACCGCGGTCGGCGGCACCGGCAATCTGCTGATCAAGGGCGTTCCCGGGCTGTCGCTGTTTGCGGAGTATCTGCACAACGAGAAGGCCACCCGCGAAAGCTACGACGAGCATGGCTATTTCATCACCGGCGACCGCGTCACGTTGCTCGACCACGGCTTCATCAAGTTCGGCGACCGCGCCAAGGACATGCTGAAGGTCGGCGGCGAGAATGTCGCGGCTTCCGAGATCGAGCAGGTGATCGCGGTCGTGCCCGGCGTGCGCGAGGCCGCGGTGGTGGCGAAGAAGCACCCGATGCTCGACGAGGTGCCTGTCGTGTTCATCATTCCCGCCGCCGGCGTCGCGGGCGCGCCTGCGGACCTGCACGACACCGTAATGGCCGCCTGCCGCAGCGCGCTGGCCGACTTCAAGGTGCCGCGCGAAATCCACTTCGTCGACGACATGCCGCGCTCGACACTGGAGAAGGTGGCGAAGGCGGAGCTGCGGAAGCTGCTGGCGTAACGCCCCTGAATTCTTGATTTTGGTATCGTTACATGATACATACTCCATGATCAGGACCTTTGCCGATAAGCAGACCCAACTGGTATTTGCGGGTGAAAGTCCGAAGGGTTTTCCTGCGGCCATCCTCAAGGGCGCCCGACGTAAGCTCAAGATGGTGGACGCTGCCGTTATACTGACCGATCTTCGCGTGCCGCCGGGAAACCAACTGGAGGCGCTTGTGGGTGACCGGAGGGTACAACATTCGATCAGGATCAACGATCAATGGCGAATTTGTTTCGTGAGGACTCCGGAAGGACCAACTGACGTCGAAGTCGTTGACTATCACTAGATCCGGCGCCGCCGCAGGAGGAAGGACCAAGCTCATGGCCAAAAAATTGTCCCCGATGCATCCCGGCGAAGTGTTGCGGGAAGAATTTCTGGTTCCCATGAACCTGTCACCCTACGCGCTGGCGAAGATTTGCGACGTGCCGCGTACGCGCATCGAACGTATCGCCCGCGAGGAAATCAATGTCACCGCCGACACCGCGCTTCGGCTCTCGCGAGCCTTCGGAACGACGGCCGGATTCTGGCTCAACCTTCAGACCCAGTTCGATATCGCAACGGCGGAAAAGGCCATCGGCAAGGCACTCGCGAAGATCGTCCCGGTTTCAAGGGATGCGGCATAACGCCTGTGCCCGCCGCGGACGCCAAGCCCTCAATGATACCCGAACGCGATCGGGCGGAAGGCCTGGAGCAAATGCTGGTCGAGTTTGTCTCCCATCTTCTCCATCATCGCGAACGCTGCGGCGTGGGTATACTGCATCCGGTAGGCGCGCTTCTCCACCAGTGCCGCATAGATATCCACGATCGTGATCAGCCGCACGATGTCGCTGATCTGGTTGCCGCGCAGGGCGTTGGGATAGCCTGACCCGTCGAGCAATTCGTGATGATGCAGGACCACGTCGAGCATTTCCGGCGGGAAGCCGCCCTGGGCCGCCAGCACGTCGAAGCCGCGGCGCGGATGCTGGCGGACTTCGATAATTTCCTCCTGTGACAGCGGTCCCGGCTTGTCGAGGATTGCAACGGGAATGAAAGCCTTGCCGACGTCATGCAGCAGGGCCGCGCGCACCAGCCGGCGCTGATCGTCGTCGCGCATGCCGAGATGTTGCGCGAACGCGACGGCAAAGCCGGTCACGAACAGGCAGTGGCGATAGGTGTCGGTGTGGTGGCAGCCGACCGTGGTCAGCCATTCGCGCAGCGAGGAGTGCCTGATCGCCTTGAGAATCCTGTTTTCGGCCGCCACGATGTCGCTGAACTGCAGGGAAATGCCCTGGGGAAGTTTCTCGAACATCTTGACCAGCACCGCATGCGCGGCCTCGACGCCGCGGTTCAGCGCCTTGCCGCGATCGGTGGCGTCGTAGCCATGGCTGTCGGGAAACGCCGCGCGAATGCGCTGCAGAATGGCCTGCGCATCGAACGGCCGCGCGATGGTATCGGTGGCGCCGAGCGCCCAGGCCTGCATCGAGCCGTGATGCAGCGCGTCGGCCAGAACGAACAGCCGCGGCATCGCGCGATAGGGCTCCGAGCGCAGTCTGTTGCGGACCAGTTGAACGCATTCGGGCGAGCGCAGATTGATATCGACCACGATACCCGCAAACTGGCCGGGCGCCTCGGGCAGATCCGCCATCGCGACGGTATCGACCTCGCCCACCATCTGAAGGATGCCGGCCAGTTCGCTGCTCTGATCGCTCCGGTCCGACGCCAGCAGCAGCCGGCGTTTGGTGGAAGGCTGGGGGAGTGGGGCTGTCATGTATCCTCGGTATGGCGGCGGCAATCTTGCAACCAAGGCTACATCGCGAGAAGTTCTTCGAGCCTTAATGGGCATCGTCAATGCAGAGCTAGTGCGAACGTTACAAGTTTAATGATTGGCGGACCCTCAACGTCATTGCGAGCCCGTTGGCTCGCAATGACGTGGTGGGAGATGCGATTCATCTCAACCAGCAGATATGCGTCCGCGTTCTCGCGGCACGATTTGCCCGAGGTTTGCCTGTCGTTCTCCCTCAAACGAGGGAGCAGGGAATGCCGGATGCGCGCTGCACCCGCGGTCCCGTGTGCGAAGTCGCACGAAGAAAGCTGCACACGAGCATACAGGGCAGCGGAGAACATCCGACATTCCCTGCGCAATGGCTTGACGGCTTATCACGCGCTCACCCCGGAGAATTATGGCCTTTGTCGCCTCCGTCGCCCCGCGGAAACCGGCGCCGCGGCCCGGT
>NZ_JAUYAN010000204.1 GCF_030693485.1 Bradyrhizobium sp. | reverse complement strand
TCGACGTCGGGATTGGGAAGCTTGCCTTCGCGGGAGTCCAGCCATTCGAGGCGCTTGTATCTCGCCGGAAGCGCGCGCGCCAAGGCGTGCAGGGTCTCGGCACGCGGGTCTTTCTTGGGTCCGACGATGGTCATATGCGTCGGCTCGACCGCGAGTTCGTCGTCCGCGAGCAACACGCCCGGCAGGGGCCGGATCATGTCGGCCGATGCGCCGATCAAGTATCGCATCGCATGCGATGCATGCTCCCGATAGCTCTCGCTGCCAAAGTAACGGCTGAGCATATTCATGAAGCGGGCAACCTGGATCTGGTCATCGATCAATTTCGCAGGTTTCGCGAACACGCCGACCTTCGCTTCCGAGGTCTTCGAGGTCAGGAAGCCGCCGTCCTTGTCCTCGAATGTCGCGACGAAGTCCCCGGCCCTGGCCGCGGATGTGAGCCATTCCCGTTTGCCGGTCGCGGCATACAGATCCAGGAATGCCTGACCCATCGCCAGTGTATCGCCGAGGAACGGGCCACCGCGATCCTTGGCCCCGTGACGAAATCCACCCTCGGGCCGCGCCCGATTGTCGTTCACCCATTTCGCAGCGCGCTCGGCGCTGCCGAGCACCCTGGGATCGTTGGTGACATTGTAGAACGCGGTCAATCCGCTGATCGCCCAGCCGTTTTCGCGCGCATACAGGTTCTTGTCGATGCGCGGCATGCCGAGCTTGCGGCGGTCGGCTTCGCGCAAGGCATAGAATTTATGCCCATCGGTTTCGCGATCGAGATCGGCATCCTGGCTGACGTAGAATGCTCCGTCGGGACTGGACATGAATGCCGCCAAATAGCGTTCTATGTTGCGCGCGGCGGCAAGATATTTCGGGTCCTTCCAGAGCGCATAGGCCTGACTGTACTGGCGCAGATATTGCGCCTGGAACGACATGATTTTCTCGAAATGCGGACGGGTCCAGGATCCGCCTTCCGAATACTGGTAGACGCCGCCCCAGATCGGATCGATCAATGCGACTGCCGCGTCGAGGGTCTGTCGCGCGCGCTTGATCGCCGCGGCATCACCGGCTTCGGCGCGCGATAATGCGTAATCCAGGCTGTCGGCGTCGATGTATTTCTGGACCTCGCCCCAGCCGCCGAGCTTGTCCTCATAGGATTCATCGAACTTCCTGATCAACTCGGCGCGTTGCGCCTTGGTGAGGAATGTCGAGGTGGACGGTTTGATCTCGAAAGCCTCGCCGACCGAGGGCCCCGGCGAGGGATCGTCGATGATCGCCTTGAGCAATGCCTGCATCCGCGCCGGCTCGATATATCCCCTGAGTTTGGCGATCTCGGTGCCGTCGGAGTTGAAGATGATGGTCGCCGGCCAACCCCAGTCGCCGTAGCGGCTCGACAGGTCGGGATTGGCGTCCTGATCGACACGGACGGGCAGATATTTCGAGGCCAGAAGCTCCGTCACTTCCGGATCGGCATAGGTCGTCCTCGCCATGACGTGGCACCAATGGCACCACACCGCTTCCAGATCGAGGATCACGAAACGCTTTTCGGCCGCGGCACGAACGAACAGATCGTCGTTCCACTCGCTCCATTTGATCCCGGTCGCGAAAGACGGCGACGCCGCGAGGACGACGATGGCGAAGGCAAGCCTGCGGACAAGCTTCATGACATCTCCCGGAGCGCGATTGTTTGCCCAGCTATGTGGCCGGGAAAATCCGGGCTCACCATTTTCGCGATATCACGCGAACGTGAGACGGCTCATCGGGTCAACCGTCAGGTGGACTCACGGCGATGGCCGGCGGAGTTCAGCAGCAACCGGTCCAGCGAAGCGGAGCCTGGACCCGCGATCGCCAGCCAGAGGAACGCCGCGAAGTAAGTGGCTTCCTCGAAACCGAGCAGCGTTTCCAGCGAATCGACGTTCTCCCATTTCGCCACCTTGATGGCGACCAGCATCACCACGGCCAGCATGGCCGCCGGAATCCGGGTGAACAGACCAAGTATCAGCATGGCGCCCCCAACGCACTCCACCACCGAAACAAACGGGGTCAGGAGTTGCGGAAAGGGAATCCCCCAGTCGGTGAAGTTCTGAACCATCTGCGGGAGGTTGTTGAGCTTGCTCCAGCCGGTCAGCATGAAGACGTAACCGACGATGAGCCGCATGATCAACGGCCCGGCCCAGGCGAAGTGCGAAGCAATGCGTGCAGGCAAGAGGATGAGCAAATTGACGATAGCAACCATGGTACCCCCCAAGTAATAGGCTTACGGCGACCACCGATCGGCGGTTTCATCAAACCGGCTTAAGTCATGCCGAGGCCGCAGTGCAGCAAATCCTGTCCTACAGGAGTTTCGTTGCAACAGGCCTACTTGTTACGCGGCGCTAGCCGAAATTCTGCAATGCCGGAAAGGTCTCCAGCAGCCAGATGCTGACGCTGGTGACGGCGCCGGTCAGGAAGCCGATGCCGGTGACGACCAGCAGCACACCCATCGCCCGCTCGACATTGACGAGGTACCGCTTGATCCGCGCGAACAGGGCGGAGAATTGTTCGACCATGAACGCCGCGATCAGGAACGGAATCCCGAGCCCGGCGGAATAGACCGCGAGCAGCATCGCCCCCTTGGTCACCGTGGCCTCGGCGGCGGCGACCGACAGGATGGCCGCGAGGATCGGGCCGATACAGGGCGTCCAGCCGAACGCAAAGGCGAGCCCCATCGCATAGGCGCCCCACAGGCCCACCGGCTTCGGGATCGGCAACCGTCCCTCGCGCATCATGAAGCCGATCCGGGTCAGCCCCAGAAAATGCAGGCCCATGATGATGATGACGATGCCGGCGACGATCGACAGCTCCGCCGACCAGGCGCGGATCAGGCTTCCGATCAGCGAGGCGCTGGCGCCGAGCGCCACGAAAACGGTGGAAAAGCCGAGCACGAACATGCCGGCCGAGATCATCACCGCGCGCCTGGTAGAGGCTTTCGTCTCGTCATTGGCCACCTGTTCGATGGTCGCGCCGGTGAGGTAGATCAGATAGGGCGGCACCAGCGGCAGCACGCAGGGCGACAGAAAACTGACCAGACCGGCAAGCAGCGCCGCGGGAATCGAGACATCCTGAATCATGTCGTCATTGCCATCATTGTTATCGGGCTGGAGCGGGTGTTCCAGCCTGGGTCCCGGTACTCATCTGCCGATCCCCGCGGCGGTGTAGCATCTCTGTGATCGCGACAAGCACTTGAAAGCCGATCTGCCCGTCACTTTTCGGTCAGGTCGCGGTGAGCCCTGCTGCCGGGGACCGGATCTGGCATGGAGCTGCCCGATTTCGCCGCCGGGATCGAATCCGAACAATCCCAGGACGACCGGCGGCGCCGAAATCATCGCACCGATCGAGGCCTACAGCACCCCGCGCCGGTCGGCCAATCTGTCCGACGGCGACGCGAGCGCGGGCGCGGGCAAGAGCCGTTTCGAAAAACTGCGCCACTTCAGGAACTGGCCGACGATCGGCATCCCCTATGCGGCGCCCGACATGCAGGGCGGCAATTTCTGGGGCGTCATCAACCACGACAACGAGCAAGGCATCATCCGCATCGCCGACAACAAGGTCACGCCGGGATTGAAAATGTGGACGTGGGGATTTCCGTCGTTCACGCACGAAACCGACGCGCGCAAGGACCCGAACCCGCAGCGGCCTCACATCGAATTGTGGGCGGGCGTGTCGGACCAGTTCTTCCACAGCGCCACCTTTCCGCGCTCGGCGAAGTGTCTGTTCCGGAAACCTGCAGCCCGACGGTCGGCATGAGCAACGTCACGCATGCGAACGAGAACATCCTGGTCGATCTGGCGGCCGAGGACGCGCGGGTGAATCTTCAGTTCTTCAGCGTCGAGCCGACCGCGCCGCTGCGCGTCACGCTGAAGCGCGGCGACGCGGTATTGTTCGATGACGCCGTGCAGGCCAATCCGGAGAACGGCAATCGCTTTGACGCGGCAATACCTCCCGGCGGCAGCGGCGGACAGGTCCAGCTGACCATCGCGGCCGCGGACGGAAAGCATCTGATCGCAGCCGGGACAGGAACAAAATATCGCGGCCTGCCATAGAGTGAAAAGGTATCATGTTACAGGTTACATACTGTACATGGGGTTGTTTTGCAATTTTTTGCAGAAGGCCCGGGCCACGCCGGGTCCGCGTCACTCGCTGGTCGTCCCCCGCGGACGAAAATTCTCGATCAGCCGCAGCAGCACGCGGGCGCCGGCGTCGGCGTCGGCCGGATCGACATGCTCGTCCGGATGATGACTGATGCCGCCGCGGCAGCGCACGAACAGCATCGCGACGTCGGCGACGTCGATCATCGCCATGCCGTCATGGCCGGCCCCGCTGGCCAGTTCGAAGGGACGAAAGCCCTCCGCGGCGACGGCTTCCGACATCTGGCTCCTGAGCCATGGGGCACAGGGCACGGTGCGGTTCTCGTGGGTGACGTCGAGCTGCAGCTGCAGCTTGCGGCGCGTGGCGATGTTTTCGATGCGCCGGACGATATCGGCGACGGCGAGCTTGCGGTGCGCATCGGAGGGCGCGCGGATATCGATGGTGAACGACACCTGCCCCGGGATGACATTGGTGGCGCCCGGCCTCGCATCGATATATCCGACGGTGCCGACAAGTCCGTCCTGGTCGGTCCGGCAGAATTGCTCGATCTCGACGATGCATTCGGCTGATCCGGCGAGCGCATCGCGGCGCAGAAGCATCGGCACCGTGCCGGCATGGCCGGCCATGCCGGTGAGGCTGGCCGCAAGCCGCGTCGCGCCCGCGATCGCCGTGACTATTCCGACCGGTAGATGAAGGCCTTCCAGCACCGGGCCCTGCTCGATGTGCAGTTCGACATAGGCCAGCAATTCGCCGCGCACCCGTGCCGCCGCACCGATATGGTCGGGGTCGAGGCCGAATGTCGTCAGCGCATCGCGCATCGCGAGGCCGGCGCCGTCCTTTGAGCCCAGCACGCTCTCGTCGAACGTTCCCGCCACGGCCCGGCTGCCCAGCAGCGTGGAAGCGAAGCGGACGCCTTCCTCATCGGCAAAGCCGGTCACCTCGACCGCGAACGGCAGCCGCTTGCCGCGCCGGTGCAGATCCGCGACGCAGCTGATCGCGGTGATGAGCCCGAGCGGCCCGTCCCATTTGCCGGCGTCGCGCACCGTGTCGTAATGTGATCCCAGCATCAGGCAGGGCAGGCCCGTCCTATCGCCTTCGTAACGGCCGCAGACATTGCCGATGGCATCGAGATGCGCCGCCATGCCGGCATCCCGCATCCACGACAGCAACAGATCGGCCGCGGCGCGGTGCTCGGGGGAAAGGAAGATTCGCATCAGGTGGTCCGGCATCTCGGAGATGGCTCCGAGCGCCTCGATGCGGCGGACGATCTCCCGGCCGAGTTCGCCCGTTGCAGCGATTTCCGGCCCCATCACGACGATCCGATGTCGGGCGCGCCGTCGGCGAGATGCGCCAGATGGGCGTGCCAGTGCTGCGCAATCTGCAGCCGGGTCGGCACCCAGACCTTGTCATGGCTGGCGACATAATCGAGAAAGCGCAGCAGCGACGCCGCTCTGCCCGGCCGGCCGACAACCCGGCAATGCAGGCCCACCGACATCATCTTGGGCGAGCTCGCGCCCTCGGCGTAGAGCACGTCGAAACTGTCCTTGAGATAGCTGAAGAACTGCTCGCCGTTTGAAAAACCCTGGGCGTTGACGAAGCGCATGTCGTTGGCGTCGAGGCTGTAGGGAATGACGAGATGCGGCCCGGCCGCGCCCCTGACCCAGTAAGGCAGATCGTCGGCGTAGGAATCGCTGGAATACAGGAAACCGCCGGCCTCCATCACCAGCCGCAGCGTGTTGATCGAGGATCGTCCGGTGTACCAGCCGAGCGGCCGCGCGCCGGTGGCCTCGGTGTGAACGCGGATCGCCTCCGCCATGGTCGCGCGCTCCTCCGCCTCCGGCATGTTCCGGTGCTCGACCCATTTCAGGCTGTGGCTGGCGATATCCCACCCTGCCTCGTTCATCGCCGCGACGACGTCGGGATTGCGCTGCAGCGCGGTCGCGACCCCGAACACGGTGGCCGGCAGCTTGCGCTCGGTGAAGGCACGCCACAGCCGCCAGAAGCCGGCACGCGAACCGTATTCGAACATCGATTCGATGTTGGCGTGGCGTTGTCCCGGCCACGGCTGCGCACCCAGCACATCCGACAGAAAGGCTTCCGAAGCGGGATCGCCGTGCAGGATACTGTTCTCGCCGCCCTCTTCGAAATTGACCACGAACTGCAACGCGATCCGCGCGCCGCCAGGCCATTGCGGATCGGGCGGGTTGCGGCCATAGCCGCGGAGATCCCGGGGATATGCAGCGTCCGCCATTCCTAGGCCGCCTCGAACCGGACCTTCTGTGCGCCCTTGTAGAGCACGGTCTTGCCGAGCTCCGGCAGCCGGTCGAGCCCCGAGGTCAGCGTGATGAAGTGGTTGCCGGCGAGCTGGCCCATCTTGCTGGCGAAGTGCACCCCGCCATAGGCCAGCAGAATCTCGGTCTCGCTGATGCCGCCGGGGTAAAGGATGACCTGGCCCGGTGCGGGATAGCTGGTGTGGTTCTCATAGCCGACGCCGAAGTCGAGATCGCCGAGCGGCAGCCAGACCGCCTCACCGCTCCAGCGCACATGAACCGCCTGGCTCTCGAACGGCATCGCGGCGCGGAAGGCGGCGCAGGTCTTGGGCGCCAGCTGGTCTTCGAAACGTGCGTCGAACGTGAAGTCGCCGACGCGGACAATGAGTTGGCTCATCCAGTTGCTTCCCTGTTCCTCAAGTTGAGGAACAGTGTTCCTCAAGCCGAGGCGCAGATTGCAGCCGGCGCGCGATGAAGCAAGATTATTTTTGTCGCCGGAATTGCCGATAAAGCTCTCCGGCCGGACCGGGCTATCCGCGGATCCGCCAGGCAATCCCCCAAGTCATCCGGCAGGGCGTCGAAACCGCGTCGCTACTAGACCAGCTTCAGCACGGCGCGCTTGCGCGGGCCCCGGGGCGAGTTCGGATCGTTCGACCTGCCCGCAGGCCCCTGCTCCGGCGGCGTCATCGCGTCGCACAGGGCCTTCAGATCCGAATCCGGAACTTTGCTGAGGTCGATCCGAAGGTCGAGAACGGCCAGCGACACCAGCTTGGCAGTCTCCGGACGGGCCTCCTTGACCAGGGCGAGGCGGCACTGCTCAAGGGTTGCGAGGATCGACTGCAATCGTTCTTCTGAATTAGCCACCAGCGTTTCTTCCGTTACCGAGCTTGCGAGGTAGAGTGGAGGCGATCCAGTCGGCGGTTTCATACACGTCTCCATACGGTCCAAATATTCCCGAGACAGCCCGTCGGTCGTCGTCCGCAACCATGTTGTCGAGGGCATGGCTGGCCGATGCGCCGCAAAGGTAAGCCACCTCGTGGTGATTATCGAGCGCGCGATCGATCGCGGAAAGCGCCAGCGGCCGCGGCTTGGCCAGATATTCCTGCTGCATGTCCACGAACACGACGATCGGGACGCTGGAGGAAGTCGCGAAGGTCCGAAGGCTTACAACTGACGTCACTATCGCCCCTTTTTGAGCCCGGAACGGTTACCGGACGGTATCCCAATGTGCCGGGGGGCGGCCTGTTCAGCCACAGGGTAAGTATAACCCTCGGAATCCCCAGCCCCTGGACCCGCAGTGGTTGTAGTTTTCACCATATTCTGCCAAGTTTAGCCCGCACAAAGGACTCTGTATGCCTCTGGTCGTGGAAAGGGGCGTTCCGCAGGAGGAACGCCAAAAGGTCGCCATCGGCAGTCTCACGGATTGGGACGCCGCCAGGGTTTTCCTGGAAGTGGTCCGCTGCGGCAGTTTCAGGTCCGCCGCGGAGCGGCTGGACTTGTCCATCAACGGCGTGCGCCGCCGTATTGACGATTTCGAGCGGCAGATCGGCGCCACCCTGTTCACCCGCGACGTCCACGGCACGAGGCTGACCGACGAAGGCTCGCAGGTGGTGTCAGCGGTGGAACGCATGGAGGCCGCTTCGTTCGACCTGCTGCGCGCCAGCAATTCCGTCACCAATGCGCTGTCGGGCGAAGTCCGGGTGGCCGTCACCGAGGGCCTGGGGACATTCTGGCTGGCGCCCCGCCTCGTCGAATTCCAGCAATCCTTCCCGAACATTCTGGTCGACCTGCATTGCGCGATGCGCTCCGCCGACGTGTCGCGACACGAGGCCGACATCGCGATCCATCTGTCGCGGCCGGCAGCGCTCGACGTCAAACTGGTGCGGCTCGGCCGCATGCATATGATGTTCTTTGCCAGCGAAAAGTACATCGAGACCTACGGCGCGCCGAAAACCACGGAAGAGCTGGTCAAGCATCGGCTGGTGATGCAGATCGCCGATGAGATCGCCGCCAAGGAGACATTCGATCGCCTGTTTCCCGGTTACTCGCAGCGCGATTTGCTTGTCATGAAAACCAACGTCAGCAGTGCTCACTATTGGGCCGTCGCCAACGGCGCCGGCATCGGCGTGTTTCCGACCTACGGCCCGGCGCTCGGCGGCAAGATCGTGCCGCTCGAAATTCCGTTGCGCCAGCCGTTCGATATTTGGCTTTCCTATCATGCCGGCAGCGGCCGCATCCCCCGGGTGCGGCACATGATCGACTGGCTGGTGGAGGCTTTCAATCCCGCAAAATTCCCGTGGTTTAAGGACGAATTCGTCCATCCAAGCGAATTTGGAGCGGTATATATGGGTGAATCCCTGACCCATCTATTCGGGGGCTTCTCGACCGACGGACGACAAAAGGCAGAATGATGAAAGCAGCAGCGAAGAAAATGAAGCAGCGCAGTGCCGGCAAGCCGGACATTGAATTGGGCAAGCGGATCCGGCTTCGGCGTGTTGAGCAGAAAATCTCGCAAGCGGAACTCGGCGACCAACTCGGCGTCAGCTTCCAGCAAGTGCAGAAGTACGAGAAGGGCGTCAACCGCGTCGGCGCTGCCCGTCTCCAGGCAATCGCCACCGCGCTCGATGTGCCCGTGACGTTCTTCTATGACGGCGACGGCAAGGCGCGTGAAGTCGAGAGCCTGTTGTTCCTCGACAGCGCGTTCAGCCTGCGGCTGTTGCGCGCCTACAGCAAGATCAAGGACCAGACCGTTCAGCGTCAGCTGGTGTCCTTGATGGAATCGATCGCCGCGAACGAGGACTAAGCGCTGCGAATCAATCCCGGCGCGAACCCGCGGGTTCGCGGCCCGGGTCGCAGCGCGAACGGCCGGTTCACGATTCGAACCGGCTTCGCAGCTCCGCAAACACGATCGATCCGCAATTGCGACAGGACGAGTCCACCGCCGTAGAAAACGGCGGCATTTGGCTGTCCGTAATCCGGGCATCCATCGCGCCTGTTTCGAAGGGCGGCGGCTGTGGCATGCGTCCTGTGCTGCCAGCGTGCGCACTGGCATTGCCGAAACATCGAGCCAATGCTTCAATCCAGTTTAGGTCGATCAGATCCAAATAACCGAAAGCACACCGATGCTGGACGTCCCCAACAAGCCGGAAAAATCCTTCGCCGACGGCAAGATCCAGCAAGGGATCGCCGACGGGGTCGGCGTCGTCACCTTCAACAATCCGGCAAAGCGCAACGCCATGTCGCTCGACATGTGGGAGGGGCTCGGCCAGGCGCTGCTCGAATTGCGCGACCATCCCGATGTGCGCGTCGTCATCATGGTCGGCGCCGGCGACAAGGCTTTTGTGTCAGGCGCTGACATCAGCCAGTTCGAAAAAACCCGTCACAACGCCGAGGCCTCGGAAGAATATTCACGAAAGAGCGCCGCGCAGCGCGCGCTGCTGGCGGACTACCCGAAGCCGACCATCGCCTGCATCCGCGGCTTCTGCCTCGGCGGCGGCATGCAGGTCGCCATGCTGGCCGACATCCGCATCGCCTCCGACACCAGCCAGTTCGGGATTCCCGCCGCCAAGCTCGGCATTGCCTATGG
Source organism: Bradyrhizobium sp. (assembly GCF_030693485.1). Classification (GTDB taxonomy): domain Bacteria; phylum Pseudomonadota; class Alphaproteobacteria; order Rhizobiales; family Xanthobacteraceae; genus Bradyrhizobium. Next base: position 198 of record NZ_JAUYAN010000204.1, on the reverse strand, counting down.
CTATGACGGCCTGAAGCATCTGGTGTCGCTTGTCGGCCCGTCCTGGGCGCGGCTGTTGATGTACACGGGCATGCGGATCGATTCAGCCGAAGCAATGCGGATCGGACTGGTCGACCGCGTGGTGACGGATGCCGAACTGTGGAACGCAACCATGGAGATCGCCCGCAATATCTCCGGCAACGCGCCGCTCGCCATTCA
>NZ_JAUYAN010000214.1 GCF_030693485.1 Bradyrhizobium sp. | reverse complement strand
GCGTCGATAAAATCTTCCTTGAACTCCTGCACCACGGCGCCGGCAGATTTCACGCTGTCGATCAGGCCGACGCCCTGTCCCACAAAATAGCTGACCAGGTCGCGAGCCTGCGCGTTGCCGGAGGCGGCGGCACGATCGATCGAGTTGAAGGCATCGCGGCTGATGATGCTTTGCAGCGGCATCGGCAGCGCGCCGGGGCTGTCGGGTCCGCGGTCCCAGGCATCGGTCCAGACCGAGCGCAGTTGCCGCGCGGGCTTGCCGGTACGGCCTTTTGATCTAATGGCGTCGCGCGAGGAGGCCGCGATCATCTTCTCGCGGAAGATTTCCGATGTCTCGGATTCCACGGTGGCCAGCCACACCGAGCCGGTCCACACGCCGGCCGCGCCCATCGCCATGCAAGCCGCCATCTGGCGTCCGGTCATGATACCGCCCGCCGCCAATACCGGCACGTCGCGGATCGGCTTGATCGCCTTGATCACCTCGGGCACCAGCACCATGGTGGAGACCTCGCCGCAATGGCCGCCGGCCTCGGTGCCCTGCACCACCAGGATATCGACGCCGGCCGCGACCTGGCGTAGCGCATGTTCCTTGGCGCCGACCAGGGCTGCCACCGGCACGCCGTGCTTCTTGCCCATCTCGATCATCGCCTTCGGCGGCACGCCGAGCGCATTGGCGATCAGCTTGATCGGATGATTGAATGACACTTCGAGCAATTCCAGCGCGCGCTGCGCGTCGAACGGCTGCGGCTGGTTGTCGGCGACGTTGGTCGTCGTCAGTTCGATGCCGTATTTCTTCAGCAGGTTCCTGGTGAAGGCGCGGTGCTCCGGCGAGATCCGTGCTTCCAGGCTCTTCCAGGTGACGTCCTTCTCGCCCGCCGTCGAGATATTTTCGGGGATCAGCACGTCGAGCCCGTAGGGCTTGCCGTCGACGTGGTCGTCGATCCACTTCAATTCCTGTTCGATCGACTCGGGCGAATGCGCGGTGGCACCCAGCACGCCAAAACCGCCGGCGCGGCTGACGGCCGCAACCACGTCGCGGCAATGGCTGAAGGCGAGCAGGGGAAATTCGATCCCCAGCATGTCGCAGATCGGCGTTTTCATGGTTGTACTCACTCCCTGCGGCAGCCGTTTGAGGGCGCTCGTTTTTGATTTGGACGGCGAGACGCTAGCGCATCAGGGGCACCGAAGCCAAGCCGGTTTCCACCGCCTGGTCTTGCGTCGAGACGTCGGAAATCGCGGCGCGGCGATGGCGCATTCCACCTGGCAAAATATGCAGCCCTCCACGGCCGTTTTGGCCCTTGCGCTTTGGCGCCGCGGGTAGAATGCTGCCGGCCAACACAAGAAGAACCCCCGGGGAGTTCGAATGTCCGCCTTGCAATCCGCGTCAGGTAAAGGCCAGCCCGCAGCCACCCGGGCTTACGATGTCGTCGTGGTCGGCGCCGGGTTTGCCGGCATGTACATGCTGTACCGGCTGCGAAAGCAGGGCTTGTCGGCGCGGGTCTATGAGCAGGGCGGCGATGTCGGCGGCACCTGGTACTGGAACCGGTATCCGGGGGCGCGCTGCGACGTCGAGAGCATGCAGTATTCCTATTCCTTCGATGACGAATTGCAGCAGGAATGGAGCTGGAGCGAGCGCTACGCGCCGCAGCCCGAGATCCTGAACTACGCCAACCACGTCGCCGACCGCTTTAATCTGCGCAGCGATATCCAGTTCGACACCCGGGTCGACCGCGCCGAATTCGACGAGAGCGCCAATACATGGTCGGTGACGACATCGGACGGCAACACGGTGACGGCGAAACATGTCGTGCTCGCCACCGGGTGCCTGTCGAACGCAAAGATGCCTGACATCAAGGGACTCGGCGACTTCAAGGGGAAAGTCTATCACACCGGACACTGGCCGCATGAGCCCGTGGATTTCACCGGCCTGCGCGTCGGCGTGATCGGTACGGGATCGTCGGGGATCCAGTCGGTGCCTGTGATTGCCGAACAGGCCAGCCACCTCACGGTGTTTCAGCGCACCGCGAATTTCTCCATTCCCGCCCGCAACGCCGCGCTGACTGATGAGGAGCGTGATTCGTTTCGATCGAATTATCGGGAAATTCGTCGTATCGCGCGCGAGGAGATGCGCAACGGCATCGTGCAGGAGGTGCCGGACCGGGGCGCGCTGGATGATGGCGACAACGAACGCCGTGCCAAGTTCGAGGCGCGCTGGGCCAGGGGCGGCCTGACCTTTATGGGCGTCTACAACAACCTCGCGCTCGACCAGGCCGCCAACGACACCGCCGCCGGGTTCGTCCGCGACAAGATTGCCGAGATCGTCAAGGACCCGCAAACCGCAAAACTTCTGCAGCCGAACAACCATCCGATCGGCTCGAAGCGCATTTGCATCGATACCGATTATTTCGCCGCCTTCAACCGCCCCAACGTGACGCTGGTCGACATCAAATCCGATCCGATCCAGCAGATCCTGCCGCACGCGGTTCGCACCTCAGCGAGAGAAATCGAAGTCGACGCATTGGTGCTGGCGACCGGTTTCGATGCGATGACGGGTTCGGTGGCAAAGATCGACATTCGTGGCCGCAATGGCAAGACGCTCAATGGAAAATGGGCGGAAGGGCCCAAAACCTATCTCGGCCTGATGAGCGCGGGCTTCCCCAATCTGTTCATCATCACCGGCCCGGGCAGCCCCTCGGTGCTGTCCAACATGATCGTCTCGATCGAGCAGCATGTCGAATGGATCTCCGACTGCATCGGCTATATGCGCGACCGCGATCTCGTCGCCATGGAAGCCAGCCAGGACGCCGAGGACAGATGGGTGGCGCATGTCAACGAGGTCGCGCACACCACGCTCTATCCGCAGGCCAATTCCTGGTACATGGGCGCCAACGTCCCGGGCAAGCCGCAGATCTTCATGCCCTATATCGGCGGTGTCGGTCTTTATCGCCAGATCTGCAACGACGTCGCGGCCAAGGGCTATGAGGGCTTTGTGATGACGGCGGCGGAGCCGCTCCAGCGCGCCGCGTCCTGAGCGATGACGGCGGACAAAGCGGTGGAGGCGGCGATCGCGGATGTGCTTGAAGCGCGCAGGACGGCCTGGAACGCCGGCGACCTTGATAGTTATCGCCAGTTATTGACCGAGGACGCCGACGTCGTCAGCGCCACCGGCAGAAGATCCGCCGGACGCGACGCGCTCATCGCTTTGTCCGCCGAGCAGAAGCAGCAACCGTCGTATCGGGACGCCGTCATCACCGCGACGCAGATCGATGCGGTCCGGCTGGTGACACCGGATGTCGCCCTGATCGATGCCACCTATCGCATGACGGGCGTTCGCGTTCCCGCGGATTCGGAGGCGAGGCCGGTTGCGGGACCGATCCTGTTCGTCATGGTGGAGCAGGGCGGCGCTTGGCGGATCGCCTCGATCCGCGCCTTGCCGCCTTCGCCGTAATTGTCGATTCTCTGAAGATTGGGGGAACTGCCATGGGTACCTACGAAAAAGGCGACGTCCGCATCAATTACGAGGAGGCCGGTTCGGGCTTTCCGCTGCTGCTGATTGCCGGCGGCGGACTGAACTCGACGATATCAGGCATCACCGGCAGCTATCCGCCCTTCAACGCGATGGAAGAATTCAGAAACGAGTACCGCTGCATTGCGTTCGACCTGCGCAACGCCCCTCCCGGCCAGTCCTCCGGACCGCTCGAGATCGATCGTCCCTGGGATTCCCACACCGACGACCAGCTCGGCCTGATGGATCATCTCGGCATCGACAAGTTCATGGTGCTGGGTTTTTGCATCGGCGGTCCCTTCATCTGGAATCTGCTGAAGCGCGCCCCGGAGCGCATCGTGGCCGGCGTGCTGGCGATGCCTTCAGGCTCGCGCCCCGAGATGCGCGACCTGTTCTACGACAACAACATGAAAGGCTGGGCGCCGGAATTGATCAAGCGCCGGCCCGACCTCACCATGGAAATGGCCGAGAAATTCCTGACAAAAATGTACCGCAGCAATCCGGACTTCGTCTTTACGGTGACGCGCGATTTCGTGCGCCAATGCCAGACGCCGGTGCTGATCCTGCCTGACGATATTCCGGCCCATCCCTATGCCGTGGCCATGGAGACGGCGATGCTGGCGCCGAACGCCGAAGTCAGCATGTTCCCGTGGATGGAGCCCAAAGAGCGGGTTCCGCTGGCGGTGCGCCAGATCCGTTCCTTCCTCCGCGCGCATCGGCCGGTCCAAATCTAGAGGCGTGCCCACCATGGTCGTTGTGAAACCGATGGTGGGCACGGCGCAAGGGCGCCCTTGCCCACCCCTGCGGCATCTCGCTTAGTGCTGCTGCAACTCGTGACGACCCACCACCATCCAGTGCACTTCATCGGGACCGTCGGCGAAGCGGAGGTGGCGCACGTCGGTGTACATTTCCGACAGCGGCGACCACTGCGAAATGCCGGTCGCGCCGTGCATCTGGATCGCCTGGTCGATGATGCGGCAGGTGCGCTCGGGCACCATGGCCTTGACCATGCTGACCCAGACGCGAGCCTCCTTGTTGCCGAGCACGTCCATCGCCTTGGCGGCTTTCAGCACCATCAGCCGCATGGCTTCGATCTCGCAGCGCGCCTGCGCGATGATCTGCAGATTGCCGCCGAGCTGCACCAGCTTCTTGCCGAAGGCCTCGCGGGTGAGGCCGCGCTTGACCATGAGGTCGAGCGCCTTCTCCGCCTTGCCGATGGTGCGCATGCAGTGGTGGATGCGGCCCGGACCGAGGCGGACCTGGGAGATCTCGAAGCCGCGGCCTTCGCCGAGCAGCATGTTTTCCTTGGGCACCTTCACATTGTCGAAACGGATGTGCATGTGGCCGCGCGGGGCATGATCGTGGCCGAACACGGTCATGGGCCCGATGATCTCGACGCCGGGCGTATCGATCGGCACCAGGATCTGAGACTGCTGGTTCTTCGGCGGCGCGTCGGGACTGGTCTTGACCATCGTGATCATGATCTTGCAGCGCGGATCGCCGGCGCCGGAGATATAGTATTTCTCGCCGTTGATGACCCATTGGTCGCCGACCAGCTTTGCCGTGGTCGAAATGTTCTTGGCGTCGGACGAGGCGACATTCGGTTCGGTCATCGCATAGGCGGAGCGGATCTCGCCGGCGAGCAGCGGCTTCAGCCACTTTTCCTTCTGCTCTTTGGTGCCGACGCGCTCCAGCACTTCCATGTTGCCGGTGTCGGGCGCCGAGCAGTTCATCGACTCCGAGGCCAGCGGGTTCTTGCCGAGTTCGGCCGCGATATAGGCATAATCGAGGTTGCTGAGGCCTTCGCCGGTCTCGGCGTCGGGCAGGAAGAAGTTCCAGAGGCCTTCGGACTTCGCCTTGTCCTTGGCCTTCTGCAGCACGTCGAGCTGGCCCGGCGCGAAGCTCCAGCGATCCGCCTTCTTCTCGCCGAGCCGGTAGAACTCGACCGACATCGGTTCGACGGTTTCCCGGATGAACTTGTTGACATGGTCGAACAGCGGCCGCGCCTTGTCGGACATGCGCAGGTCGTTCAACTCGTCGCCGGGGTCCATTGCATAGCTCGTGGGCACACTGACGTTCTTGTTCATGTTCTTGATCCTCCCAGGAAAGGCAACTTTACAGCCGCGCCAGGCCGAAGTCTGGCGCTATTTGATCATCGGCGGCGAATTATTGCTGTTTGAAACAATGTTCGACCGCGGCAACTCAGCCTATGCGGTGCATGGCGCAGATCTTGTTGCCGTCGGGATCGCGCAGATAGGCGAGATAGAGTTTGCCCGCGGGTCCTTCGCGCACGCCCGGCGGATCTTCGCAGTTCGTTGCGCCATTGGCGATGCCGGCCGCGTGCCAGGCATCCGCCTGCTCGGCCGAGGCGGCGAGAAACCCGATGGTGCCGCCATTGGCGGGGGTCGCGGGCTTGCCATCGATAGGCTTCGACACCGAGAACACGCCGGTCTTGGTACGGTAGAAAATCCGGTGGCGGTCCACCCGGCCGGGGGGAATACCGAGCGTGCCGAGCAATGCGTCATAGAACGACTGGGCCTTCTCCAGGTCGTTGGTCCCGATCATCACGTGTGAAAACATCGCGCATTTCCTCCCATGTTGGCCGAACGGCTGTAGCCGCTTCGGGCCCTGTTACGCTTGCAGTGTCAGAAAGCTGTATAGCCGCCATCGATCACAAAGCAATCGGCGGTGTGATAGGACGACGCCTGGCTCATCAGATAGACCGCGATGCCGCCGAAATCCGCGGGCTCGCCGAACCGCCGTACCGGAATCCGAGGCATCACATTGGCGACGAATTTCTCGTTGGCCATGATGCCCGCCGTCATGTCGCTCTTGATCCAGCCCGGCAGGATGGCGTTGGCGGTAACACCCTGGCGGGCCAGTTCGACCGCGAGCGCGCGGCACAGCGCATTGATGGCGGCCTTGGTGGCGGCGTAGTGCTCGTTGCGCGCGGTGCCGAAAATCGATGCCAGGCTCGAGGTCGCGACCAGACGGCCGAAGCGGTCGCCTGCCTCGCCGCGTTCGGTCATGTGCCGTGCCGCGGCCTGGAACACGTGGAAGACGCCGTCGAGGTTGGTGGCGAACATTCTCCGCCACTCGTCCTCGGTGCGGTCGATGAAGGCGCGCCGGCCGCCGCCGCCGATGCCGGCATTGGCGAAGCAGCCATCGACCCGGCCGAAGGTTTCCAGCGTGGCGGCCATCGCCGCCTTGACCGAAGCGGGATCGCTGACGTCGCAAACCCGGGTCTCGGTCTTGCCCTTGGCCCCCGCCATGGTCACCGCAGCGGCCTTGTTCTTGTCGGCATTGCGGCCCCAGATCGAGACGTTGCAGCCGGCGGCGGTGAGCGCCTGTGCGATGCCGAGCCCGATACCGCCATTGCCCCCGGTAATGACGGCGACGCGGCCGGTGAGGTCGAATATGCTCATGGTGGTTTCCCTTGGGGTGTTTTTTGGAGTGTTTCCATTTGGGACGGCGCACTCAAGGTGTGCGTCCGAGGGCGGGCAGATGTTCTGGTCCAACCATGGACAAGGCCATCAGGAAAATCAAATATGGCTTCGAGATCAAACCCCGAGATCCAATCCTATGTACCGCAGAGCGAAATAATGCGGGTCGCAACTCCATGAGGAAACCAATGCAGTTCAAGCACGTCACGCTGGATATCGACGGCCCGGTGGCCATCCTGAAGCTGGACCATCAGGAGGTAATGAACGCGGTGTCGATGGACATGCTGGGCGGCCTCGCCGAAGCGCTCGATACCATTGAGGAGAAGAAGGCCGAAATTCGCTGCGTGGTGCTGACCGGGGCGGGGCGCGCCTTCTGCACGGGCGCCAATCTGCAGGGCCGCAACAACCAGAAGCCGGGCAAGAGCAATGCCGGCTCGTCGCTGGAAATCGGCTTCCATCCGTTCCTGCGCCGGCTGCGCAACCTGCATTGCCCGATCGTCACCGCCGTCAACGGCCCCGCCGCCGGCGCCGGTATGAGCTTCGCGCTGATGGGCGACATGATCCTGTGCGCGCGCTCGTCGTATTTCCTGCAGGCGTTCCGCCGCATCGGCCTGGTGCCGGATTGCGGCTCGACCTGGCTGCTGCCGCGGATGATCGGCAAAGCGCGTTCGGTGGAACTGTCGCTGATGGGCGAGCGGCTGCCGGCCGAGAAGGCGCTGGAATGGGGGCTGGTCAACCGGGTCCATGACGACGCGGTGCTGATGGAAGAGGCCATGAAGCTCGCCCATGACCTTGCCAACGGCCCGACCATCGCGCTGTCGCTGATCCGCAAACTGTACTGGGAAAGCCCGGAAAACTCGTTCGAGGATCAGCTCAACCTCGAATTCCAGTCGCAGCGCACCGCCGGCGCGGCGGAGGATTTTGGGGAAGGCGTCACCGCGTTCCTGGAAAAGCGTCCCGCCAAATTCAAGGGCAAATGATGCAGGAAGCGCTCGGGCGCTGCGTCGCGTCGTGGTGTCCGGGTGCCACCGGAGTCAGCAACGCGGCGCGTCTATCCGGCGGCGCCAGCCAGGAAACCTGGTCTTTTGATATCATCCATCCCGACGGCGTCATCGGCGCGATCCTGCGCCGGGCGCCGCAGGGCCATGGCGCGTCGCCGCGCGCGGTCGGGCTGGATGTCGAGTCCATCCTGATGCAGCGGGCGTTCGACGCCGGCGTGCCCTCGCCGCGGGTGCTCCATGTGCTGCAGCCGCAGGACGAACTCGGCACCGGTTTCATGATGGCTCGGGTGGATGGCGAAACCATTCCGCGCAAGATCTTGCGCGATGCGCAGTTTGCCGAGGCGCGTCCGAAACTGGCGCGGCAGATCGGCGGGATCCTGGCCGGGATTCACGGGCTCGATCTCGCGCAATTACCAAAACTTCGCGGCATGACGGCGGCGAAGGAGATCGGCGATCTGGAGCGGGACTATCGCAGCTTTGAGTGGCCGCGGCCGGTGTTCGAACTGGCGCTGCGCTGGCTGCGCGAGCGCGATCCCGGTCCATCTCGGGAAATGACGCTGGTGCATGGCGATTTCCGCCACGGCAATCTGATCATCGGCCCGGACGGCGTGCGCGCGGTGCTGGACTGGGAGCTCGCGCATGCCGGCGATCCCATGGAGGACCTCGGCTGGGTCTGCGTCAATTCCTGGCGTTTTGGCGAGATCGACAAGCCGGTCGGCGGCTTCGGCACCCGCGAGGAATTGTTCGCCGGCTATGAGGCGGCCGGCCGCCGCGTCGATCCCGATCGCGTCAAGTTCTGGGAAGTGATGGGCACGCTGCGCTGGGGCGTGATGTGCTGCGGCATGATGCGGCACTTTCGCATCGGCCCCGAGCATTCCATCGAGCGCGCGATGATCGGGCGGCGGTCTTCGGAGACCGAGATCGATCTGTTGCGGCTGCTGGCGTCGAGAGAGCGAGGCTGAAATGCAGGACGAACCGACACCGGAAGAACTGACCAGGGCGGTCGCGGATTTCCTGCGCAACGACATCGCGCCTGTGCTGAGCGGCCACAACGCCTTCAAGCTGCGGGTCGCCATCAACGCGCTTGATCTGGTGACGCGCCAGCTCAGGCTCGAGGATGGGAGTGATGCGGCGGAACTCGGCCGGCTGTCGCAACTGCTGGGCCAGCCGGGCTCGCTCGCGGAATTGAATCGCGTGCTCGCCGATCGTATCGCGAAGGGCGAGGCCGATCTGCAGACGCCGGGACTTTCCGGGCATCTGTGGCAGACCACGATGGACAAGCTCGCGGTCGATCAGCCGAACTATGGATCGTATAAGCGGGAGTTGGAAGCGAAGTAGGTTGGCGTTCCTCCATCCGCATTGTCATTCCGGGATGGTACGCTAGCACCAGACCCGGAATCTCAAGATTCCGGGTTCGATGCTACGCATCGCCCCGGAATGACGCTAACGCGTCACTTCCCCAGCCATTTCGGCGGGCGCTTTTCCGAGAACGCTTTCGGGCCCTCGATGTAGTCCTGCGATGCCGCCATCGCCTTCACCGCGGGATAATCGCGCTGCTCGGAGATCGCCTGCTCCAGAGAAACCGCGAGTCCCTTCTGGATTGCCTGCTTGGAGGCTCGGATCGACATCGGCGAGTTCTTGCAGATGGTCTCGGCCCAGCGCTCGGCGGCGGCCAGCGCTTCGCCCGCCGGCACCACCTCGTTGACGAAACCGAGTTCCTTGCCCTCGGCCGCCGAAACGTGGCGCGCGGTCAGGATCATGCCCATGGCGCGCTTCAAGCCGATCTGGCGCGGCAGCCGGTGCACGCCGCCGGCAAGCGCCGCGAGGCCGACGCGCGGCTCCGGCAGCGCGAAGGTGGCATTCTCGGAGGCGATGATGAGGTCGCAGGCCAGCGCGATTTCAAAACCGCCGCCCATGGCGGCGCCGTTGACCGCGGCGATAACGGGCTTGTCGCAGTCGAAGCGCGAGGTGAGGCCGGCGAAGCCGCCGGTGTCCCAGCCGCGCTTGCCGCCCGCCGCCTGCCATTTCAGGTCGTTGCCGGCACAGAACGCCTTGTCGCCGGCGCCGGTGACGATCGCCACCCATTGCTCCGGATCGGCGGAGAAATCGTCGAACACCTTGTTCAGTTCGAAATGCGCGTCGGTATGCAGCGCGTTGTAGACTTCCGGCCGCGACAGCGTCACGATCGTGATCGGGCCCTTGCGCGTCACCTTGGAGAATTTCAGGTCCATGTCGGCTCCCATTTTGATTTTTTGCGGCGAGGAATACTGGCTTGATAGTAGCGTGCGTCCGCCTTCCGGTACCATCCAATTACGCAAGGCGCCTGCGCGTGCCAAGCTCTATCCGATTGCTTGACTTGGCAGCGGTCTTCTCACCTTAATCGACCCGAGCAGGGGGCCCGTAGCGCCTTAACGCAAAACGGCAATTAGCGATAGTTCCGGGAGAGACCGCCGTGGATTTCAATCTGCCAGCCGACCTGGTCGCCTATCTCGACGAACTCGACCAGTTCATCGCGCGCGAGATCAAGCCGATCGAGGCGGCCGACGACAACATCCGCTTCTTCGATCACCGCCGCGAGTGGGCGCGCACAGATTTCGACAATGGCGGTCTGCCGCGGCATGAATGGGAAGCGCTGCTGCGCAAGGTCAAGAACGTCGCCGATCGTGCCGGTCATCTGCGCTTCGCGATCCCGAAACAATATGGCGGCAAGGCCGGATCGAACCTCTGGATGGCCGTGATCCGCGAGCATTTCGCGGCCAAGGGACTTGGCCTGCACAACGACCTGCAGAACGAGCATTCGATCGTCGGCAATCTGCCGCTGGTCACCATGCTCGACCGCTACGGCCGTGACGACCAGAAGGCGATGATCGAGGGCTCGATCACGGGAAAATACCGCATCACCTTCGGCCTCACCGAGCCCGAACACGGCTCGGACGCCACCCACATGGAAACCCGGGCGGCCGAGGCGATCCGCGACGGCGTCAAGGGCTGGGTGATCAACGGCGAGAAGATGTGGACCACCGGCATGCATGTCGCGTCGCATTGCGCGCTGTTCGCCCGCACCTCAGGCAATGACGGTGACGCCCGCGGCATCACCTGCTTCCTGGTGCCGGCCAATTCAAAGGGCGTCAAGATCGAGGAGTACATGTGGACCTTCAACATGCCGACCGATCACCCGCGCGTCAGCTTTACCGATGTTTTCGTGCCTGAGGATGCGCTGTTTGGCGAGGTCGGTCGCGGCCTGTCGCTGGCGCAGTGTTTTGTGCATGAGAACCGGATCCGCCAAGCCGCGAGTTCGCTCGGCGCCGCGGTCTACTGCATCAACGAGAGCGTCAAATACGCGCGCGAACGCAAGCCGTTCGGCAAGGCGCTGGCGGAAAACCAGGCGATTCAGTGGCCGCTGGTCGAACTCGCCACGCAGGCCGAAATGCTGCGGCTGCTGATCCGCAAGACCGCCTGGGAGATGGACCAGCTGACCCAGGCGCAGGTCGAGCACACGCTGTCCGAGCGGGTCTCGATGTGTAATTTCTGGGCCAACCGTCTGTGCTGCGAAGCCGCCGACCGCGCCATGCAGGTGCATGGCGGCATGGGCTACTCCCGCCACAAGCCGTTCGAACACATCTACCGGCATCACCGCCGCTACCGCATCACCGAGGGCAGCGAGGAAATCCAGAAGCGGAAAGTCGCGGGGTTCCTGTTCGGCTATATGGGCGCGGGGAAGCATTAGGCGGGAGCGTGCACGATCTCTCATCCGTCGTCCCGGCCCCCGAGCCGGGACCCATCCCGGTCGTCTGTTGCAGGAGCGCGACGCTTCAACAAGGCTACTGACACTTCCCGTAATCTTGGCGCCGCGGCGTTTGGGTCCCGGATCTGCGCTCGCTATGCTCGCTTGTCCGGGACGACGAGCCAGTTTTTCCAATTCAATCGCAAACACCAGATACACGTCCGCGTTCTCGCGGCATGATTTGCCCGAGGTTTGCATATCGTTCTCCCTCAAATGAGGGAGCAGGGAATGCCGGATGCGCGCTGCACCCGCGGTCTCGTGTGCAAATTGTAAGGGTAGATGCGCACACGAGCATACAGGGCAGCGGAGAACATCCGACATTCCCTGCGCAATGGCTTGACGGCTTATCACGCGCTCACCTCGGAGAATTCCGGCCTTTGTCGCCTCCGTCGCCCTACGGAAACCGGCGCCCCGGCCCGGTCGGGCCTGCAGCACCTCCGCAAGACTTGACGCCTGCCACTGTGAGGCATCGGGTCCACACGCTTTTGCCGTACGCAACAACACCGTTCGTTTACGCGTCCTGAAGACTGCTCACGGAGTTTATCCCGCCCTGCAATCCCAAGCGCGTACGATGCCGCCGCGTCCACCGCATCCCATCCCAGCGTTCGGTAACGATGGCCAACGCCCCTTCCTCAGGAACAGGATGGGGTGAGTCATACGGGTGATTTGCCCTTCTGGAAAAGCGAAATTTTACCCGACGGGCTAATTTGTCGCAGGGGACGCGTATGCGAACCGCTTTTCTCGATTACCCGAGCCGATTGGCTACCCACGATATGTTTGATGCCTAAGCAACATTGAGACAGAACTATATTCTAACGAATTTCGCAGTTCGATCTCACAACATCGACGCCTTCAAATCCATTTCCTTGCAATTCCGATTTTGTTTCCTCGACGGTCAATTCACAGCGCGGGCCGATCACGACTTGGGCGATTGCTCGCGAAAACTCATAACCCTTCTGTTTTCTACGCCCAAACCGGAATGCTTTGTAGTTAACAACGGTCGCTCCTCGACGACGGGTAAGAGGTGCCTCCCAATATATCGGGGTTCCGTCGGAAAATCCGGAGACAGGGATTACGTTGCCCGAATTAGCGCGCACCTGCGCAAAAACAAATCTAACTTCCTTCTCGTATTCCCACGTTTGGTGCTTCAGTGCGGTTATCGCTGCGAGAATGCTCGTAATTGCCGTCACCCGATAAAGGACGTCAGGGCTGCGATCCGACCGAAATTCGTTTGCGATTTCGCGAACCAATTGCCGATATCCCTCGGCGGTATTGGCATTCAGATACTTCACCTTTTGAATTCGACCGGGCATAGAGGTTATGGCACTCGGACGAAATCCTATCGCAACTCCACCGTAGTTGCTCCCATACTCTCTCCACATAGGGAGGGCGTCTTTCAGCAAAGAGAAGCAGGCACAAAAGAATTGCTGCGCTATGTTTCCGTCCTTCAGTTGGATTATGATTTCCTCAAGGAATTCGCCTACGTGTCCCTTGTACTCGTTTTCGCGCAGAAACTTCATCGCGTCGAGCGCGTGTTGAACACCCAACTTAATCTCTCTCGGGTCATTCGCGACCGTGAGATCGCTACACCATAGGACCTTTGAGGCTATGATTTTTCGAAAACTATCGACGGAGCAAAATTGATAAAGAGTTTGCTTCGGATTGTATTCTGGGAAGACCATTAGGCGCGCCCATCACCTTGCTGGTAGATTCTTTGCATAAAAAACTATGTAAACAGCGGCCCTAGGTGATAGTCATAGCGAATTCGCTCCAGCCTCACCGTGTTGATCGAATTTACTCGCAGCCGCCCATCGGCAAGCGGACGCCCAAATATGGCATAGTTGACGGCCTTACCCTCGCTGTCGCCCGCAATACCTGTGTAAAAGCTGTTGTAAACGAAGCCATCTGCGCTCGTAATATCCTTGATTGTCTGCGCGATGCGGCGACAATATCTGTAAACATGCGGCTGCGAAGCATTCATCAATCCCCTGAAGAACCACTCTAGGTCGTCGAATGGATCAATATCGCTTGGCTGGTCATAATTGCCGGTTAAGTCGATCAAGGACAATTTCCTCGTGGGCGTGGTGCTCGCTATGAATATATTGTCCAGCAGATTTACGCGACACTCATGAATGCAAACCTGTAAATTTGGTGATCCGTAGAAAAGAGGTGACCTTCCGTTGTCGAAACGACCAAAGCCACGTCGTTTAGGTTTTGGCGGAGCGTCATACTGCCCTTCGTCGAACTTATTTTGCTCGTTCAAATTTAACCTGACGCGATATACTGTCGTGGACGAGTCAATCTCAGCGAGTCTTAACCTCGAAACGATCTGATCGCGAACCACTTCTTTCTGCAGGCTTTGGTTTATGCCAAAATGATTGGTGATACCGAAGTAAAACAATTTGGGTGATCTATACCACAGTCGCCCGCCAATCGACTTCCGTATCAACGTCCAATCGGCTTGTGTTTCAGGGCGCAACACCAATCCGATGTCCCATTCTTCCAAATCGTCTTCCACAACGCCAAGTGCGGCGACGTCTTGACGATATTGCTTTGGTGCCGTTGCGCGCGAAAAGAACTGCACTTGAAGTTCGTGGAGTCCGTCGCTGTCAAGTGCGTAGCCATCCGTTGATTTGCAATTCGGACATGCGCTTGCCTGTTGTGTGCCAATACGTTTCGCCTCAAGTCTAAGGCCCACATCATTGAAGCAATCGGAGCACAACGGAAAACGAGAAGGCGGCCTCACAAATGGAATGTATTTTGTCGAACCCATGAACGGCCCTTGATTTTTGTTGCGCCCGCCCCACTGCGGATGCGTTATAACCAAACAACTGGTCGTTCGCGAAGGGATTAAATGGAAAAGCTATCAAGGACCCTGCCAAACTGGTCCAGCCTAAGAAGGTTAGGCCAGTCCCGAGTGGTGGCTTTGACGGCATTGGTGCCGTTCATTGGAACGCTGATACTGTTCAACCAACATTTTGTGGACCTATTAGTGCTTTCGCCCGACGTAGTCGCGAGTTGGTTAGGCAAACCGGCGGAAGCTGCGACCGAGGCAAGTCGATCACTCACAATCAACAGGCTTGTCGTCACCTACTTCGGCCTAGTCTTCTTGGGAGCCGCCTCGTTCCTCTTTGCATTACTTTGTCCCGCAGAGATCAAGCGACACGAGGGAGCCCTAGCACTAATAGAAGCTGAGAGGCCGTTAATAACACCCGCGCGGACCGCGCTAATGGTCACGCAGGTCACCGATGACTACCTGTCAAACCATGGTGATGGGTATGAGGCGCGCGGCAACGAGGCACTGCGGACGTTAGCATACCCGGTGGACCTTCAACTATTCTTTCAGGAAGTAGTTCGTCAAATATCGCAAGGATCAATCGAAGGGGAAGACGCTGACATCTACAGCGTGAATGGAAACATTCAAATCGATAACGTTGCGAGAATAGTGCGTGCTCAACGAAGGATGGAGCGAGGCCTTTGGATGTCGTTTCACACGGAAGCGCAGAAGTACAACACGGACCTATTAGCCTTGATCTACGAGGCCAAAGATCACTCAAGACCTGTCATGAGGGCGATCATATCAACGCTATACGCGGCAGGCTTTCTCGTGCTGCTCTATCCAACTGCCGTCACACTCTTTCAAATTATCCGTCGTGCCATGTTAGGCTGAGAAAGCCATGTTTCGCGCACTGTTCCCGAAAGAAATGTTCTATTTTTTCCTGCTCACGCTGGCGATGTCCGCGTTTATAGGCACAATCATTGCGCTGGATGAGGCGGGCTACCTGCGTCGCTGAGGTCTGCGCGAGAGCGGCGGTCGACAACGCATTCGCATTACAGGAGAGAAACGATGGATCTGAAGGGCGCGGTGGCACTGGTGACGGGCGGCAATGGCGGGCTGGGGCAGCGGATCTGCCACGCGCTGGCTCGGGAGGGCGCGCATGTCGCCGTCATGTACGCGCGCAGCCGCGAGCAGGCGGAAGGCGTCGCCGGCGAACTGGCGTCGCGGTATCAGCTCGCGTAGGGCGGTTCACTTTAACCCGCCGATCCATGCGAGATGGCGGATTAAAGAGAATCCGCCCTACGGCCCTTCCATCCTTCGAGGCTCGCCGAAGAAGGCGAGCACCTCAGGATGACGGCGTGCTTGCTGCCTTGCTGTGCGAAGTCATACGCAAAGGCTGCAGGCAGCGGTCACTTCGCGTATTTGCCCGAAAGCTGCGGGGTGATGTCCGGGTACGCGCCTGGAGTCTTCTCCCTGGCCTCTTCGTGCATCTGGAGGCGGGTTTTGCGTGCCCAGCCGCGCTTCAGATCGTCCTTGACGCTGAACTTCAACCGGCCGAGCCCTTCGGTTTCCAGCTCGATCGTATCGCCGTCCATGAATGGATTGAGACCCCGGTGATTGGTGCCGGTGGCGACGATGTCGCCGGGGTGCAGCGTATGGATGCTTGACAGCCAGGCGATGCACTTGCCAATCTTGTGGCCCATATCGTCGGTGTTGAAGTTCTGCATCAGCACGCCGTTGTTCCATAGCCTGATCTGCAGCTTCAGCGGGTCCTCGATCTCGTCTGATGTGACGAGCCAGGGGCCGATCGGCGCGAATGTGTCACGGCTCTTCATCTGGAAAAACACGTTGCCCGGCGGCGCAAGACCGCGCGCCGAACCGTCGACGAAGTTCATGTAGCCGAAGACATAGCTCATCGCCTCGGCCTCGCTGACATGGCTGCACCTCCTGCCGATGACGACCGCGATCTCTGCCTCGCCTTCGAAGGCCACGGCCGGCACGTCCGGCAGGACCATGGTGTCGCCATGCCCGATGATCGCGCTCGGCGATTTGTGGAAGGCGTTGATCGGCGCCGGCGCGCTGCGCGTGCCATCCTCCATGTAGTTGACCGCCATGCAGTCGATCGTGCGCGGACCCGGCGTTGGCGGACGGATGCGAACGCCCGACACCGGCACCCCGGCGCCGCGCGCGACCGCCGCCTCGAGCCTCGGCTTGTAGCTGCTCCAGTGTTCGATCAGCCCGTTCATCAAATCACCCGGGCCGGTATGCGGGATGTCCTTCACCTCGGCACTGACATCGACCACGGTATCGCCCTTCAGCACGCCCAGCTTGAAATCGTCGAAATAGACCAGCTTCATCGTGTGTTCCTCACCTGTTGTGCCGTGCTTGCGCCCAAGCCTGTCGGCGGCCGGCCGCCGCGCCAATTTCTCCGGTGATGAGCTTATACGGCTCCCGGGCGGGGCGAGAACCGGTTTGTTCGCGACGTAGGCTGGTCTATCGGATGGCGCGGCAAGGTACTAAAGGGGTGCCAGTGCTGGAGCATGCGACAGCGCATTCGCATTTACGGAGAGACCCGATGGACCTGAAGGGCACAGTCGCACTGGTGACGGGCGGCAATGGCGGGCTGGGGCAGCGGATCTGCCACGCGCTGGCGCGGGAGGGCGCGGATGTCGCCGTCATGTCCACTCGCAGCCGCGACCAGGCGGAAGGCGTCGCCGGCGAACTGGCGTCGCGCTATCAGGTCAACGCCCGGGCCTTCGGCTGCGGCCTTGGCCTGAAACGATAGTCCGTTGTTGGTAGGCTTGTGCAGGCCCTTCCGGGACTTGAATGGAAGCTGAGAACCTCCCGTTGAGCTGGCAATTGCCAAAGTTGGGTCTGCAAGCCCTGGAGAAGGCGTAGACTGATTGGCAGCTCCGCCTCAGGTCGCTTCCGTCCAGCTTTCCGAGAATGCCAACGCCGACGTCGAGAATGGCCGCCCCTCGCGTTCCCGCGGCCAGGATCGCCCACTCGCCTCGACGCCGTTGCGGACGAGACGCGTGCCGAGCGCCGGGATCAGCACGGTGCACACGCCGTAGCGCCGGTCCGGAATCTGGTTCGGCTGCGAGTGGATGAGTAGCGGCTCGCCGATATCGAACCAGGTCAGTGAGA
>NZ_JAUYAN010000212.1 GCF_030693485.1 Bradyrhizobium sp. | reverse complement strand
CATTGCGGCGTCTTATCCACCTCACCACCGACCAGGGTTCGTCTCTTGAACCGTTCAAGACAAAATAATAAATCACGCGCAGCCGCATTGGCTGCTTAGGGGAGTGACGCGATGAAATCGGCTTTCAATCGATCCATTCTTGCGCTCGCGACGATTGCCTTTGTTGACGGGGCCAGTCAGGCCGGCGCGCAGCAAAGGCCGCTGAAGAAATACGACTCCGGTACCAAGGACTTCTGGGCCAATCCGCCGCCCGACTGGTTCCTCGGCGACGAGATCGAAGCCCAGAAGGGACAGGCGCCTCCGTCGGGTCCGCCGACCGGCGCATCGGACGCCGAACTCGCGGCGATGATGAAAAAGATAAAACTGCCGGCGGGCTTCAAGATCGAAGTCTACGCCTCCGGCGTGCTGTCCGCGCGGCAGATGGCCTGGGGCGACAAGGGCACGCTGTTCGTCGGCTCGTTCGGCGTCGGTAACGTCTATGCGATCAAGGACAATGCCGGCAAGAAGGAGGTCAAGACCGTCCTCAAGGGCATGAAGATGCCGACCGGCCTGGCGTTCCGCGACGGCGCGCTCTACGTCGTCGATATCGACAAGCTGATCCGGTACGACAACGCCGAGGCCAATCTCGACAATCTCGGCGCCGGCAAGGTGGTCTATGACGACATGCCGCCCTACATCCCGCACGGCTGGAAATATATCGCGGTCGACAAGGAAGGCTGGTTCTACCTGCCGTTCGGGCCTCCCTTCAACATCGGCATTCCGCCGACCAGCCTGTCGCAGATCCGCCGCGTCGATCCCAAGACCGGCAACGCCGAACTGGTGGCGCTCGGCGTCCGCAACAGCGTCGGCGGCGATGTCGATCCGCGCAGCGGCAAATACTGGTTCACCGAAAACGCCCGCGACTGGATCAGCGACGACGTGCCGAGCGACAAGCTCAACATGATCTCGAAACTCGGCGAGCATTTCGGCTATCCCTATTGCCACCAGGGCAACATGCCGGATCCGAAATTCGCGATGGGCCACAAATGTTCGGAGTTCACGCCGCCGGTGCTCAACCTCGGTGCGCATGTGGCGCCGCTCGGCATGAAGTTCTACACCGGCGACCAGTTCCCCGCCGAGTACAAGAACAACATCTTCATCGCCGAACACGGCTCCTGGAACCGGGCCAAATACCAGGGCGCGCGGATCAAGCGGGTGATCGTCGGGCCCGACGGCAAGAACGCCAAGCAGGAGATCTTCGCCTCCGGCTGGCTCGAGGGCGACAAGAACTATCTCGGCCGTCCCGCCGATATCGTTCTGGCCAAGGACGGCTCGATGCTGATTGCCGACGACTGGGCCGGTGCGATCTATCGCATCAGCTATAGCAAGAAGTAACGGCTGACTAACGCTGGGCTGCGGCTGCTCGGGAACGGGTGGCCGCAGTTTTTTGTTGTAGCTGTGCGGTGGTTCTGGTTCGGAGAGGAAGCAAGATGCGGATTGCGTTAGCCGGGACCATGCTCGCCGTGATGGTGACCTGCGGATCGCTGGCCCATGCCGCCGACGTCGCTGCCGGCAAGCAAAAGGCCGAAGTCTGCATCGCCTGTCACGGCGAAGCCGGCATTTCGCAGATCGAGAATATGCCCTCGCTCGCCGGCCAGCCCGACCAGTTCATCCAGTGGCAGCTGGTTTTCTTTCGCGCCGGCACCCGCAAGAACGAGCAGATGCAGCCGGTCGTCGAGCCACTCAGCAACGAGGATATCCGCAATCTCGGCGCCTATTTTGCCTCGCTGACGCCGCCCAAGGCTAAGCCGGACGAGAATCCCGATCTATCAGCCAAGGGTGCGCAGGCCGCCAAGGGCCGGCGCTGCGCCGCGTGCCATACCGACAATTATGCCGGCGGCAAGGCGATCCCCCGCGTCGCCGGCCAGCGCCAGGACTATCTGCTGAAGGCGCTGCACGATTACAAATCCGGCGTGCGATCCGGCGGAGGCATGGCGGCGATGGCGAGCGTCGCCTTCTCCCTCAGCGAGGAAGAGATCGAGGCGCTGGCGCATTATCTCGCGCATCTTTGAAACTCGCACATCTCCATCGTCGTCCCCGCGAACGCGCTAGGGCATGCACACATCTGGTGCGGCGGATTGACTCGGGTCAGGTTTGAGGGATTCCAGAATCGGGAATCCATGTGATTTCTATTGCGGCACTTCGGCTTTTGCGGGGGTGTCGGCATGCTGGTGCAAATTGACTGGTCATTGGGTCGGTTCGGGGATCGTCGTCTCGATAAAGGGGGGCGGCGCTTGTCGAATGCATGGTCGCGGGCAAGGATGTCTGTTTGCGGCGGCTGGCAAAAGGTGTCCGCGGCCGGGAGGTGCGGTTCAATCGGTTTCTCGGCAACGCCAAGGTGACGACTGCCCGGGTGATCGAAAGCTGGAGCGAAGGCACCGCGGTAGCGGCAGAAGGGCGCCATGTATTGGCGATCCAAGATACCAGCGAAATCAACTTCGCAACCACGGCGGAACGCCGGCGCGGGCTCGGGGAGATTGGTAAGGGGAACGGTCGCGGTGTGTTGTTGCACCCGATGCTGGCAGTGGACGCCGAGAACGGCATCTGCCTGGGTTTGGTGAGCGGCGAAGTGTGGACCCGCAAGGGTCGCCGCACCGTCTCGCACGACCAGCGCGATTTGTCGGACAAGGAATCCCAGCGCTGGATCTCCACGGCGCTGGCGGCCAAACCGCTGCTTGCCAAGGCCGCCATGGTAACCGCGCTCGGCGACCGCGAGAGCGATATCTTTGCCCTTTACGCCAACGCGGCTGAGCCGCGCTTCCATGTGATCGCCCGCAGCATGCATGATCGCAAGCTTGCAGACCGTACCGGCTTGTATGCGGCCGGCGAAGCCATGCCCGTCATGGATCAGCGCGCCATCGTGCTTCCTGCGCGGGCGCAGCGCGCCGAGCGTGTCGCGGTTCTCAAACTTCGCTTTGGCGCAGTGAACTTGGCCCGGCCACAAAGCAAGTTCCTGCGTCGTCTCCCCGAGAGCTTGCCGCTGACCCTGGTCGAGGTATGTGAGCCTGCTTCTCCGGCCGGCACCGAACCGCTGCACTGGCGTCTCCTCACCACCCACCCGGTGGCGACGACGGAAGAGGCTTGGCGCATCGTCGAATGGTACAAGCGGCGTTGGGTAATCGAGCAATTCTTCCGTGTCCTCAAGACCCAAGGCCTCAGGCTCGAAGATAGCCAGGTTGCCACCGCCGACCGGCTCCTTAAGCTGGTAGCAATCGCAAAGCTGGTAGCAATCGCAGCCAAGGCGGCGATCATTACCATCCAACTGCTGCAGGCGCGCGATGGCCGCACCCATCAACCGGTCCAGCTTGCCTTCGATGCCAACGGGGTCGCAACCCTCGCCGCCCTCAATCGAAATCTTGAGTCCCAAAGTAAGCGGCTCAGAAACCCGCATCCACCCGACAGCCTTGCCTGGGCCGCATGGATCATCGGCCGGCTCGGGGGCTGGGACGGCTATCCCTCGTCCAAGCCGCCAGGCCCCATCACCATGAAGAACGGCCTCGAATACTTCTCCGCCGTCGCCGCAGGATGGAGCTTGAGAGATGTGTGCATGCCCTAGCGCGAACGCGGGGACCCATAACCACCGATATTGAATTGGAAAGAGCTGGAGCAACAGCTGTGTAAAGCCGCGAACGGCTGCGGCTATGGGTCCCTGCGTTCGCAGGGACGACGAAAGAAATCGGATCACCCCCGCTGCTTTTCATACGCCTTGAGATGCGTATACGCGATGCGCAGCTTCGGCACCGGCACTTTCGCGGCGTCGCCGCGTGCGATCAGGTCGCCGATCACGTGGTCGGCTTCGACCGGCGCGCCCGCCTTGATGTCGCGGAACATCGACGCGGTCATCTGCGAACCCTCCGCGGTCAGCAGGCCCCTGGTGCGCTGGAAGAACGGGCCGCTCGGCGCATGGCCTTCGGCGGTCGCCACCGCGCTGCATTCATCGAGCATGCCGAGGATGAAATCCTTGCCGCCGGGTACCGCCAGGATATTGCCGACCGCGCTGCGCATCAGGCAGGTCGAGGCCGCCAGCGAGGCCAGGAACACCCATTTTTCCCACATCTCCTGCACGATGTTCTCGCTGGCCACCGAGCCGAGCTTGCCGCTCGCCATCACCTCGGCGATGGCGCGCACCCGGTCCGACAGTCTGCCGTCGCGCTCGCCGAAATTGAGCGACTGCATCGGCGCCAGCTGCACCACCTCGCGGGCTTCGTTGAGGGTGGCGGCGATCGCACAGAGGCCGCCGAGCACGCGCTCGGCCCCGAACTTCCTGTCGAGCACGTCCAGATGCAGCATGCCGTTGAGCAGCGGAATGATCGAGGTCTGCGGTCCCACCGCCGGCGCAAACGATGTGATGGCGTCGTCGAGATCGAACGCCTTGCAGCTCAGCAGCACGACGTCGAATTTTTCGCTGAATTGGCCGGCCTGCACCGTCGGCGGGTTTTTCAAGGTCACGTCGCCGTTCGGACTCTTGATCACGAGGCCGGCGCTGGCGAGTTCGCCGGCGCGCCGCGGACGGACCAGGAAAGTCACGTCGCGGCCGGCCTCCAGCATCCTGCCGCCGAAATAGCCGCCGATGGCGCCGGCGCCGACCACGAGAATGCGCATTCGAGAGATCCTTGTTGTTGTTGTTGTTTTTTGTCAGGTGCGAATGGCGAATAGCGAATGGACCTTCCCTATTCGCCACTCATCATTCGCTACTCGCCTCTCACCAGTTCCTCGACGTCGCGCAACTGTTCCTTGCCGAAGAAGATTTCCTTGCCGACGAAGAAGGTCGGCGAGCCGAACGCGCCGCGCTCGACCGCGTCCTGCGTGTTCGCGATCAGCCTGGCCTTGACGTCGGCCTCCTGCGCACGGGCAAACAGTTTGGCGGCGTCGAGGCCGGAGGCCGCAATGGCCTTCATCGCCACTTCGGGGTCGTCCATCTTCTTCGGCTCGACCCACATGTGATGGAACGCGGCGTCGATGTATTTCTCGAACACGCCCTCAGCCTGTGCGGCAACGGCGGCGCGCATCAAGTTGAGGGTGTTGACCGGAAAGAACGGGTTCCAGACATAGGGTTTCACCTTGAATCGCTTCAGGAAGCGCTCCGTCTCCAGCGCGTTGAATTCGGGCTTGTTCCTGACGCCGGCCAGGGTTTCGCCCGGCGATCGGTTGTTGGTGGCCTTGAAGATGCCGCCGAGCAGGACCGGCACATACTCGAATTTCACGCCGATACGCGCTTCGATCGCCGGGATCGCCTCGTGGCTGAGGAAGGCATTGGGGCTGCCGAAATCGAACAGGAATTGCGGGGCGGTTGGACTCAAAGCGGCAGTCTCCCTGATGCGAGGTTCTTATATGATCCCTGTCATTTCAACAGCCTAGCGGTTCGCTTGCGCGGGATCAACCGCAGGCCCGAGCGCCGCAGGCCCAGACTGCGGCGCGCGTTCGAACACCCGCTCCGCGAGTTTCGATGTGTGGGCGCGGATGTCGTCGGGCCATTCGGCGGTCCGTTGCTCGAAGCTGATAGCGTCGCCGGCAAACAGCGCGCGGATCGCTTCCTCGTAATGCGGTCTGTTGCCCGATGTGACCGACATGAAGCGATAGGCCGCTTCCTGGGCCTGACGGATACGGTCCTTGTCTTCACCGGTCCGGCTGGCGGCCTCGACCAGTTTGCGGATCGCGACCGAGGCGCCGCCGGGCTGCCGCGCCAGCCATTGCCAGTGCCGCGGCAGCAACGTCACTTCGCGCGCGACCACGCCCAGTTTCGGACGGCCCGGACCGCGCGGGGCGGTGACTGCGGCAGCTTCAGCTGGGATCGGCGCGCCGGCGGCATCCGGCAGGCGCGCCAGAACATCCGCCATGGAACCGCGGAAATCGATCTCGATGGTAGCGCTGGTGTTGCCGTCGAATACCACGATCGACGCCTCCATGGCTCGGTCGAGCGTCTCCTTCGCCGCGCGGGCGACCTCGCGAAGATCGCCGGACGCGATTCGGCGATCTCCCTCGAAGGCGATGCAGGCGGGACCAGGTACCGGATTCATGACAGACCTCTAGATTCCATTAGGTGCATATTATCCGGGTAATATGAAGATGTCAATAATGCCCGGGTAATACAACCGTTTGGATATCTCGACTTTCCGGCGTGCGGCTGGCACCACCATGCGCCGCCGTCACCGACGCGCCACGTCCTCCGGGGAAACGCCATGCTCACCGTTCATCACCTCAACAACTCACGCTCGCAGCGCGTGCTGTGGCTGCTGGAGGAACTCGGCGTCCCCTGCGAGATCGTCCGCTATCAGCGCCAGCCGGACATGCGGGCGCCGGCGGAACTGCGCGCGGTGCATCCGCTCGGCAAATCGCCTGTCATTACCGACAACGGCAACACCGTCGCGGAATCCGGCGCGATTGCCGAATACCTGATCGATACCTATGGCGAAGGACGCCTGATTCCGCCCGCCAAGACGCCGGAGCGGCTGCGCTATACCTATTGGCTGCACTATGCCGAGGGATCGGCGATGTCGCCGCTGCTGCTAAAACTGCTGTTCACGCTGATGCCGAAGCGTGCGCCGGCGTTGCTGCGTCCGCTGGTGCGCAAGGTCTCGAACCAGGCGCTGACCGCGCTGGTCAATCCCCAGCTCAAGCAGCACATGGCTTATTGGGAGAGCGAACTCGGCAAAAGCGAGTGGTTCGCCGGCAATGAATTTTCCGCCGCCGACATCCAGATGAGTTTTCCGCTGGAAGCGGCCGCGGCACGCGGCGGGCTCGAGCAAGGCCACCCCAGGGCCATGGCGTTTCTCGACCGCATTCACGCCCGCCCGGCCTACAAGCGGGCGCTGGAAAAGGGCGGGCCGTACACGATCGGGCGGTGATGTTGGTCTCCCCTCCCTCCCCACCGCTTCGCGGGAGGAGGAGAGGAAAAAAGACGCGACGTATCAAGCCGCGCGGATCTTGCCGAGGAAGCCGTTCACATTGGCCCGCAGCCTGTCGGCCTGGCGGCTGAGATCGTCGGCCGCTGAGAGCACTTCCGTGGCGGCATTGCCGGTTTCTTCGACGGCCTCGTTCACGCCGGCGATATTGGTCGCCACGCCGCTGGTGCCTTGCGCCACCAGCTGGATGTTGTTGGAGATATCCCGGGTCGCGGCACCCTGCTGTTCCACGGCTGCGGCAATGGCCGACGCGATCTCGTTCATCTTGCGGATGGTGCCGCCGATCGCCTTGATCGCCTCGACCGCATTGCCGGTCTCACCCTGAATGGCGGCGATCTGCGTCGAGATATCCTCGGTGGCCTTGGCGGTCTGATTGGCCAGCGCCTTGACCTCGCTCGCCACCACCGCGAAGCCGCGGCCGGCATCACCGGCCCGGGCGGCTTCGATGGTCGCGTTGAGCGCCAGCAGATTGGTCTGCGAGGCAATGTTCTGAATCAGCGAAACCACGTCGCCGATCTTCTGCGCCGTCGCGGCCAGCCCCTGGATGGTGGCGTTGGTGCGGTCGGCCTCGACCACTGCCGTTGAGGCGAATTCGGCCGACTGCGTCACCTGACGTGAAATTTCATTGGTCGAGGCGTGCAACTGCTCGGTCGAGGCCGCCACGGTCGACACGTTGGCCGATGCCAGGTCCGACGCGGCGGAAACCGCGGTGGCCTGCCGGCCGGTCTCAACGGCGACCGCCGACATGCTCCCGGCGGTCGCGTGCATCTCCGTCGAAGCGGCGCTCAGGCTGTCCAGTGCCTCGCAAACCTGCTCGTCAAACACGGCGATGTAGCCTTCGACGGCAAGCTGCCGCTTCTGCTTCTGCTCCTGCTGCTCACGCTGCTCGGCCTCGAGGCGGCGCGCCGTGATCGCGTTCTCCTTGAACACCTGCAACGACCGGGCAAGTCCGCCAACTTCATCGGCGCGGTCGGCGCCCTCGACATGGATGTCGAGATTGCCGTTGGCGAGCTTGGTCATCTCACCCGTCATCGCGGCGAGCGGTCGGGAAATCTGATAGAGCGCGATCCAGCCGAGCACGCCGAAGGCGCAGATCAGCCCGGCGGCGGCGCCGATCATAAGCCACGCTCGGGTCTGCGCGGCCATCGCCACGCTGGCGTCACGTGCCGCCTGCATTTTCTCGACGTTCATGGTGATCAGCTTGCTGACCGCACCGATGGCGACCTGGCGATGCTTGGCGGCCACACCGCGCGAATGATCGAAAGCCTCTTTCAGCTTGCCGGCAAGCGCGAGCTGGAATACCTCGGCGCTGGCTTCCCGCCGGCCGATCACGGCGCTGCGGAAAGTATCGATCAAAGCGCGCTGCTCCGCTTCCTGAGTGATGGCTTCAAACCGCTTGATGGCGTCGAGGGTGGCGGAAGTCGCCTTGCCGTAAAGTTCGATGTGCCCCTGCGCGACCTTGGCGTCGTAGCTGAGAATCACGTTCTTTTCGCTGATGGCGGCGTTGTTGAAGGCGCTTTCGGCCTGGAGCGCAAGTTGCACCCGCGTGGCGTTGCCGTCCACCAGGGATGCCGCGGTGTCCGACAAATGGGTCACCGCCAGCGAGGCATAAAGCACGATCCCGATCGAAACGACCGCGACGATGGTCGCTGGAACCGCAATTTTGGCAATGATCGCAATGTTGCGGAACCCAATCATGTCGTCTCTCCGATTAAGAAAGACTGACCAATACCGCGCATATCTTAAGAACCTTTGGACGGCGGGGGCTCGTAATATTACGGGATCGGAATCCGGTGATGCGGGCGCCGGCACCGGAGCGGGGGTTCGAGACCTTGCACGGGCTTGGTTCAGCCCTGCTCAAGGCCGCGTCGCCGCGATGATTTCGCTGACCAGGCGGCCGAGGCCCCGGATGTCGCCGGTAGGGTCGACGGAGTCGCCGAGCCGGACGATCACGAGATTGTGCGATGGCAGGATGACGATGCGCTGACCAAGGTCGCCGGAGGCAAAGAACGCGTCGCGGGGAATCCCGAGCCTGACCCGTGCCTTGGCGTTCGCGTGCTCGCTGCGATTGGTCCAGAAGCCGGCCGCGTAGTCCGAACCGGGTGAGGCGGCGATGCAAAAATCCACCCAGTCCTCATGCAGCAGGCGTTTTCCGCCGACCACACCGTCATTGAGATAAAGCAGGCCGAACCGCGCCCAGTCCCTGGCGCTCGCCAGCATCCAGGTCGATCCCTGCAGCGTGCCGACGCCGTCGAACTCCAGCGTCACGTCGCGCATGCCGAGCGGGTTGAACAATTCGCGCCAGGCGAAGGCCAGCGTCTGCTCGGGCCCACCGACGGCGTCGCGGACGATCCGCGCCAGCAATTGCGTGGTCGCGCTGGAGTAATGCCATCGGCGACCCGGCGGCGCGATCAAGGCCGCCTTCACGGCAAAGCCGGCGGTGTCGTCATGCAGGAACATCCGGCTCGATGGATCGAAGCCCGAATTGGTTTCATCCAGTGCCAGACCCGACGTCATGCGCATCAGATGCTCGACTTCGATCTCGCGCCGCGGATCGGAAGCCGCCCGCCATTCCGGAATCGGCGCCGGCATCGACGGCGTGACGAGGCCTTGCTGGGTCAGGATCCCGATCAGGGCGTTGACCACGGCCTTGGTCATGGAGAAGCCCGGCAACGGCGTCTCGACGCCGATGCCGGCGGCATAGCGTTCGGCGATGATTCGGCCATCATGCAGCACGACCACCGCCTTGGTCCGCCGGAACGGCGGCGCGGCCGGTTCCTCGAAGGCATGATCGAGCGCGGCCTTCAATTTGGGATCGGACGGCTCGACGACACCACGTCCCGCGATGTCGGCGAGAAGCGGGGGCGTCTTTGGCACCTTCTGCGCCTGCAGATCGCTTCGCAGCAGATAGGGCTGCCTCGCTCCGTGCAGATCGATGCAGCCCTGGCCTTCATGAAACGCCGCGCGGCTGCGGAATAATCCCAGCGTCGATGCTTCGACGGTCCTTGCGGTTGCATCGAGATGGTAGCCGAGCAGATGGCGCAGCCGGCGAATGCCGGCCCGATCGCTGGCTTCCGCGAATACCGCTTGCGGATCGAGGCCGGAGACGAAGACCTTGACGCAGAGATTATGGGCGACGAAACCGGTGGCGACGCGAATGGCGAGATCGGGGCGGAAGATCGCAGCCGCGGCGACGCCTGCCAGCAGGAGGATCGCGGCCACAGCGCCGGCAACAAGCTTCCGCGAAACCACGCGTCCCTCCCCGCGCCCGGATCAGCGCCCCTTCTGCGCCTCGCCCACGGAAGGCAGCGCCCGCACGCTGACGCCGGGCGGCGGCACATCGTCGTCGGGCACGAAAAAATCCGACATCAACGGCACCGATGGATCGACCCGGTAATGCTCGAAGTCGCGCACGCCGCTTTCATAAAGCACCCTGTCGTCGATGCAGAACTGTCCCGTGAATTCGCGTGCCGGCCTGGTGAAGATGACATAGGCCGCGTCGCCCATGATTTCAGGGGTGCGGCTGGCGCGCATCATGGCGTCTCCCCCGAGGAGATTGCCGACCGCGGCGGTGGCGATGGTGGTGCGCGGCCACAGCGCGTTGACGGCGACGCCGGCCGATTTCAATTCACCCGCGAGACCCAGCACGCACATGCTCATGCCGAACTTCGCCATGGTGTAGGCGGTGGAATGCTCGAACCATTTGGTCTGCATGTCGAGCGGTGGCGACAGCATCAGAATGTGGGGGTTCTCTGCCTTCTTCAGATGCGGGATGGCGTATTTCGACACCATGAAGGTGCCGCGGGTGTTGATGCCCATCATCAGGTCGAACCGCTTCATGTCGGTGCCTTGCGAATTGGTCAGGCTGATGGCGCTGGCATTGTTGACGCAGATGTCGATGCCGCCGAACTCTGCGACCGTCTGGTCTATCGCCGCCATCACCTGCGACTCCTCGCGGATATCGCACAGGATCGGCAGCGCCTTGCCGCCGGCGGCGCGGACCTCGTCGGCGGCGGTGTAGATGGTGCCCTTCAATCTCGGATGCGGCTCGGCGGTCTTGGCGGCGATCGCGACATTGGCGCCGTCGCGCGCGGCGCGCAGCGCGATCGCAAGTCCGATGCCGCGGCTGCCGCCGGAAACGAACAGCGTCTTGCCCTTGAGTGACGTCATGTTTCTCCCCCTGCGGCGGTGTCTGCCGGCCGTGTCTTGCGGCCCATGCTTCGAGACGGCCACTTCGTGGCCTCCTCAGGATGAGGTTTCATTTGTTGAAACACAACAACTTCATGCTGAGGAGCGGCCGCTTGGCCGCGTCTCGAAGCATGTGCAGCAAGCGCATTGCCTGGTCCATTCTATTGCCCCGCGGCTTCCGCCCCACGGGTACGCGGATCGGGGGCGCCGAGCAATCCGTTCGGCGTCACGGCGATCGAATTGGCCGAGGTCTGGCCGAGCGGTTCAATGACCTCATGGCCTTTGGCCCGCAGGTCAGCCAGCGCGTCGGCGGCGAAACCGCGTTCGATCCGTACCACGTCCGGCAGCCACTGGTGATGCAGGCGCGGCGCCGCCACCGCGGCTGCGATATCCATCTTGTAGTCGAGCACGTTGACGATGACCTGCAGCACCGTCGAGATGATGCGGCTGCCGCCGGGCGAACCCGTCACCAGCACCGGCCTGCCGTCCTTCAGCACGATGGTCGGCGTCATCGACGACAGCGGCCGTTTGCCGGGACCGGGCAGATTGGCTTCGAACCCGACCAGGCCAAAGGCGTTGGAGGCGCCGGGCGCCGCGGTGAAGTCGTCGAGCTCGTTGTTGAGCAGCACGCCGGTGCCATCGGCGATCAGGCCGACACCGTAGGGAAAGTTCAGCGTGTAGGTGTTGCTGACGGCGTTGCCGCGGCTGTCCACCACCGAATAATGCGTGGTGTTGCTGCTTTCGCGCGGGGGCGGCGGCGGTGTCGCCGACAGCGCATCGGTCCAGGGCGTGGCGCGGTCGAGGTCGATGCTGGCGCGCTGTTTCGCAGCATACTCCTTCGACATCAGCGTCGCCACCGGCGCGCTGATGAAATCGGGATCGCCGAGATAGCGCGCGCGATCGGCATAGGCGCGCTTCATCGCCTCGATCATGGCATGCAGCGAGGGTGCCGCGCCCTGCTTCATGTCACCAAGCGGAAACCCTTCCAGAATGTTCAGCGTCTCCAGCAGCACGACGCCGCCCGATGACGGCGGCGGCATCGAGATGATTTCGAAGCCGCGGTAGCTGCCTCGCACCGGCGCGCGGATCACCGGCCGATAGGATGTGAGGTCGTCCACCGTCATGATGCCGCCGGCGTCGCGAACTCCCGCCGCCAGTTTTTCCGCGACTGGACCCTGGTAGAATCCGCGGGCTCCATGCGCCGCGATGGCCGAAAGCGTCGCCGCCAGATCGGTTTGCACCAGCGTGTCGCCCTCCCGCAGCGAGCTGCCGTCGGCCCGGGAAAATATCTTCGCCGAGGCCGGCCAGCGCGAAAGCCGCCGCGCGATGCCGGGCAGCGTGTCGGCCATGTCGTCGGCGATCACGAAGCCGTCGCGCGCAAGCGCGATGGCCGGCTTGAGCAGGTCCGCCAGCGTGAACCGGCCGGAGCCGAATTTCTCCAGGGCCAGCGCCAGGCCGGCGACGGTGCCGGGCACCCCGATGCTGAGCGCGGAATCGCGCGATTTGGCGATGTCAGGCTTGCCGTCGGCGCCGAGGAACATGTCGCGCGTGGCCGCGGCCGGCGCGGTCTCGCGGTAGTCGATGGCGACATTCTCGTGGCGCTCCGCCGAGTGGATGATCATGAAGCCGCCGCCGCCGATATTGCCGGCGCGCGGATAGGTGACGGCCAGCGCGAAGCCGGTCGCGACCGCGGCATCGACCGCGTTGCCGCCCTGCCGCAGGATATCGGCGCCTATTCGCGCGCCGATTTTCTCCTGCGCCACCACCATGCCGTGCTCGGAAGAAACGGCGTGACCCGCGCCGGCGGGGATGTATTCGCGGCGCTCCTGCGCGTCTGCCGGCACCCCGAACGCGACAACCAGTGCGATTGCGGCGAACAAGCTGCGCCGTTCGGCTGTGAACAAAGCCATCAAACCATCCATTATTAGGACCGGGATCAGCGAAATGACGCAGTCTCTTTGCTGCCGCGAATGCTATATGGGTTCCAGCGCGAGGGGCAAAACGCCTCTTCGTGATTCGGCAGAAGATTTCGAGCATGACCCTCATTGCCCCGGCGGCGCCCGTTCCGGATACGAGGACCTATCCGCCCCGCGCCGCCGTCGTCAGCTGGATTTTCTTCGACTGGGCGGCGCAGCCTTACTTCACCCTGATCACCACCTTCGTGTTCGCGCCTTATTTCGCCACCCACGTGGCTTCCGACCCGGCCAGCGGGCAGGCGATGTGGGGCTTTGCGACCGCCGCAGCGGGGCTGGTGATCGCGCTGTTGTCGCCGGTGCTCGGCGCCATCGCGGACGCCAGCGGTCGGCGCAAGCCGTGGATCGCCGCATTCGGCGCGCTGCTGGTGATCGGCTCCTCGCTGATGTGGTTCGGCAAGCCCGGCGACCCCAGCGTGATTCCGGCGCTGCTGCTCGCCTTCGCCATCGCCACCATCGGTGTCGAATTCGCGATGGTCTTCAACAATGCGATGATGCCGTCGCTGGTGCCGCCGTCCAAGATCGGGCGATTGTCCGGCACCGGCTGGGCCACCGGTTATGTCGGCGGCATCCTCAGCCTGATCCTGGTGCTGGGATTTCTGGCGGCCAACCCGGCTACCGGGCGCACGCTGTTCGGCTTCATGCCGCTGTTCGGTCTCGATCCGGTGACGCATCAGGGCGATCGCATCACTGGTCCGCTGACCGCGATCTGGTTCATCATCTTCGTGACGCCGATGTTCCTGCTGACGCCGGACTATCCGGCCAAGCTGCCGGTGCGCGACGCGCTGCGCAAGGGCATGACCGAACTGAAGGGAACGCTGGCCGAACTGCCGAAGCGCAAATCGATGGCGGCGTTCCTGCTCGCCAACATGATCTACACCGACGGGCTGGTGTCGCTGTTCGCGTTCGGCGGCATCTATGCCGCCGGGACCTTCGGCTGGCACACCATCCAGATCGGCACCTTCGGGATCCTGCTCGCGATCGCCGGCACGTTCGGCGCGTGGCTCGGCGGCAAGCTCGACGATACGCTCGGGCCGAAGCGGGTCATCGCCGGTAGCACGGTGGTGCTGCTGTCGTCGATCGTCGGCATTCTGCTGGTCAACAAGGATTCGATCTTCTTCATCCAGGTGGCGCCGCCGGTGCCCGGCGGCGCGCTGTTTTCCGGCGCCGCGGAGCGCGCCTATCTGGTGCTGGGCTGCCTGATCGGCATGGCCGGCGGCCCGCTGCAGGCGGCGTCGCGCTCGCTGCTGGTTCGGATGGCCCCGAAAGACCGCGTCGCGCAATATTTCGGACTGTTCGCGCTGACCGGAAAGGTCACGTCCTTTGTCGGCCCGTTGCTGGTCGGGGCGATCACCGCCATCACCGCCAGCCAGAAGGCCGGCATGGCGGTGCTGGTGATCTTCTTCGTCGCCGGCCTGGCGCTGCTGTCGCGGGTGCGGGAAGAATAATTCTCGCTGTCGTCCCTGCGCCCCGTGCGCAATTGCGCACTAGAGCATTTTCCACTTAATGCGATGCATATCCGGAATTTCGGAAGTAGTTGGCGCATTCATCTGGGGGGAAGATGTCGAGCAGAATTGCGATTCGGTTCCAGAGGCTCTCCACTGAACGCTCTGCTGCTTTCCGTAACGCGGCTTTGAGTTTGGCAAAAAGTTGCTCGATCGGATTGAAGTCGGGCGAATAGGGCGGCAGATAAAGCAGCTTTGCGCCGACGGCCTCGATCGCGTTGCGTATCGCGGGCAGCTTGTGAGAGCTGAGATTGTCCATCACGACAATGTCCCCTGGTTTGAGGGTCGGCACCAGAACTTGTTCGATATAGGCGAGGAAGGCATCGCCGTTCATTGGGCCGTCGATGACGCACGGTGCGGTGAGCGCGTTGGAGCGCAGCCCCGCCACAAAGGTTGTGGTTTTCCAATGGCCATGCGGGACTTTACCGACCAGCCGTTCGCCGCGCGGCGCCCGGCCTCGCAGTCGTACCATATTGGTTGAAGTGCCGGTTTCGTCGATGAAAACAAGGCGCTCGGGATCGAGCTTCGGTTGATTGTCCGCCCATGCCGTCCGCGCCGCGGCGACGTCAGGCCGATCCTGCTCCGCCGCTCGCAGGCTTTTTTTTGAAGCTGATGCCGTGGCGGTCGAAGAACCGCCAGACCGAGCCAATCCCCGCCTTCTGTTCACACTGTTCCAGTAGACGGCGCTGGATCTCCTCCAGTGTCAGGTCGGGCTCCTGTTTCACCAGTGCAAGCAACCACTCCTCGTGCTTCTTTAGGGGCGACCGGCTCTTGCCTTTAGTGGATTTGGCTTCAAAACTGCCGGTCTCCCGCCACCGCTTGGTCCACCGAATCGCCGTTGCATCGCCGATCACAAACTGGCGGGCCGCAGCCCGTGCCGCCGCACCGCCCTCAACCACCCGGATCACTCGAACTCGCAGATCGTTCGAATACCCCATCGCAGCCTCCTCAGCTTGGGAAGGCTACGGAATCTTATTCGCAGGCCGTTGGGAATCCCTCAGATTCACAAAAGGTGGAAAACGCTCTAGGCAGGGACGACGATCGATCAATGCCGAAAATGCCGGACGCCGGTGAACACCATGGCGATGCCGGCATCGTCGGCGGCTTTTATCACTTCATCGTCGCGGATCGATCCGCCGGGCTGGATCACCGCGGTGGCGCCGGCCTCGATCGCGACCAGCAGTCCATCGGCGAACGGAAAGAATGCGTCCGAGGCGACCACCGAGCCCCTGGTCTTCGGCGCGGCCAGTTTCAGTTCGTCGGCGGCATCCTGCGCCTTGCGCGCGGCGATCCGCGCGGAATCCACCCGGCTCATCTGGCCGGCGCCGATGCCGACGGTGGCGAGATCCCTGGCATAGACGATGCTGTTGGACTTGACGTGCTTGGCGACGCGGAACGCGAATTTGAGGTCGCGCATTTCGGCGTCGGTCGGCGCGCGCCGGGTTGCGACCTTCAGCGTCATGCCGTCGACCACGGCATTGTCGCGGCTCTGCACCAGCAACCCGCCGGCAACGGTTTTTGCGGTCAGGCCCACCGTGCGCGGATCGGGCAGCGCACCCGCCAACAGCAGCCGCAAATTCTTCTTGGTGGCGACGATGGCGATGGCTTCATCGGTGGCGTCGGGTGCGATGATGACTTCGGTGAAGATTTCGGTGATGGCGCGCGCGGCGTCGGCATCGAGCGTGCGGTTCAGCGCGACGATGCCGCCGAAGGCCGATGTCGAATCGCAGGCCAGCGCCTTGGCGTAGGCGCTGACGAGGTCTGGGCCTTCGGCGACGCCGCAGGGATTGGCATGCTTGACAATGACGACGGCCGCGGTGCGCGCGGCGTCGAACTCGCCGAGGCATTCATAGGCGGCATCGGTATCATTGATGTTGTTGTAGGACAGTTCCTTGCCCTGCAGCTGCCGCGCGGTGGCGACGCCCGGCCGCTTGTCGGGGGTGCGATAGAACGCGGCGGTCTGGTGCGGATTTTCGCCGTAGCGCAGCGCCTGGATCAATCGGCCGCCGACCGCGCGGAAATCCGGCGCCTCGGTCCTGAGCTCGGCCGCGAACCAGTTCGAGATCGCGGCATCATAGGCAGCGGTGCGGGCATAGGCCTTTGCCGCGAGACGGCGACGCAAGGTCAGCGTGGTCGCGCCCCCGTTGGCGGCGAGTTCGTCGAGCACGGCCTGATAATCCTGCGCTTCCACCACCACGGCGACGTCGTCGTGGTTCTTCGCCGCGGCGCGGATCATCGCGGGGCCGCCGATATCGATGTTCTCGATGCACTCCTCAAAGCCGGCGCCCTTGTCGACAGTGGCCTCGAACGGATAGAGGTTGACCACCAGCAGGTCGATCGGCGCGATGCCATGCGCCTTCATGGCTTCCGCATGCTCGGCATTGTCGCGGATCGCCAGCAATCCGCCATGCACTCCAGGGTGCAGCGTCTTGACCCGGCCGTCCATCATCTCCGGAAAACCGGTCAGCTCCGAAACGTCTTTCACCGCAAGGCCCGCAGCGGCAATCGCCTTCGCCGTGCCGCCGGTGGAGACCAGCTCGACGCCGTGAGTTGCCAGCGCGCGGGCGAATTCGATCAGCCCGGTCTTGTCGGAAACGGACAATAAAGCGCGGGTTACGCGGCGCGGATGGTCGGTCATGGGGAGTATCCTGGCTGGTAAGCCAGCCGGGTAGCATGGTTTCGGCGGTCACGAAACCGCTAGCCGCAGAGGAAGCTTGCGTTGACCACAGGCAGTAGCGAGCCATGGCTGAGGCTGCAGTTCCCGGAGCGTCAAGCGGCCGTTGCCTTGATGGTCGGGATGTGACGGACATCCTCGGTGCGCTCCGCGTGCCAGGTGTCGTAAGCCGCCTGCATCCGTGTCCAAATCCCCGCGCCGTCGCCAAAAAGCTTGCCGAGCCGAACTGCCGTGGCCGGGGACACCGGCTTTCGTTCCTGCAGGATGTCGTACAGATGTTGCCGGGAAATCCCCAGCAATCCGGCGATCTCGGCCTTGGTCCGGCCGGTGGCCGGAATGATGTCATCCCGAAGCAGCGCGCCGGGATGAGTGGGGCAGCGGCTTTTGCCGCGCTTTGCTGCATAGACCATACTTCATCCCTTCTAGTGGTATTGTTCGAAATCGACCCGGCACGCTTCGCCATCTTCGAATTCGAACGTGATGCACCATGGTCCGTTGACGTGGACCGAATAACGCTTCGGATCGAACCCGTGCAAGGAATGAAAGTCGAAGCCCGGAATGTTCATTTCCTCGGGCCGATTGGCGACGTCGAGACGGTCCAGTCTGGCGAAAATGCGCTTATGCATCTTCGCGTCGATCTTCGAACTCTTGCCCTTGGTCCAAAGCTCGGAAAGGGCTTTGCTCCTAAAATTTCGGATCACGAGACAACGTAAGCAATCAGCTTACGTTCGTCAAGAGACGCGCCACCGAGACGCGCCCCCTACAACGGCAATTCCGGCTCGCGCCGCGCATTGCGCCGCGCCGTCGTCGCCGAGGCGGACGTGGTCGATCTGACAAAACTCCAGCGGATCGAGGCGGCGTGGCGGGATTCCTGCCGGATCACGATCTGGGCGGTGCGGCGCGGGCCGTCATTGCCGGCCAGGAACACGCTGTCTTCCAGCTCGACCTTGTCGTCGAGCGCCTCGAAGGTC
>NZ_JAUYAN010000193.1 GCF_030693485.1 Bradyrhizobium sp. | reverse complement strand
GACGACGACGAGCAGGTGCCGGAACTGCCGAGGGGCCGCCTGCTGCCGAGCCGTCCGCCGCCGGGGCAGGGCGTGCCGCCGCCGGGATCCGTACAGACGCAGCCGCTGGCGCCGCCGCCCGGCACCACCGTCATTCCGCAGAATACCGCCCCGGGCATCGCGGTAGCGCCGCCGCAGCCCGGCGCCGCACCGCTGCCGGGCCTGCCGCCGGGACAGCGCCAACCCAGGGGGGGCGCCGTGCCGCAGACGCCGGCCAGCCTGCAGCCCGGCGACGAGGTGGTCACCGAGCCGCCGGCGCAGAAGATCGTCAACAAGAAGGCGAGTTTTTCCGGGTTGGACAAGATCACCGGGCGCATCATCAATTTCGACGAGGATATCGGCGAAACCGTCCAGTTCGGCGCGCTCCGGGTCAAGACCAGTGCCT
The DNA here is from genome assembly GCF_030693485.1 of Bradyrhizobium sp. Lineage (GTDB taxonomy): Bacteria > Pseudomonadota > Alphaproteobacteria > Rhizobiales > Xanthobacteraceae > Bradyrhizobium. Next base: position 2,305 of record NZ_JAUYAN010000193.1, on the reverse strand, counting down.
GCTATACCCGCCCGGCCACCGAGGCCGCCAACACCGACGCCTTTGTCGAGGTCGACGAGATCACGCTGCAGGGCGAGGTGAAGCGGATCTTTTCCGGCTGGATGTATGCGGCGAGCCCGGGCCTGCACGGCGTCGAGCATCCGATCTACGATATCTGGCTGACCGATTGCAAAGTGCCCGATACCACCATCGTCACCGCCGCACCGGAGCCGCCGAAACCCGTAGCCCCGCCGCCCGCCGCCAAGCGCCCGCCGCCGCAGAAGCAGGCGGTGCCGCGGTCATCGCCGCCGCCGCAGCCGCAATTCCAGGCGCCGCCGCCACCTCCGCCGCAACAGCAACCGCAGCAGCGCCCCGGCGGATTGTTTGGCGGGATCTTCGGCAATTAAATCGGGTGCGCCTTGCGCCCGCCACGCTCGATCGACGCAGGGGCAACGTCCCGGGCTATGAGAGCTGTTGCCAGATCCAGGCATCGTTTCGTGAGTTTGGCGGCGCCTTCGGCAAGATCCCTGGAGTCGCGCACGATTGCGACGTTGTTTTCCATGTCCTCGTGCGACCAGCCGCGCGAATGAGCGACATAAGGAAATTGCGGAAAGATGAAACCCAACTCGGCGAAGAAACCAAGCATCTGGCCCGCTACCGCCTGAATATTGTCCTGACCGCCAACAATGATAAATCCGGCGACCTTGTTTCGAATGAGCACCCGGTTGTGGATCGTAACCGCGTTCTGCACGCAATTCAGGCGTTCCGCCATCTTGAAATAAAGGGATGAGGCCGCACCCCATCGGATCGGCGACGATACAATGACGGCGTCCGCCCAATGCACCAACGCTTCATAGATTTGATCCATCTGGTCCGACGCGTCCATTTGCGTGATGGAGCAAGGCCACGTACAGGCGCGTGCGGCCTTCGAGTAGTAGCCTTCACAACTGCGAAAGGCGAGGCTGTTCAGCCTGATCAATTTCGCCTCGGCGCCGAGCTCGCGCGCCGCGTCCAGCGCATGGTTGAGCAGATGGTCGGAGCCTGAGAACCGCGGGTTTGCAGGGTCCATCGCTGTTGTCGCTATTCCGATGAGGCGCAACGGCCCGGGGGCACGCTCGACCTTTCGCGAAAGAGGGTGCGGTTCATGCGGACTTTTGCGGCGTTCCGTGGCGCCGGCAAGATTGACGAAAAGCCGGTGGTTCTCGACTTTCACCGGGTAGGCGGGCACGCGGTCCTGCTCATATCCCGGCTCGCCGACGCCGCTGCAGCGATGGAATTTCCAATTGTGCCACGGGCAAACGATGTAGTCGCCGTCGAGACGCCCCTCGCCGAGTGGGCCGCCGACATGATTGCACGCGTTCGAGACGACTCCGAATGTCCCGTCCCTGAAGGATATCGCAAGCTCCCGGGACCTCGCCGTGACACGCTGCAGCGGAATGCCTGACAGCTCATCCGCGACGCCCAGATCAATCCAGTCTTCGCGGTCCGCCATCGCTCTCAGTCCCCCGATGGTTGCCGAGTGTGGGTTCGGCACCGGGCGTCGTCAAGTAACCATGCACAATAGCCCTGCACACGCCTGATCTCGCGGACGCCGGCGGCGGGTGCCGCCGGCAAGCGACAGTTATCCGCGCGCCACAATGATCTCCAGCGCCCGCGCGCCGATGACGGGAGCATCGACCGGCAACCGCGCAAAGTCGGCCGGTGCGCCCTTGATCGCCTTGTCGAGCAGCAACGTGTAGCGCCGCCGCGGAATCTCGACCGCGCCGAACGAGCGCAAATGCTCGGTGACATACTGGGTGTCGAGCAGCTCGAATCCGCCGGCGATCAGCCGCGCCACCAGATGCACCAGCGCCACCTTGGAAGCGTCGCGGGCGCGGTGGAACATGCTCTCGCCGAAAAACGCGCGGCCGAGGCTGACGCCGTAGAGGCCGCCGACCAGGTCGCCATCCTGCCAGACCTCGACACTGTGGCAGTGGCCGAGCCCGTGCAAGCCCAGATAGAGATCGCGGATCCGCTTGTTGATCCAGGTGTCGTTGCGGCCGGCCTGCGGCGCGGCGCAGCCGGCGATGACCGCCTTGAAGGCGGTGTCGACCGTGACGGTGAAGACGTCGGAGCGCACGGTGCGCGCCAGCCGCGAGGCGATGCGAAAGCCGTCGAGCGGAATCACGCCGCGCATTTCCGGCTCGACCCAGAACAGGGTGGGATCGTCGGCGCTTTCGGCCATCGGAAAAATGCCGCAGGCATAGGCGCGCAGCAGCACTTCGGGCGTAATGTCGGAGGAGGCGGAGTCGCGCGACGTCATGGCGGCAGGATAGCAGTTTCGGGG
>NZ_JAUYAN010000192.1 GCF_030693485.1 Bradyrhizobium sp. | reverse complement strand
TGAGCGATGCGCGGGTCGGCAGCTTCTTCGACAAGATGGCGCGGGCCGGCGTGGTGCGCCGCGACATCGACTTCCGCAAGGCCTACACGCTTCGCTTCATCAACAAGGGCGTCGGCCTCGATCTGCGGCCCAAGAATCAGTGATGGCCATCGGAGGTCGATGAGTCGCTGGCTGCCCATGCTTCGAGACGCTCGCGGCGCTCGCTCCTCAGCATGAGGTTGTTGTGTTTCAACAAGTTAAACCTCATCCTGAGGAGGCCACGAAGTGGCCGTCTCGAAGGATGGGCTGCAACAACGTTTAGAGAATTAGCGCGCGATGGCCGAGCCCGCAGCCCTCTCCGACCTTGGCGCACTTCGCGCCGGCCTCGCGGTCAGCCTGCGCGGCGTCACCAAGGTCTATGACAACGGCGTGGCGGCGCTCGGGCCGTTCGATCTCGACGTGCGCAAGGGGGAGTTCGTGTCGCTGCTCGGGCCGTCCGGCTGCGGCAAGTCGACAGCCCTGCGGCTGATCGCCGGCCTCAGCGCGCCGAGTTCGGGCAGTGTCAGCGTGGCGCGGCCTGTCAACGCGGCGCGGCCTGCAGCCGCCGGTGGCGCGGGGCAGTCGATCGGTTTCGTGTTTCAGGAGCCGACGCTGATGCCGTGGACCAGCGTGCGGGAAAATGTACGGCTGCCGCTGAAATTGTCGCACGCGCCGGCTCAGCAAGCGGCGGTGCGCGTCAGTGCGGCGCTGACCCAGGTGGGGCTTGCCGATTTCGCCGACGCCTATCCGCGCGAATTATCCGGTGGCATGAAGATGCGGGTGTCGCTGGCGCGCGCGCTGGTGACCGATCCCGATATCCTGTTGATGGACGAGCCGTTCGCGGCGCTCGACGAGATCACCCGTTTCAGGCTCAACAACGATCTGCTGGCGTTGTGGCGCAACTTGCGCAAGACCGTCATCTTCGTCACGCATTCGGTGTTCGAGTCGGTGTATCTGTCGCAGCGGGTGATCGTGATGAGCGCGCGCCCCGGCCGGATCGGCGCCGAGTTTCACATCGACGCGCCGGAGCCGCGCGCCGAGGAGTTTCGCACCTCCGCCGATTATGCCGGCTATTGCCGCACGGTTTCCAGCGCGCTGGCGCCGGCCTATCAAGGGCAGTCGGTCGGATGAGCGCCGCACCACCACCGCCATTGGCCGCGGCGCAGGCCAATATGGGCAGCCGCCCGCTTCTGCTCCTGCGTATCCTGCTTCCCGTGGTCGTGCTGGCGGCCGGCATTGCGGCCTGGGAACTCGTGGTGCGGCTCAACGATATCCCGCCCTATGTGCTGCCGGCGCCGTCGGTCGTGTTTCAGACCCTGATCAGCGACTGGCCGGTGCTGTCGCAATCGCTGCTGACCACGCTGTTGACCACGCTCCAGGGTTTCCTGGCCGCCGCGATTGGCGGCATCGTGCTGGCGCTGTTGTTCAACCAGTCGAAATGGCTGGAATATTCGCTGTTTCCCTATGCCGTGATCCTGCAGGTCACGCCGGTCATCGCGATCGCGCCGCTGCTCCTGATCTATCTGCCGCAGCAGACCGCCGTCGTCGCCTGCGCCTGGATCGTCGCGTTCTTTCCGGTGCTGTCCAACACCACGCTCGGGCTGAATTCGGTGGATCGCAATCTGGCCGGCCTGTTTCAGCTGTACGGCGCTTCCCCGCTGCAGACGCTGGCCTATCTCAAATTGCCGGCGGCTCTGCCGTATATTCTCGGCGGATTGCGGATCGCGGGCGGCCTGTCGCTGATCGGCGCCGTGGTCGCGGAAATCGCGGCCGGTTCCGCCGGCGCGGGGTCGGGGCTGGCCTACCGGATCGCCGAATCCGGCTATCGTCTCAACATTCCCCGAATGTTCGCCGCCCTGCTGCTGCTCTCGGCGGCGGGGATTGTCATTTATGCGCTGCTGGCGCTAACCTCGCATCTGGTGCTGCGGCGCTGGCACGAGAGTGCGCTTGGAAAGGACAACTGATGGCTGCCGGTAACATTTCTTCGGAAAAAATCGATCTGCTGATCTATGGGCCGGGCAGGCCCATTCTCCAGAACGGTTTTTCCGACCAGTTCGTCCTGCATGCGGCCGAAACCAAGCATGATCTCGAGCGACTGGCGGCTGTGGCGGAGAAAGTCCGCGGCATCGCCGTCACCTATCACACCGTGAGCGCCGACAAATCGGCGCTGGCGCTGTTTCCGAAGCTCGAAATCGTCTCCTCGTTCGGCGTCGGCTACGACCACGTCGATTCCACCTATGCCCGCGAACACGATATCGTCGTCACCAATACGCCCGACGTGCTGACCGAGGAGGTCGCCGACGTCGCGATGGGGCTTCTGATCGCGACCTTGCGTGAATTCGTCAAGGCCGACCGTTATCTGCGCTCCGGGCTCTGGAACACGCAGAACTATCCCCTCAGCGTCGGCTCGCTGCGCGACCGCAAGGTCGGCATCGTCGGCATGGGCCGGATCGGCCAGGCGATCGGCCGCCGGCTCGACGCCTCGCGCGTGCCCGTGATGTATCATTCGCGCAAGCCCGCCGCCGACGTGTCCTACAAGCACTATCCCGACCTGATCGAGATGGCGAAGGCGGTCGATACCTTGATCGTGATCGTGCCGGGAGGGGCCGCGACCGCCAACCTGATCAACGCCGAGGTGTTGAAGGCGCTGGGACCGCGCGGCGTCGTCATCAACGTGGCGCGTGGTTCTGTTGTCGACGAGCAGGCCCTGATCGCGGCGCTGAAGTCGGGCACCATTCTGGCCGCCGGGCTCGACGTGTTCGCCAAGGAACCGGCGGTGCCGGAGGAATTGCGCGCCATGCAGAATGTCGTGCTGTTGCCGCATATCGGCTCGGCTTCGGTGGTAACGCGCAACGCGATGGATCAACTGGTGGTCGACAATCTGAAAGCCTGGTTCTCCGGCAAGCCGCCGCTGACGCCGGTCGCGGAAACGCCGGTGAAAGGCCGCTGATGACGCGACGTTGCTCTGGCATCGTGCTGCCGGCGCTGTTGGCATTGCTCGCCGCCGCTACGCCGGCGCGATCGCAGGATGCCGCAACCCTGAAGAAGGAAATGATCGGCCAGTGGGAGCTTTCGACCACCGAGCGCGGCAAGACCTGCGTGGTGACGCTGAAGGCTGACTCCTCGCCGCAGGGCTTCAAGCTCGAACTGGAGCCGGGTTGCGGGGCGGCGCTGCCCTTCACCCGGGATATCACCGCCTGGTCCATCAAGGGACTGGATATCGTGCGGCTGCAGGATGCCGCGGGGCAGCCCGTGATCGACTTCACCGAGGTCGAGAGCGGGATTTTCGAGGGCCTGAGACAGGGTGAGGGCATCTACATCCTGCAGAACCTCGCCGCCGCGCGCTCGCTGGCCAAATCGATGGATCAGATGATCGGCGACTGGTCGATGGTGCGCGGCAAGGGCGTGGTGATCTGCGGCCTGACGCTGACCAATACCGAGGCCGACCAGGACAATTTCGAGGTGTTTCTCAAGCCGAGATGCGATCCCGCGGTCGCGGCCTTCGCACCGACCAAATGGCGGCTCGATCGCGGCCAGATGATCCTGATGTCGGCCAAGGGCGACATCTGGCAGTTCGAGGCCGACGACAATGCGCAGTGGCGGCGGGTGCCTGACAGCGCCGATCCCCTGATCATGCTGCGGCAGTAGATCTCCGAACTGGTCCGGAGGGTGCGGTGTCGGCCCCGTGATCGACTGGCCGGTTTTTTTGCTGATTTATTTTCCCATTCCATGTCGATCCGCCGCCGGCAGGTTCGTCTTATCCCAATAGCGAGACAGTTCCGCAGGGCTTGGGGTCCGCGGCTCGCCTCAGAGGAGTTCTCACCATGCGCTTCATGTCTATCGTCACCTCCGCCCACACCGATATGCCGACGCCGGAACTGATGGAGGCGATGGGCAAGCTCGCCGACCGCGAGATCAAGGCCGGCCGCATGATCGACATGGGCAGGCTGATGCCGCTTGAGACCGGTGCGCAGGTGCGCATCAGGGACGGCGAGCTCAGCGTGATCGACGGCCCCTTCGTCGAGGCCGCTTTGCGGAAGCCCGCGCCGCGTTCGAGGCGGCGGCGGAACTCGCGAGCAACCGGCGCGAGCAGACGTTTCTCCGGCGCCGCGCGGCGGAAGCGGCGAACTCGTAATGACTGGTGGCAGTAATTGCCGCGGTCATGGCTGTTCGTGGTAGTGAAAAGCCGAATCTGCCGGAGCAACGCGCATGACCGATTTCGAGGACGAGCAGCCTCCCGCGGTGGGAGCCTTCTGGATCAAGGAGGAAGATTATCCGGCACTGCTTAAAATCTTCGACGATGGCGACAAGCTGCCGCCGACCTGGAAAGAATGGCTGAAGATCGCCGAGGAAATGGAGCAGGGCCTAACGGCCTATGGTCACGTCGTGCTGCGCGTTCCGATCGATCCCGCCACGTTCCCGGACTGGTGCGCCGCCCATGACGTGCGCCCGGGCAGCGCCGGACGCCGAAAGTTCGTCGCGGCGGCGGTCACCGAGCGATACGGCGATCAAACCTGACTGAATTCGCGCCCTAAAACCCGGACGAGACCTGGTTGCGGTCGACCGCGGCGCCGGCGCGAGAGCGCCGGACGTTGCTCACGAGCGCGCCGGGCTTGTCCTCGTTGGCGGGCTTCGCGGTGGCCAGCCGCAGCACGGCGGCATAGTTCGGCTGCACTTCCATCCGCGCCGCGTATGGGCTGCGCGAGAGGATCTCGTGCACGCGCGGCAGGTTGTAGCAGGGCACGTAGAACAGCAGATGATGTTCGAGATGATAGTTGACGTAGTAGGGCGCGATGAACAGCCGCTCGAGGAAGCCGGCATGCGTGGTGCGGGTGTTGCGCAGGGGATCGTTGCTGTCGGGCACGACGGCATGTTCGGCGATGTTGCGGATGCGGGTGATCACCATCATCCAGGTCATCAGCGGCAATAGCCAGAGCAGCGGATAGGCCCACCAGATGCCGGCCGCGGCGAGGCCGGCCAGGAAACCCAGATTGAACAGGATTTGCGGACCGAGCTTTTGCCAGAAATGCGCGGCGCGCTGCGCCGGCGGCCACGAGGCGTCGCCGAGCGCGTTGAGCAATTGCGCCTTGCGCTGCGCAAAACCGGTCTGGCCCGAAATATCGCGCCAGAACTTGCGCCGATAGCTCGGCCGCGTGATCGGGAACGGCGCCGACAGGATCAGGTCGGGATCGTCCTCCTGCTGGGTGCGGGCGTGGTGCTGCAAATGATAGCGGCGATAGGCCTTGGTCTCGGCGAACACCGGCCAGGCGCAGAACCACTGGCTCAGCAACAGGTTCAGCTTCTCGTTTTTCGACAGGCAGCCATGGGCGCCGTCATGCATCAGGATCGCGAGCCCGAGCTGGCGCGAGCCGATGATCGCAACCGCCAGGATAAAGGTAAGCGGATTGGGCCACACCGCCACCATCGCGATCGAACCCAAAATCAATGTCCATGCATGCGCGATCAAAGCGACGCTCTTCCAGGTCGACCGTGTGCGGACCTCGACGAGCTCCTGCTCGCTCATGATGTCGCGGGCGCGCATGCGAAGTGCGGTCATGGCGTTTCCTTCCTAGCCCTCGGGCAAATCGCTCGGAGCGGAATTTCCTGTCTTGACGAGCCTGAGCCGCGCGGCTTCGGCAGGCGCATCGGCTTGCGGGCCGAGCAGGCGCAGCATCTCGGCGGCGAGGTCGTCGGCTGAGCGGCCCATCGCCTGGCCTTCCAGGGTGACGCCGATCGCGATAGTCCAGAACAGCCGCGCGCTGGTTTCGGGATCGAGCCGCGACTGCCAGCCACGCGCCGCCATCTCGGCGGCATAGGCGCGCAAGCCTTCGGCGTGCAGCCGTTCGACCGTTCGCTCCACCAGCGGCGCCAGATCCTGGCGGCGGCGGGTCAGCGTCATCGCCTCGACGAAGAAGCCGACGGCGTCCGCGCCCATCACGCTGTCGACCAGCGCGCGCGTGTAGTCCGGCGGCGAGAGTTGTTTGCCGGCATGCTGCTCGGCTGCGCGCGCCACATAGAGCACGTCACGGCAGGCGGCCTCGACGAACAGCGCTTCCTTGGTGCGAAAGTAATAGGTGATCTGGCTCGGAAAGGCGTCGGCCGCGGCCGCAATCGCGGCAATCGAGACCGCCGCCAGCCCTTGCTCCTTGAACAGCCGGCTCGCGGTATCGAGCAGCCGCGAGCGCATTTGCCGGCCCGCCGTCCGCGTCGCGCGTACGGTGTGCTTGGGATCGCGCAAACGATCGCTGCTGGAACCGCCCCTCATGCGTCCTCGTGCTCGCGCCAACGCCGCCATTATAGAGGCTTTTTGCAGTTTGTATGTTATACAAACAAGTCAGTCAAGGCGACCGATGAGTCACTGCTGTCGCGCGACTTCCAATCGATGCTGATCTCGCGCTCGCGCTGCGACGGCATGTCGCGCGAAAGTCAGGGATTTTCCCCTGATGCCCGCAAAAAACCCGCAGCCGCATGCTATTGCCGTGCGGACCGTTCACCGAGAACGGTGATGACAAGCCTTCGAACTGGAGCCCGCTTGCTGTTTCCCTCCGACCTCACCTCGTTCTTCGAGCTCATCCGCCAGCACGGCAATACGGTCTACAGCCTGATGTTCGCGTACGCGTCGTCGCACAGCCTGCTGCTGACGCTGTTCGCGGGTTACGCGTCGCATTCGGGCGCGCTGAGTTTCGGTAGCGTCATCGCGGTGTGCTGGATCGGCAGCTTCGCCGGCGATGTCATCCGCTTCTGGATCGGGCGGCGTTACGGCACGCGCTGGCTCGGATCGTCCGCCTCCACCTCCAGGATTACGCGCGCGGTGCAGACCGCGGCCCGGCTGGCCGACCGTCACTACATCTGGATGATCCTGCTGCACCGCTACCCGCATGGCATTCGCGGCGTCGCCGGCTTTGCCTACGGGATGTCGCGGCTGCCCTGGTCCACCTTCCTCGCGCTCAATTTCGTCGCGGCGGGCCTTTGGTCCTGCGTGACGGTCTCGGCTGGCTATGCCTTCGGCCACGTCTCGGAGAAAGTGATGAGCGACGCCTCGTCGGGCCTCGGCCTGGTGATGCTGGTGCTGTTCCTCGGCGCCTCCTGGCTCGTGAGCAAGAAGCTCGAGCGGGTGGCCGAGCGGGCGACCTGAGG
>NZ_JAUYAN010000197.1 GCF_030693485.1 Bradyrhizobium sp. | reverse complement strand
GGCGGGATGCGAAACGTACCTCTGCTGATCGCCATTACTGCACTGTGGCCGGCCTCATCGGCCGCCGCCGAGCAGCCCCGGCCGCAAAAATCCGATAAATCCGGTTCCACCGTCCAGCAACTTCCGCTGAAGCGCGCCGGCACCGACCAAACCTGCGCGGCGTATGGCGCGGGCTTCGTCAGGGTTGACGGTACGCAGACCTGTGTGAAGATCGGCGGCGCCGTCAGCATCGGGGTCGGCGGCAGCCGCTAGGGCAGCGCCCGGTCAACAGCTACGAGGCCTGATTTGCAGCTCGAAATCATCGTTCCCGTGATCATGGGCTGCGCGCTGCTGTGGTGGGTCAGCCGCGGCATGAACTGGACCGTGCGGCTGGTGGTGACGGCGGTCACGCTGGTCGTGATCGTTGCCGTCGTGCTGTTCGAGCGGTCGGGCTTCAAGCCCTGACCACGCCTCACGGACTCTACGACATCGGCGGCGCGATGAACTCCGCAAAGCCGGGACGGGCGGAGAATTCGGCGAACCAGCGCTCGGTATGGGGCAGCCTCGGCTTGGTAATGCCTTCGACCCCGAACCAGCGCCGCGCATAGGCGCCGAGCGCAATGTCGGCAATGGTGAAATCGTCGCCTTCGATGAAACGCCGCGTCGCCAGCTGCGCCTCGACGATGCGCCATTGCGCGGCCTCGGCGTCGGCATCCCTCTGGATCGCGACCATGTCGCGTTTTTCGACCGGGGTGCGCACCAGCGCCCAGAACACCGGGCGATCTACCGGCTGCAGCGTCGACAGCGTCCAGTCCAGCCAGCGGTCGACGCCGGCGCGCGCCTTCGGCGCCTGCGGATAGATCGGCGAGCCCTCGCCATAGGCGAGGTGGAGGTAGCGCATGATCGAATTGGATTCCCACAGCACGTAATCGCCGTCGACCAGGGTCGGCACCCGGCCGTTGGGATTCATCGCGAGATATTCCGGCTTGTCGTTCTGGCCGAACGCCATGCCGGCATCGATGCGCCGGTAGGGCAGATCGAGTTCGCGCAGGCACCACAGCACTTTTTGCACATTGACCGAATTGGCACGGCCCCAGATCGTTAGCTGGCTTTGATTTTTGTTTGGCACGTGGCTCTCTCCCGTTGATCGGCTTTGGCCGTTGATAGCGGAAAACCGGGAAAAATGCGTGCGCGCCTGATGCGGGCCACCCCCGGCAAAAAAGCGCCGCCACGGATGCTATAAGGCCCGCATCATGCCCGCATACAAGCTCGCGATCTTCGACCTCGACGGCACATTGTCGGACAGCCTGCCGTGGTTTCGGGGGGTGGTGAATTCCTTTGCCGACAAGCACCGCTTCAGGCGCATCGAGGACGGCGACGTCGAGATGCTGCGCGGCAAGTCATCGCGCGAGATCATCGCCTGGCTCGAGGTGCCGTTCTGGCGAATGCCGCTGATCGCGGCAGACATGCGCCGGCTGAAGAGCCAGAATAAAACGGACTGATATCGCCGCGGCTGACGCCATCGCCATCGGCGACGAAGTTCGTGACGGCGAGGCGGCCGCGCAAGTCGGGATCGGTTTCGGGGCGGTGTCGTGGGGCTATGCCAGGCCGGAGGCGCTGCGGCGGCTTTCGCCGGTTCTGGAGTTCGACAGCGTGGCGGATATTGCGCGGCTGGTTTAGCCGGCTTGCGCCGAGGCCTCGCGCGGCTGTTCGCGGGCTTCCATCAGTTCGGCGTAGCGGCTGTATTCGCCGGCCATTTCCAGCAGCCGCTCACGCACCTCTGCACTGCTCACCTGACGGGCCAGGCGCTTGGCCTGGTCGGCCTGGAATTGATAGTGCTTGGCCTGGCTCATGTGATCCCCTCGAATCGTGGGTCAAGTCTGCGGCCAAAAGGTTCACCGATTGTGAACACTTGGATGCGATTGACCCGGCTTCGGATGCGCCGAGAGGATAAGGCGCACCCGCTGAGATCATCAGCCGTTGCCGGGATCTTTACGGGGCTAGGCCCGCGCGGGCCTACCAGTGGCCGGTGTTCGGCATCGACAGCCAGGGCTCGGCCGGCGGCTTGGGATCGCCCTTCTGCAGCAGCTCGATCGAGTGCAAATCGGGCGAGCGCACGAACGCCATGTTGCCGTCGCGCGGCGGCCGGTTGATGGTAACGCCCATCTTCATCAGGCGATCGCAGGTGGCGTAGATGTCGTCGACCTCGTAGGCGAGGTGGCCGAAAAAGCGGTCCTCGCCGTATTTCTCCTCGTCCCAGTTATAGGTGAGCTCAACCAGCGGCGCGCCGCGCGTCTTCGGGGTGTTCTTCAGCAGCGCCTCGTCCTCGGCGGCACACAGGAACACCAGCGTGAATTTCGCCTTGTCATTGTCGATGCGGCGAACCTCTTTCAGCCCCAGCGCATCCTGATAAAACTTCATCGCGGCATCGAGATTACGCACGCGCAGCATGGTGTGGAGGTAACGCATGGTTTCCTGCTCCCTTGGATTGAAGAGACTGTTCTTGGTCCGGGAGGTTCAATAGCAGCAAAGTGCGGCAGAGGGCAGTGGGCAGCGCGGACGCAGTAGCACGCCTCGCTCCGGCGCCTACTTCGCGTAGCCCTGCGAGCGCAGCCAGCCGATGCGGCGTTCGCCGTTCATCCACTCGTCGGCGTCGGCCTTGCTGGTCAGGCCGGTGATCATGCGCGGCTCGGCGCCGGGATAATCCGCCTGGATGCTCCAGTTGTCTTCGGCGATGCGAACGATCTTGAAAGTCACTTTGGGTTTTGCCATGCCGCCTTATGCAGGTTTTTTTCAGAAAAGAGAACTGCCTTGCGGCGTTTCCCCAGACTTCGCCGCGCCGCGGGCAGGGCGCGCCTAGCCGGCGGGGGCGTGCTTGTGAGAAGGTCGCCGCGCCGCGGGGGTACGGGGGAGATCGCCGAACTCGGTAGCATGGTAGGTCCGGCCCTCCGGCGTCGTGATCCGAACGTCGTAACAGGCGCGCGCGATCAGCTCGCGGGCTTTTTTCAGCGCCGATTCAGGCGTCCGACGCCTTGCGGTGTTGACGCCTCTGATATCGGTGCCGCTTACGGTGTAAGGCATTTCAGCTTCTTCTTGTTCTTCTTGATGATGTTGGCCTGGGCGCGGAAGGCCTCCGCCAACGAAGTCAGCTGACTCGCCACGACCGGATCGGTCGCGCTCCGGGCAGCCAGCAGCGACTTGGCGGCCTGCTTCTTCAGGGCCTTGGTCGTCTTGCTCATGACTCCCCAACCCATGGACCCCTAGGGTGTTCCATCGGAGTGTTCCATCGGCCGGCTACCGGTATCGCTTGAATTCTGTTCGTGTTTCGTTCATGGTGGTCCCACCGAGGAGAGCGCCATGGACGCCAGCAAGGAACGACAGATCATCCGCCTATGGAACGAGCTGCGCCTGCTGGAGCGGGAAGGTCGTCCCACCGAGGCCGTTCGGCGGCAAATTGAACGGGCGCTGGCTGAACGGGAGCCTCGTGCCGCCTGACCGCCGGTTAAATCGAGCGCCTGCCGCGCCGGGGCCAACCGCTCACGTCTCGTCGCTCCCCAGGCTTCGCGACGCCGCCGAAGGCTTCGGCTCCAGCGCCGCTATTCGCTCATCGTATTCCCTGGCGAGATCCAGCAGCCTTTGTTCGGTGAAGGGATCGGCCTGTTTGGCGAGACGGCGGCAACGTTCGGCCTGTTCTCTTAAAGTCGCTAGATCCATCACTCACCAACCGTCGGCCGTATTGCAGTTTGATAATAACGATGGGCCGCAATGGTTTCCACACAGCGGACACGACGGCGCTGCGGCGGGCCTGCTACGTCAACACCTTCCAGATCGCCCATGCGACGATGACGATCAGCGCAGCGCCGGCGACCATGAGTCCGATCGGTCTTGCCGGTCTTGCCGAGGCCTTGCGCGAAGCGATCGGTGCCTCGCCATTGTTGTGTCTGATTTCCCGCATCATCGAGATGCGTATCGCGCGTGAAAAAGTTTCAATTCGTTAACGAGTGTCTGAACGCAAAACCGTGTCCCCTGTTCGTTCCAACGTGAACAAAACGGAATCGATTCGTGTCAAGAATTGACGGAATCGCGGCGCAGTGCATGCTGGCGCGATGTTGGGATGGAAGAATTGCCGGTTCGCCCGCATGAGCAGCGGCCGCTACTGCCTGATACGGGACCTCGGCCTCGTCAAGGGCGGCAAGGGGCTGCGGCACCATGAGGTGCTGATCGGCTTCAGCGTTCGCGCGGCGCTGCAACGCCTGCGCCATGTGGATGTCTCGCTTGGGCGATTCAATCCGCTGCCGAGGCTCCGGCCGCGCATCATTCCCGTTCCGGATCTCCGTCGGGCAGACAGGGCTTGATCGCATAGCCGTCATCGAGCCGCTGCCGGCCGTTTTCCTCATCGACGACCAGGCCGCAATCCTCCGCGCAGCGCCAGACATCAGTCGCGGTGGGAAAGGTCCGGCTCAGCCGGTATTCTTTCTCGAACAGGGCGTAGGGCATCAGAGGCTCCTCTGCTCTGAAACGCCCAATTCCCCCTCAGTGTTCCATCGCGAAGCAACGGCGATCCCGCTACGACCAGAACGGCAGGTCCTCCATCGTGCCGCGGAGATGCGGTTCGGATCCGCTACGGGCATTCTGCAGCGTCATGACGAAATATTCCTCGCGCTCGCGCTCGAATTTTTCCTGCGTGGCTTTGAAACTCGCGACGCGGCTGACGATTTCTTCCCGCTCGCGTGCGGCGTCGTACGCTTGTTCGGTCATGCCCATCCCTTTTTGATTCTTGTCCCGCGCCCATTGGCGTCCGCGATTGGGGCGTCAATTGGGACGCCAGGTTGCGGGATTGTGATCGGCCTCGGACGAAGTCGGGTTGGCGCTTGGCGGTGGATAAGACGGGTGCGGCGCTTGTTCCTGTTCCGGCTTGCCGTTAGCCAAAAGGAAACGGGAGGCTGACCATGGCAAAGATCGATCTGGACGCGATGAGCATCGAGGAAGTCGCCGAGTTGCGCGACCTCGCCACCGACAAACTGGCGGAAAAGGTCGCGGCACGGCGCGCCGAACTCGAAGCCGAGCTGGAAAAGCTCGCGCAACACGACAAGCCGGCGCGCAAGTCGCAAGTCGCGGTTCCCGCGGCCAAGCCGAGAAAGAGCCAGGAGAACGGTGCGAGCGGCGCGACCGGTGAGGCCGCCAAAAAGACCGACGAGGTCAAGGAGCCGGTCGCCAAGGCTGCCTAAAAGGCCGGCTTACTAACGCGGCCTGACAAGGCAGCGTGATCCGATCATGCGGCGGACTTAGCAATCCGAGCGGCCGTGCTATAGTCAGCACGGCCAGATTTTTCGGATCTCATCGCATGATCGCAACCGATCTTCGCAGCGGCGTGGAACAGCTCGGCGACATGATCGCTGAAGCGTCCACCATCGTTCCCTTCACCGGCGCCGGCATCTCGACCGAATGCGGCATCCCCGATTTCCGCTCGCCGGGCGGATTGTGGAGCCGCAACCGGCCGATCCCGTTCGATGAATTCGTCGCCAGTCCGGACGCCAGGGACGAGGCGTGGCGGCGGCGCTTTGCGATGGAGCCGACCTTCGCCGCCGCAAAACCGGGACGCGGTCATCGCGCGCTGGCCTCGCTCTACAAGGCCGGCAAGATTCCCGCCATCGTCACCCAGAACATCGACAATCTGCATCAGGTCTCCGGCTTCGCCGCCGAGCATGTGGTCGAGCTTCACGGCAACACCACCTACGCCCGCTGTATCGGTTGCGGGCGGGCCTGCGATCTGGCCTGGGTCAGGCTGCGCTTCGAGGAGACCGGCGGCGCGCCCGACTGCGCGGAATGCGGCGAGCCGGTCAAGACCGCGACCATTTCGTTCGGGCAGGCGATGCCGGAAGACGCCATGCGCCGCGCCACCGAACTCGCCCAGCGCTGCGACCTGTTCATCGCGATCGGCTCGTCGCTGGTGGTATGGCCGGCGGCCGGGTTTCCGATGATGGCCAAGAACTGCGGCGCCCGGCTGGTGATCATCAACAATGAGCCCACCGAGCAGGACGACATTGCCGATCTCGTGATCAGGTACGACATCGGGGAGACGCTGGGGCCGTTCGTCGGAAATTGACCGCCGGTTGATTCGCGACCGCGCAAGCTGTTCATAGCTCATGCCAGATTTGTTTTTTATCTATGCGCCGCACGCGGGAGTGTTATCTTTTGATTCGCAAGATTCGCGTGGCGTCATCATGAATTCTCATCGATGGGCGCGTGTTCCGGCGACCTCGCAGCGGTGACGGGGTTGTCGATGATGTGTGGGGTCCGGGGTCATGGGGTCGGACGGTTTTGAGTCCAAGAAGCTCGGGGGACCGCCGTCAGGCGGAACCGGACCGGACCGGCTTGGGCCGAGTGAATATGCGGTGAACGCCGGGCGCGATCCGGTGATCGACGCGCTGACGGGGCTTGGCGAGAGCGCCGCCAACCTGGTCGAAATCTCCGGCGTCATCAAATGGTTCGATGCATCAAAGGGCTACGGTTTCATCGTGCCCGACAATGGCTGGCCGGACGTGCTTCTGCACGTTACCGTGCTCAGGCGCGACGGCTATCAGACCGCCTATGAAGGCGCGCGGATCGTCTGCGAATGCGTGCAGCGGCAGAAGGGCTATCAGGCCTTCCGGGTGGTCTCGATGGACGAATCCACCGCGATCCATCCGGCGCAGATGCTGCCGCCGCGGACCCATGTCAGCGTCACCCCGACCAGCGGGCTGGAGCGGGCGCAGGTCAAATGGTTCAACCGGCTGCGCGGCTTCGGCTTCCTGACCTGCGGCGAGGGCACGCCCGATATCTTCGTGCACATGGAAACCCTGCGCCGCTTCGGCATGACCGAACTGCGCCCCGGCCAGTACGTGCTGGTCCGGTTCGGGCCCGGCTCGAAGGGGATGATGGCGGCCGAGATCCAGCCGGAAGCCGGTGCGCCCGGCCTGTCGTCGCACTGATCGCCTGAGCCGCCACCTCACGGAAGCGTTAGCCGGGGCGCGCGAAATGCCCATTCGCGGCTTGTCGAAGCTCTGGTATTTTCTGACATCATTGGGCTAGCATCGGCCCAAATCCTTCACGGCTGTCGGTGAGCGTTGATGAGTTTTGCTTCAAGTGTCGGGCGGCGCCTTGGCCGCGCCTGGTTCTGGATCCCGATGGTCGCGGTGCTGATGCTTTCTGTCGTGACCGGCTTCGGCGCGCAGGCGGCGAGCATCCAGCCGCTCGAAATCGTCACCAAAAACGGCGTGCATGTCTTCTCGGTCGAGATGGCGACCACCGACAAGGAGCGCGAAACCGGGCTGATGTACCGCAAGGAATTGCCGGACGGGAAGGGGATGCTGTTCGACTTCTCGCCGGAACAGCAGATCTCGATGTGGATGAAGAACACCTACATCCCGCTCGACATGATTTTCATCCGCGCCGACGGCCGGATCCTGCGCATCGCCGAGAACACCGAGCCGCATTCCCTCGCGATCATCTCGTCGGGCGGGCTGGCCAAGGGAGTGCTGGAGGTGATCGCCGGCACCGCGCAGAAATACGGCATCGCCCCCGGCGACCGGGTCGCCCATCCGCTTTTCAAGACCCGATAGAGCGGCCCGAAGCCGCCTTGCTGGCGGCGCCTGAAGCGTGTAACGACAGGGCTTCCCAAGCCATCGGGGTATAGCGCAGCCTGGTAGCGCGGCAGTTTTGGGTACTGCAGGTCGTTGGTTCGAATCCAGCTGCCCCGACCAATAAGCCTTTAGAGATATTCGATCATTGGCAAAGTGGCCTGGGCGAGGTCTGCCCGGCGGGGTTCGGGCCGCTCGGCGTGAGGCCTGTGCATGGCGGCTGGTGCCGCGATCGAGCCGTTGACCGTAACCTGCCCAAAAAACCGGATGTGCCTGCAAACCGTAAGTCCTTGACTTGCGGGCATGCCGCCTTTCCACTCGGCGTCAGACAGGACCGCAATGCGGATCGCGAGGGAATCACAATGAGCAGGTTTTCGACAGGTGTATTGACGGCGGCGGTTGCCGCCATGGTGGCTGTCGCGCCCGCGCTGGCGGACAAGAAAACCAACTCGATCCGTTTTGCCTACGACCAGGTGGTGGAAAACGTTGATCCCTACATGAACAACGTCCGCATCGGCGTCATCATTGGCCAGCAGGTGTGGGACACGCTGATCTACCGCGACCCCAAGACCTCCGAATACAAGGGGCAACTCGCGACCGCGTGGAAGTGGCTCGATGACAAGACTCTCGAACTGGACCTGCGCAAGGGCGTCAAATTCCACAACGGCGCGGAGTTCACCGCCGATGATGTGGTTTACACGCTGAACTTCGTGGTGAGTCCGGACAGCAAGGTCGTCACCCGCCAGAACGTGGCCTGGATCGACCGCGCCGAGAAGATCGACGCCTACAAGGTGCGCATCATCTGCAAGGAGCCATTTCCGGCGGCGATCGAATATCTTGCCGGTCCTGTCGTGATCCATCCGCATGAATATTACGCCAAGGTCGGCCCGCAGGGGATGAATGAAAAACCGGTCGGTTCAGGTCCGTACCGCATCAGCGAGCATTCGGTCGGCAAGTTCGTGCGAATGGAGCGCAATCCGGACTACTTCAAGGATTCGCCGAAGCCGCAGCCGAAGATCGAGAAGGTCGAAATCCGCTTCATTCCGGACCGCCAGACCCAGGTCGCCGAAATGATGGCCGGCGGCGCCGACATGATCATGAATGTCGCGCTCGATCAGGCAACCCAGATGAAGGCGGTGCCGACCCTTCAGGTCGTGTCCGGCGAGACCATGCGGATCGCGTTCCTGCACCTCGACACCCGCGAAGCGACGACCGCGCCGCCCCTGCGCGATCTCAAAGTGCGCCAGGCCATCATGCATGCGATCGATCGCGAAAGCATGGTCAAGCAGATCGTCGGCCAGGGGGCGCGCGTCCTGAACACGCTTTGTTTCCCGCCGCAGTTCGGCTGCAGCGACGAGGGGGCACCCCGCTATTCCTACGACCCGGCGAAGGCCAAGGCGTTGCTCGCCGAAGCCGGCTTCAAGGATGGATTCGACATCGATCTCTACGCCTACCGGGAGCGCAACCAGACCGAGGCGATGATCGGCTATCTGCGCGCCGTCGGCATCAGGGCAAACCTGCGCTTCATGCAATACGCGGCGATGCGCGAGGCCAATCGCGCCGGCAAGGCGGCGATGCTGCACCAGACCTGGGGTTCGTTCTCGGTCAACGACGTGTCGGCGTCGACGCCGGTCTACTACAAGTTCGGCCCGGACGATGTGTCGCGCGATCCGGAAGTGCGCGACTTCCTGCAACGCGGAGACTCTCAGGTCGATCCTGCCGTGCGCAAGGAGGCCTATCGCAAGGCGCTCGCGCTGATCGCGGAGCGGGCCTATTCGCTGCCGCTCTATTCGCTGACGACCTATTACGTCGCCAACAAGGACCTCGCCTTCATCGCCTATCCGGACGAGATCCCGCGCTTCTGGGAAATGTCGTACAAGTGAGGGGCAGCGTGCGCCACCCCGCACACCCGGCCGTCTGATGCTGATCTATGCCCTGAAGCGCCTTGGACTGGCTGTCCTGGTCGCGGTGGTCGTCTCCGCGCTCGCCTTCCTGCTGCTGCGGGCGTCCGGCGACGTCGCGATCGCGCTCGCCGGGGAAGGCGCGCGCAACGAGGACATCGAGAATATCAGGCGCATTTACGGGCTGGATCGCCCGCTCGTCGTGCAGTATCTCGACTGGGCCGCGAAGATGGCGCGCGGCGATTTCGGCACCTCGCTGTTCTTCAAGACCGACGTGCACGCACTCGTGCTCGAGAAACTGCCGACCACGGCGCTGCTGGCGCTGTTCTCGCTCATCTTCGCGCTTGCGGTGTCGCTGCCGCTCGGAATTCTGGCGGCGCTTTATCCGAACAGCTGGATCGATCGGCTCTGTCTTGCGCTGGCGGTGATCGGGCAGGCGTTGCCGAGCTTCTTTTTCGCGCTGATCCTGATGATCGTGTTTGCCGTGATGCTGCGGTGGCTTCCGGTCTCGGGCAGCGACAGCTGGGCCCATTTCGTGCTGCCGACCGTCGTGCTCGGCTATTACATCGCCCCCGCCATCATGCGGCTGGTGCGTGCCGGGATGATCGAGGTGCTGGCCTCGGATTATGTCCGCACCGCACGCGCCAAGGGGCTGTCTTCGAGATCCGTGGTGCTCAAGCACGCGTTGCGCAATGCGCTGGTTCCCGTGGTGGCGCTCTCGGCGGTGCAACTCGGTTTCCTGCTCGGCGGCTCGGTCGTGATCGAGACCGTTTTCGCCCTCGATGGCCTCGGCTATCTCGCCTATCAGTCGATCACCCACAAGGATCTTCCGGTCACCCAGGCCATCGTGACGCTGCTCTCCCTGATCTATGTGGGCCTCACCCTTGCCGCCGATCTTGCCAATGCCTGGCTCGATCCGCGCATCCGCGTCGGGGGCGGATCATGACCGACGTCGCCGCGATTCCCGTCCTCGACCTGACGACGGCGTCATCGGGCGCCTTGTTGCGGCGCCGGATCATGGCGCATCGCGGCCTGCTGATCGGCACCGGCCTGCTGACGTTGATCATCCTCGTGGCGCTGCTCGCCCCGCTGCTCGCCCCGCATGATCCCTACGCGCAGGACCTGTCCCGCCGCATGATTCCGCCGATCTGGTACGAGAAGGGCAACTGGGCCCATCTGCTCGGCACCGACAATCTCGGCCGCGACTACCTCTCGCGCGTACTGTATGGCGCGCAGATTTCGCTTCTGATCGGCGTGTCCGTGATGGTGATCTCCGGGCTGATCGGCACTGCGCTCGGGCTTGCCGCCGGCTTCTTCGGCGGCCGCGTCGACATGATCGTGACCTTCTTCATCACGGTGCGGCTGGCGCTTCCGCTCATTCTGGTGGCGCTCGCGGTCGTCGCCACGGTCGGCGGCTCGCTCTGGGTCGTCATCCTCGTGCTCGGCCTGCTCAAATGGGACCGCTTCGCCGTGGTGATGCGCGCCGCGACCCAGCAGGTGCGGGTGCTCGACTATGTGGCGGCGGCGGAGGCGGCCGGCGCCTCGACCCTGCGCGTGATTGTCGGAGAGGTGCTGCCGAATTTGCTGCCCCAGCTCGTCGTGGTGGCAACCGTGGAAGCCGCCAGCGCCATCCTGCTCGAAGCCGCGCTCTCCTTCCTCGGTCTCGGCGTGCAGCCGCCGCTGCCGTCCTGGGGGCTGATGATCGCCGAGGCCAAGACCTACATGTTCTTCTCGTTCTGGCTGATCGCCATTCCGGGCACCGCGCTCGCGGTTCTGGTGTTCGCCGTGAACATGGTCGGCGACGGCATTCGTGACGTCTCGGCGCCAGGGGGGAGGGGTTAGTGGCGGCACTGCTCGAGATCGAGGGTCTGACGGTCGACATCGCGACGGCGCGCGGAACGCTGCATGCCGTGCGCGATGTGTCGTTCTCCCTGCAGAGCGGCGAAACGCTGTGCCTGGTCGGCGAATCCGGCTGCGGCAAATCGATGACGGCGCTCGCGCTGATGGGTCTGTTGCCGCGCGCGGCAAAGCGAAGCGCGCGCCGCATGCTGTTCGAGGGCCATGACCTCGCCGCCCTCCCTGAAGGCCGGCTCGCCGAGTTGCGCGGGGCGCGCATGGCCATGGTGTTCCAGGAGCCGATGACGGCGCTGAACCCGGCCTACACCATCGGCGATCAACTCACCGAGGTGCATCGCCGCCACAAGGGCTCGACGATGGCGGTGGCGCGCGAGCGCGCGGTCGCGCTGCTGGAAATGGTCGGGATCACCAATGCCGCGGCGCGGCTCGGACAATATCCGCACCAGCTTTCCGGCGGCCTGCGCCAGCGCATCATGATCGCGATGGCGCTGATGTGCGGGCCGTCGCTGCTGATTGCCGACGAGCCGACCACCGCGCTCGACGTTACCATCCAGGCGCAAATCCTGCGGTTGCTGGTCGAGCTGCAGCAGGATCTCGGCATCGCCATCGTGCTGATCACCCATGATCTCGGCGTCGTTGCGCGGGTCGCGCACCGGGTTGCCGTAATGTATGCGGGGGAAATCGTCGAGGCGGCCAGCGCCGCCGATCTGTTCGCAGCGCCGCGTCATCCCTACACGCGCGGGCTGATGGCTTCCATTCCGGTGCCGGGCGCAACCAGGCCGGGCGACCGGCTCGGCGTCATCAGAGGCATCGTGCCGTCGCTGATCGGCGAGGTGGCAGGCTGTGCGTTTCGCGACCGCTGCGATTTCGCGCAGCCGGTGTGCGCCCGGACCGTTCCGGTCCGCTCCGATGGCGGACATGACTGGCGCTGTATCCTCGGCGAAGCGGTGGCCGCATGAGCGCGTTGCTCGAAGCCTCCGGTGTGTCGCGGAATTTTTCGGTGGGGCGCGGGCTGTTCGCCGCCAGCCAGACGCTGCGCGCCGTCGTAGATGTCAATCTTGCGGTCGAAAAGGGCGAGGTGCTCGGGCTGGTGGGCGAATCCGGCTCCGGCAAGTCGACGCTCGCCAAGATGCTGCTCGGCATTCTCAAGCCCAATGCGGGCGTGATCCGGTTCGGCGGCACCGACGTCGCCTCGATCGGACGCCGGGCGCTCGCCCGTCATATCCAGCCGGTGTTCCAGGACCCCTATTCGTCGCTCAATCCGCGTCGCACGGTGGCGTCGATCGTCGCATTGCCGCTCGCCGTGCAGGGCATCGGCACGGCGAGGGAACGCCGGGTGCGGTCAATCGCGATGCTGGATCGCGTCGGCCTGGCGCTGCGCCATGCCGATGTCTATCCGAACGAGCTTTCGGGCGGCCAGCGCCAGCGCGTTGCGATTGCCCGGGCGCTGGTGGTCGAACCCGAAATCGTGCTGCTCGACGAGCCGACCTCGGCGCTCGATGTCTCGGTGCAGTCGCAGATCCTCAATCTCCTGCTCGATCTGCGCCGCGATTTCGGCCTGACCTACATCTTCATCAGTCACAATCTCGCTGTCATCGAGCATGTCGCGACCAGCGTCGCCGTGATGTATCTCGGACGCATCGTCGAGACCGCCCGCCGTGAAGACCTGTTCCGCGCGCCGCGCCACCCCTACACGCGGGCGCTGCTCGCTTCGGTGCTGACGCCCGAGCCCGGGCTCGGCGTTCCCGATGTCGGCCTCGGCCTGAGTTTTCCCGATCCGCTGGCGCCGCCGCCGGGATGCGTGTTCCATCCGCGTTGTCCGGATGCCGGGCCGCGCTGCCGGATCGAACCGCCGCGCGTGATCCGTGACGGGCAGGGACTTGTCGCATGCCACCTGCATGATGGCGGCACCCGGCTGGCGGCCTGAGAGTGGAAAACGGCAACGCGGCTTGCGGCCGCACTGCGGTCAACGCCGCAACTCACCAGAACTGCCACCAGCTTTTCGAAGTCGCGCTCCTGGCAACGAGGTATTCGACGATTTCCGCTTTGACGGCGTCGTTCTCGTTGGGGTGGCCGGCCATGAAATTCAGAATCCACGCGCGCCTGACCGTCTCCGAGCCGGCGGGGATTTTGCGGAGGATCTTCGCGTCCGACGCATGGCAGCCGCCGCAACCGGCTGCGAAGGCCTCCTCGGGGGTCATCGCGCCAGCTGGCAGGCCGCCCGACGCCAGCATGACCGCCCCTGCAATCAGGCTCCTGAACAGCCGGTTGTGTGCGCCTATCGACCGGCTGGCCCCTCCGCTCCGCGTCAGCGAGTTCACATCGCCATTTCCGGCTCGGCTGGCCGCTCTCGCTTCGGCTCAGGTATCTCCGTCATCGTCGCTTCGGTGAGCAGCAGCACGCTGGCGACCGAAACCGCGTTTTCCAACGCGGTACGAACCACCTTCGCGGGATCGATAATGCCGGCCTCGACCAGGTCGACATATTCCTTGCGCGCGGCGTCGAAGCCGAAATTGCCCTGGCCCTCCAGCATCCGGGCCACGACGACGCCGCCGTCCACGGCGGAATTCACCGCGATCTGACGGGCAGGGGCCTCCAGCGCGCGCTTCAAGATCTGGACACCGGTCCTCTCGTCGCCTTCACAGGCGGCTTCCTCCCGGGTCACCGCTTCGATGCATTTGAGTAGCGCAAGACCGCCGCCCGGCACGATTCCCTCGGCCACCGCCGCCTTGGTGGAACTGATGGCGTCGTCGAGCGCCTCCTTCTTGGCCTTCATCTCCGCCTCGGTCGGGGCGCCCACCCGGATGACCGCGACGCCGCCGGCCAGTTTGGCGAGCCGCTCTTCGAGCTTCTCGCGGTCGTAGTCACTGGTGGTCTTTTCGATCTCGCGCCGGATCTGGGCAATGCGGCCGTCGATCCGGGCACGGTCGCCGCCGCTGCCGATCAGCGTGGTATTTTCCTTGTCCGCGACCACCCGCGCCGCACGCCCGAGCTGCTGCAAGGTCACACTCTCGAGCTTCAGGCCGAGTTCTTCGGAGATGACCTGCGCGCCGGTCAGGATGGCGATGTCTTCCAGCATCGCCTTGCGCCGGTCGCCGAAGCCTGGCGCCTTGACCGCGCAGCCCTTGAGTACGCCCCGCAGCCGGTTGACGATCAACGTCGCGAGCGCCTCACCCTCGATATCCTCGGCCACGATCAACAATGGGCGGCCGGACTTGGCGACCTGCTCCAGCACCGGGATCAGGTCGCGCAGGGCTCCGATCTTGTGATCGCAAAGCAGCACGAACGGATCTTCGAGCACGGACTCCATGCGCTCCGCATCGGTGACGAAGTAGGGCGAGATGAACCCGCGGTCGAATTTCATGCCCTCGACGACGTCCAGTGTGGTTTCCGTGGTCTTGGATTCCTCGACCGATATCACGCCATCGCCGCCGACCTTCTCGATGGCATCGGCAACGAGACCGCCGATGGACGGATCATTGTGGGCCGATAGGGTTGCGACCTGCGCCTTTTCTGCTTTGGTCTTCACCGGGCGGGACATGGCGCGCAGCGCCTCGATCGCCACGCGCGCGGCCCGGTCCAGTCCGCGCTTGAGATCGATGGCGCTGGCGCCCGCCGTGACATTGCGTACGCCGTCGGCCAGGATCGCATGGGCGAGGATGGTCGAGGTGCTGGTGCCGTCGCCGACGACGTCTCCGGTCCGCTCCGCCGCCTGACGAAGAACCTGGGCGCCGAGATTCTCTTCGGGATCCCGAAGATCGATTTCCTTGGCGATGGTAACGCCATCATTGCAGACGATCGGCGGACCCCAGCTTTTTTGAATCAAGACTGATTTGGACTTCGGACCCAGCGTGACGCGCACCGCGTCGGCTAGCAGCGTGGCTCCCCGCAACACCTTTTCACGGGCCGCGGAGTGAAACAGGATTTGCTTATGGGCCATTCGCTGTCTCTCCGCATAAACAGGTGGTCAAAACAAGCAGCGACCTCGCCGATCAAAGCCGACAACCGTGAGGCCGCTGACCCACTTATTTTACCGTGACGGGGATCTTCTTCTGGTTATTCTGCGCGTCCGGGGACTTCGGCATCGTGACCGTCAGGACACCGCCCTTGTAGCTCGCTTCGATCTTGCCGGCGTCCACACTGCTGGGCACCTGCAGCGAGCGGCGGAAGGAACCGTAGCGGCGCTCGGAAACGTAGCGGTCCTTGGTCTTCTCTTCCTTCTGCTCCTGCTTCTCGCCCTTGATCGTCAGCACGCCGTCGGCGAGCTGGATGTCGATATCCTTGACGTCGAGGCCGGGCAATTCGGCCGTGACTTCGAACGCCTTGTCCTTATCGACGATATCGATCGCCGGCGTGACATTGAAGCCGAGGTCGCGGCGCCAGAACGCTTCTATGTCGGGCAGCGGACGGAAGAGCGGAGCCTGCAGGAACCCGGTCTGGAAGTCATGAAACAGCCGGTCGACCTGATTGCGCAGAGCTTCAAAGGGTTGCCAGTCCGCGGCCTTCGCTGGCGCAGTGGTTCCTTCGGTCTTGATGGGTAACTTTGTTGCAGCTTCCGCCATGATGGATACTCCTCAAGAGGTTGCTTGACGCAAGAACCAATATCTCTTCGGGAGCGTATGTGTTTGATCTTTATCAAATGAACTGGCGACGCAGCGGCGTGAGATAAATCGACGGCGGCGGAGGGGCGGCGTTATAGTATGCTACAGACAGACTACTCGCTGAGGGTGACGACCGATGCCGGTCCCGCGGTCCGAGCCGTTACAGGAACCGCGATCAAAGCGACGGTGTTGTCGATGACGATAGCCGGCTGAGGGTCAAATGGAGCGGCTTCCAGGAGGTCAGTTCCCGTATGCGGCGTTGTTCTGGCCGGCGCTTGTCGCCGCCTCAGCCAGCGAGACCGCGTCGTTCATGACGGCACAGTTTCTGGAGATGATGGGCGACGGTGGCCACACGCCGCAGCCGCCGGAGGGTGCGACGGCAAGCGGGATTGCGCTCGAATTGCAGGCCGTTCGGCTCCGGGATTTTTCCCTGGTCAAGCGCGGTGTCCCCACCATCCTGTGTTCGCCATTCGCACTGCATGGCGCCGTCCTTGCCGACCTTGCGACAGGGCACAGTCTCGTTGCCGCCCTGCGGCGTGCTGGAATTGAGCGGCTGTACATGGCGGATTGGCGGTCGGCCAGTCCCGACATGCGATTTCTCGGAATCGACGATTACCTTGCCGCGCTCAATGTCCTTGTCGATCATCTCGGCGGAACGGTGGACCTCATCGGGCTATGCCAGGGCGGCTGGTTGTCGGTGATCTATGCAGCCCGGTTCCCGGCCAAAGTACGCAAGCTGGTGATGGTCGGGACGCCCGTCGATACCGCAGCGCGACCATCGAAATTGTCGGCCTTGGCGGAAGCGACACCTCTGACGGTATTCAGGAACTTGGTGAGCCTCGGCGACGGCCGCGTTATCGGCCGCAATCTTGCGAGGGTCTGGCGAGGCGGCGTCATTGAGTCCGACGATATCAGGCGGTCGCTGCAGACGCCGGAGCCGGCCGGTTCGCCGGAGTTCGCGCGGCTTGAGGCGATCTTCCGGAACTGGAATGCCTGGACGATCGACATGCCTGGAACATACTACCTTGAAGTCATCGAGAAGCTCTACAAACGCAACGAGCTAGCGACGGGAGGCTTTCACGCGCTGGGGCAAAGGGTCGATCTCTCGCGTCTGCAGTTGCCCATCTACCTTCTTGCCGGGAACGCCGACGAAGTGGTCACGGCGGAACAGCTGTTCGCGGTGGCACGGCTGGTGGGAACGCGGCCGGAGCACCTTCGCAGGGAGGTTGCCCCCTGCGATCATCTCGGCCTGTTCATGGGGAGGCGGACACTCGAGGAATATTGGCCGAGGATTGCAGGTTGGCTGAACGAACCGCTGACTCATTGCAGCGACGGTAACGAAGAAGCCAGCGGTGTTAGCGGATCAGGTCCATCCGCCGCCTGAGAAAGTCACCATGTTGTCATTGACGGCGCGCACACCGGGTGTGGTTTCCGCCGCGACCTTGATGGCTTTGCGTTCGGCTTTGGAGTCGGCAAGTCCCCAGAGATCGACCACGCCGTCGGTGACGGTGACGTTCAACGAAGCGATGTGAGCCCAACGCTCTGCTCGCAGGCTGGCGAGGATTCGGTCGCGTATCATCGTATCGGACGGCGTCACGTCGAGCAGCGGGCGCGCACTGGCTACCGCCTGAAGGAGATTGGCGCGGCTGACGACGCCGACCAATTGACCGTTTTCCAGGATCGGCACCCGCTTGATCGCATTCTTCTCCAGCAAGGTTGCGATCTCGTGCAGGGGCGTCTCCGGAGCGGCGGTGATGACGGTGCGGGTCATGACATCCGAGACCCTGCGACCGTGCGACTTGACGTACTCGGCTGCGAGCGTATCGGCCTCGGTGAACGCGCGAAGCAGCCAGGAACGGCGGCGTTCGGTATCGGCCTCCACCCGGTGCAACAGGTCGCCCTCGCTGACAATGCCGACAAGCTTTCCGTTGTCGTCAACGACCGGGGCCGCGCTGATTTTACTTTCGAGAAACCGCGCCGCTACCTCCTGAACGGTAGCCGAGGGTTTGACGGTGACGACCGGCGTAACCATGACATTGCGGGCCTGCATGGAAAATCTCCCTTGTTCAGATGACAGCTGAAGATTCGGTCCCGCTTTTGTCGTTGCTTCAAGTCAGGTGACGGGCTCCACCAACTCGTTCAAGTCCATTGACGCTAGTCCGCGATGAGGCCAGGCAACTCGTCCGCCTCGGTGCTGGAAGCGGTGGCCTCGATCCAGCGCCGGACCTCCGCCGGGGCGGTACGAATTTGGTCCGAACTCAAGCTGATGCCAATCATGGTCAACCTCCCTGGATGGGCCTTGGTGGCATCGTTAGGCGATATCCATATTGATCGGGATCAACCGGGCCGCGGCAAGACCGGTACCACGTGAAAGCGCCGAGCCATCAACCGGCCTTTCGCAGGATCCACCGTTCGCCGGATTTTTCGTACTTGCGCTTCACCGCAGCCCAGGCGACGCGATGCGCGGTGCTCTCGCGCCGTTCCGGGCCGCGATCGGCATATTGTGCCCAGGCGCCGTTGAACGCCCCGAGATAGATTTCCTGCGCATGCAGCGGCAGGTGCGCCTGGATCGATGGGGGAAGCTCTTCGATCGACGAGTAGGGCAAGCGACAACCTTTCGGGCACGAAGCAAAGGCAGCTCGCGCCGCAACCGCTCCAAGTCAGCATACCACCCACGCGCTCAATGCCATTGATCCAGAACAAACGGTCGCGCCGCCCGACTGTTAGGAATGACGATGACGGCCGGAGTTCGACCGGTCATCGTATCATTCGGATTCGACCGGAGCATGAAATGGAGTCGGACCCGTCGTCACGAAAGCAGACCGTTGCTATCGGCTATATTGTCGCAGCCAGCATCGGCATGCTGCTGCTGCAATGGGCTTTGGCGACCTACAATACTGTCGATACCATTCCCTACAGCGAATTCGAACAACTGGTGGCCCAGGGCCATGTCACCGAGGTCGCCGTCGGCCAGGAAACCATCCACGGAAAGCTGAAGGACAAGCTGCCGAGCGGCAAGTCGGCCTTCATCACCGCGCGGGTCGATGCGGCGCTGGCCGACAAGCTCGCGGCGAAGGGCGTCGTGGTCACCGGCGTTCCGTCGGGCGGGCTGTTCCAGAGCATTCTGTCATGGATCGTGCCCGGGCTGATGTTCTATCTGATCTGGGTCTTCCTCGGACGCCGGCTGGCGGACCGCCAGGGCTTTGGCGGCCTGATGTCGATCGGAAAGTCGCGGGCCAAGGTCTACGTCGAAAAGGACACCAAGGTCACCTTCGCCGATGTCGCCGGCGTCGATGAGGCCAAGTTCGAACTGCAGGAAGTCGTATCCTTCCTCAAGGACCCCAGGAGCTACGGCCGGCTCGGCGCCCACGTGCCCAAGGGAATTCTGCTGGTGGGACCGCCGGGCACCGGCAAGACCTTGCTTGCGCGCGCAGTTGCGGGCGAAGCCGGGGTCGCGTTCTTTTCCATCTCCGGCTCCGAATTCGTGGAGATGTTCGTCGGCGTCGGCGCCGCCCGGGTCCGCGATCTGTTTGAACAGGCGCGCAAGGCGGCGCCCTGCATCATCTTCATCGATGAACTCGACGCGCTCGGACGCAGCCGCTCGCCCGGCGCCTTCGGCGGCTATGACGAGAAGGAGCAGACGCTGAACCAACTGCTCGCCGAGCTCGACGGCTTCGATCCCTCAGCCGGCGTCATCCTGCTGGCGGCTACCAACCGGCCCGAAATTCTCGATGCCGCGCTGCTGCGGGCAGGGCGGTTCGACCGGCAGGTGCTGGTGGACCGTCCCGACAAGAGCGGCCGCGTCGCCATCCTGAAGGTGCACATCCGCAAGATCCTTGTCGGTGGCGATGTCGATCTGGACAAGATCGCAGCCCTCACCACTGGTTTCACCGGCGCCGATCTGGCCAACCTGATCAACGAGGCGGCCATCGCCGCCACCAGGCGCAATGCCGACGAGGTTTCGTTCGGCGATTTCACGGTAGCAATCGAGCGCATCGTTGCCGGGATCGAGAAGAAGAGCCGAGTGCTCGGCAAGCAGGAACGCCGCAGGGTCGCCTACCACGAGATGGGTCATGCCCTCGTTGCGGCCAGTCTGCCGGGTGTCGACCCCGTACAGAAGGTCTCGATCATTCCCCGCGGAGTCGGCGCGCTTGGCTACACCATGCAGCGGCCGACCGAAGACCGGTTTCTGCTATCGGCGAGCGAACTCAGGAACCGCATCGCCGTGTTGATGGGCGGCCGCGCCTCGGAGCGCCTGGTGTTCGACGGCGACGTCTCGACGGGGGCGGCTGATGACTTGCAGCGGGCAACCGAAATCGCCGTGGAGATGGTTACGAAATACGGCATGGACGCGAAAGTGGGGCAACGAACCTATGCGCCGCGGCCCCAGACCTTCCTGCCATCCCTGCAGGACACCCTCGTCAGCGCTGCGGAGGCGACCGGGCGTGAGATCGATCTGGCGGTGCGCGATCTGATCGAGGCCGGTGCCGCCTGCGCGCACGCCATTCTCGAAAGGCGGCGCGGCGATCTCGATGCCGGCGTTGAACTCCTGATCGCCAGGGAGACGCTGACAGCGGAGGAGTTTGCGCCGCTGCGTCCGGTGGTTGCGCGGGAAGCCGCGGAGGTGCCCGTCTGATCTGCGGGCGTCCTCCAGGATTGGTAGCACAACAAATGGATAGCCTTAGATGGATAACCTTGGTCTTGATGTCCCGTATTGGAGCCAGGATGCCGACGCGCTCAGCGCCGCCTTAGGGTCGAGCCCCGTTGGCCTTTCGCCGGAGGCGGCCGGCGCGAAGCTTCATCTGGTCGGGCCCAACAACGTCGAACAGGCACCGCAGCTGAACGCGATTCGCTTGCGGCAATTCGAAAGCCCGTTCGTCCTCATTCTCATCTTTGCCGCGGTCATCTCGCTGGCGCTGCAGCAATGGATGGACTCGGCCATCATCCTGGCGATGCCGCTCTCGGGGCTCGAAATGGCCACGGTCATCGCGATCGTCGCCGGCTACGTTGCTGCAACGGAGGGAGCCAAGGCGCGGCGCGGCGTGCATTTGATGTCGATCAAATCGGGGTGGCAGCAAAGGGCATAGCGTTCGAACAAGGAGTTCTTGGTATGCGATCTCCGCCGTCGAAGGAAGCCCGTTCGAATGGAGCGAAGCCGTTTGCCTTGCTTCGCAAGGAAATGGTGGAACGCAGCATCGCCGCGCGCGGGGTGAGGGACGAACTCGTCCTGGAAGCGATGCGCAAGGTGCCGCGCGAGCTATTCCTGCCAGCGGCCCTCCGCGAGTTCGCCTACGAGGATTCGCCACTGCCAATTGCCGGCGAGCAGACGATTTCGCAGCCCTATATCGTCGGCTTCATGGTGGAGGCCCTGACCCTGAAGGGCGGCGAGAAAGTGCTCGAGATCGGCGCGGGCTCGGGCTATGCCGCCGCTGTGCTGTCGGAAATTGCCGCAACTGTCTACACGGTCGAGCGCCTCGGCCAGCTCGCGGAAAAGGCCGCGGCGACGCTGGCTGATCTCGGCTACTCCAATGTGCATGTCCTGCATGGCGACGGCACCAAGGGATGGCCGGAACACGCGCCCTACGATGCCATCGTCGTCGCCGCCGGAGGACCGGAGGTTCCGGAGTCCCTCAAGAAGCAGTTGAAGATTGGTGGCCGGCTGGTGATTCCGGTGGGAGCCGACCAGCGCAGCCAGGAACTGGTTCGCGTCATCAGGATTTCGGACACGGAATATCGCAGCGAAGACATTGCCGACGTCCGCTTCGTCCCGTTGATCGGCGAGGAGGGGTGGGCGGCTGCCAGGCAACGCGAGGCACGCGGACGGGCGCCCCCACGCCGGCCGGTTGCGCCAGGCGACGAAGCGCTGGTTCGAAATCTGGCCGACGCGGCCGAATCGTTTCCGTCGATCGAAGGGGCCGATCTCGATCCGCTGCTGGCACGGATCGGACCGGCGCGTGTCGTGCTGCTCGGCGAGGCCACCCACGGCACATCCGAGTTCTACCGGATGCGCGAGCGCATCACCCGGGAGCTGATCGTCAAGAAGGGATTTCGCTTCGTCGCCATCGAGGCGGATTGGCCGGATGCCGCGCGGGTCGATCATTATGTGCGGCATTTCCAGTATCCACCATCGGAGTGGACGGCGTTTGCGCGGTTTCCGACCTGGATGTGGCGCAACACCGAGGTACGTGAGTTCGTCAGCTGGCTCCGCAAGCACAACGGTACGGTGGCGAGGGACCGGCGTGTCGCGTTTCACGGCCTTGATCTCTACAGCCTCTATGACTCGATTCGGTCGGTCCTGAATTATCTCGATGAGGTCGATCCCGTATCGGCGCGGGTGGCCCGCGAACGCTACGGCTGTCTGACGCCGTGGCAGCGCGATCCCGCGACCTATGGTCATGCCGCGTTGACGGGATCCTATCCGACCTGCGAATCCGACGTGGTGCGCGCGCTCGGCGATCTCCTGGCAAAACGCCGGGCCTACGCCGAACACGACGGCGAGCGTTTTCTCGACGCCGAGCAAAACGCCCGTCTGGTCGCCAATGCGGAGCGCTATTACCGGATCATGTATTACGGCTCGCGCGCGTCCTGGAACCTGCGCGACGGCCACATGTTCGAGACGCTGAAGAACCTGCTGGCGTTTCACGGCCCCGACAGCAAGGCGGTCGTCTGGGCCCACAACTCCCACGTCGGCAACGCCGCCGCGACCGAGATGGCCCTGCGCGGCGAACACAATATCGGGCAACTCTGTCGCAAGGAGTTCGGCGACCTGGCTTATCTGGTCGGGTTCGGCACGCACGGCGGCACCGTCGCCGCGGCATCGGAATGGGGTGGCCCGATGGAAGTCAAGCAGGTGCAGCCGGCCCTTGCCAACAGCTACGAGCAGCTGTGTCATGCCACAGGACATGCGCGTTTCATGCTCGGCCTGCGTGGCCGCGGCGATCTGTGCGGTCCGAAAGGTCTCGGCAGGGAACGCCTGGAGCGGGCGATCGGGGTGATATACCGCCCCGAAACCGAACGCGAGAGTCATTACTTCCAGGCCAATCTGCCCGGCCAGTTCGACGAGTATATCTGGTTCGACGATACCCGGGCCGTTACGCCGCTCGATACCGCCGAAATCAAGGGGCTGCCGGATACCTATCCGTTCGGGGTGTAATGCAGTCATGCACCGGGATACGGCATACGTTCTCGCCAAACTGGACTGGATGCGGGGTCAGCGTATCTGGCCCAACGGCCTGCGCTATCTGTGGACGGATGCCTTCGGGCTGGTCCTGCTGGTCTCGCTCTACGCCGAACTCGGCGACAGGAAATTCCTCGACCAGGCCGAGCAGTTAGTCGCCGAAGTCGACCGTGTTCTCGGGCGCGTCCGTGGACTTCGTATTGGCGAGGCGTCCGATCGCGACGGACAGTATTTCCATTATCTGGCCGTCTGGCTGTACGCCTTGTCCGTGCTGGCTCATCATTCACCCGCATACCGGAACAAGGGAATCGAACTGGTGCGC
Organism: Bradyrhizobium sp.; assembly: GCF_030693485.1. Taxonomy (GTDB): domain Bacteria; phylum Pseudomonadota; class Alphaproteobacteria; order Rhizobiales; family Xanthobacteraceae; genus Bradyrhizobium. The sequence goes on along the minus strand of NZ_JAUYAN010000197.1, from coordinate 1,030 downwards.
CAGACCCATGGCGCATTCGTGTTGCCGGGCAGGGGTGTGATCTGGAAAATGACGGAAGACTTGTCCGCACCCTATCCCGGTTCCGGATTGGGCGCCCTCGATGCTTTCGATGGCTATGCTTCCTACCGGTGCCTGGGCGAGGCGCAGCTCAGCAAGGAAATCGCCGATATGAAGGCGCTGATCGATCTGACCGCGCCGCGACTTCACATCACCCAGGATCTGGGTCTCGGGATGATGTTGTGGATGACCCATATGTTTCCGGATGAGGACTGGGCCCGGATACAGCGGAGCCGTTGCCTCAGCCAGCTCGACGCGATGTGGCAGCAAGACGGTTATTTTTGCCGCGAGCCGGAGCTGCCCGAAGTGAAGTTCGCCTTCACCAATTATGGCGTCTCAATCGGACTGCAGGCCGTGGCGGAAATGCCTCAACGCGTGCGGCGGCTGAACGAATTCTTCGATGGCTTCCGGTCAGGTGATGAATATGATCGCGAAGCCATCACGCATGTCATGTCCTGCAATTCGCACTTCCCGGGATATTTCCTGCGCGACTTCCGCGGCTTGATTCATCAACCATAGCGTCGGGAATATCCCGCGAAACTGATCGATACGAGGACCACCATGAACAAGCTCAAGATCCCGCATAATGCCTTCGTGTTCGTCGGCGACGGCCGCAAGGCCCTGTTCCTGCGCAATGACGGCGACGAGAAGTTTCCGAATCTCAAGACCGAGCAGGTCTTTGAGGAGGAAAATCCATCCAGCCACGAGCAAGGCACCGAGCGGCCGGGCCGTGTCAGCAAGGGATCGCAAACCGGTCACCGAAGCGCCGTCGAACCCCCCGACTGGCATGACATCGAGGAGCATCATTTCGCCCGAAAGGTCGCCGCCGCGTTGGAACAGGTGATCCGCGAACGGAAGGTGCAGTCCCTGGTCGTGGTGGCTCCGCCAAGGACCCTCGCCGAGCTGCGCGACGCCTTCCATTCCGATGTAAAGGCCTGCATTATTGCCGAGATCAACAAGGACCTGACCAAGC
>NZ_JAUYAN010000187.1 GCF_030693485.1 Bradyrhizobium sp. | reverse complement strand
TATTGGAAGTCAGCATACAAACAGTCCCTCAAGATAGTATTGCCACATATGTGGCAAGTGGAACCCCCGTCCCAATGTGAGTGGTCGCCGTTTGCTGGGCTAATAAGGCGTAAGCTGGGCAGTAGATCGGTTTCTGTTCAGTCTGAAACATCTTGTGACCGAATGCAGTTAATCACTAAATGTTCCGTAATTTTATGGAGTAACAATTTCTTAACTATTTAATACTTGGAAATACTGGCAAGCAAAGTCATCGCCCGTCGCGACGAGTTTTGCGCAAGTAATGGCGAAGATTGAATGGTTCGGGACAGGGCGTCGTTCCTGGCGGCTGGTCATGGGAGCCATGCATCAGCTGCAGGAACAAATGTGCGGCCGGTGAACAGCAAGCGGCGTTGGACTGCAAGGCCTGCCAAATTTGCTGCGCCGGATTCGCGGCAAAATGCCTCCGGTCAACACGTGCAAAGAACCTGCGACAAGGCACCGCCAGCCGCCGCGGTCATGTTGCACCTGCGCTCTTGCTATGTTAGCAAAGCCGCGATTTTAACGAGCCCGGTGCTGTCAGTGCCGGTCGTAAATCGAAGTCCCGCTTGAATTCCAAGGGCTTGGATCGCTAGGCGCCGCATCGTGGCGACGGTTTTTCCCTTGCGAGTTTGACAGCAAAAAAGAGCGCGCCAGTGGCTGCTGAAGATCCGTCGGTTTCGGGAGTGTCCGGTCGTTACGCAACGGCCCTGTTCGAGTTGGCGCGCGATGAAAAATCCATCGATGCGGTCAAGGCCGATCTCGAGAAATTCGAGGCCATGCTGGCCGATAGCATTGATCTCAAGCGGCTGGTCCGCAGCCCGGTTTTCTCGGCGGGCGAGCAGTCGCGGGCGCTCGCCGCCGTGCTCGACAAGGCCGAAATCTCGGGCGTTGCCGCCAGGTTCCTCAAGGTCCTTACCGCCAACCGCCGGCTGTTCGCCGTCACCGACGTGATCCGCGCGTTCCGCGCGCTGGTGGCCAGGTTCAAGGGCGAGGCCACCGCCGACGTGACGGTCGCCGAAAAGCTCAGTGACAAGAATCTCGACGCCCTGAAGACCGCCCTGAAATCGGTAACGGGCAAGGACGTCGCGCTCAACGTGAATGTCGATCCCTCGATCATCGGTGGCCTCGTCGTCAAGCTTGGCAGCCGCATGGTGGATAGTTCGCTTCGCACCAAACTCAATTCGATCAAGCACGCGATGAAAGAGGCAGGCTGATGGACATCCGCGCCGCGGAAATTTCCGCGATCCTCAAGGATCAGATCAAGAATTTCGGCCAGGAGGCTGAAGTTTCCGAAGTCGGACAGGTGTTGTCCGTCGGCGACGGCATTGCCCGCGTCTACGGCCTCGACAACGTCCAGGCCGGCGAAATGGTCGAATTCGAGAACGGCACCCGCGGCATGGCGCTGAACCTCGAAACCGACAACGTCGGCATCGTGATCTTCGGCGCCGACCGCGAGATCAAGGAAGGCCAGACCGTCAAGCGCACCCGCGCCATCGTCGATACGCCGGTGGGCAAGGGCCTGCTCGGCCGCGTCGTCGACGCGCTCGGCAACCCGATCGACGGCAAGGGGCCGATCCAGTCCGACAAGCGCATGCGCGTCGACGTCAAGGCGCCCGGTATCATCCCGCGCAAATCGGTCAACGAGCCGATGGCAACCGGCCTCAAGGCAATCGACGCCCTGATCCCGGTCGGCCGCGGCCAGCGCGAACTGATCATCGGCGACCGTCAGACCGGCAAGACCGCGATCGCGCTCGACACCATCTTGAACCAGAAGCCGCTCAACGCGCAGACCGACGAGAAGATCAAGCTGTATTGCGTCTATGTCGCGATCGGCCAGAAGCGCTCCACCGTCGCCCAGTTCGTCAAGGTGCTCGAAGAGCAGGGCGCGCTGGAATATTCGATCATCGTTGCGGCCACCGCGTCCGATCCGGCGCCGATGCAGTACATCGCGCCGTTCACCGGCTGCACCATGGGCGAATATTTCCGCGACAACGGCATGCACGCCGTCATCATCTATGACGATCTGTCGAAGCAGGCCGTCGCCTACCGCCAGATGTCGCTGCTGCTGCGCCGCCCGCCGGGCCGCGAAGCCTATCCCGGCGACGTGTTCTATCTGCATTCCCGGCTACTCGAGCGCGCCGCCAAGCTCAACGACTCCCAGGGCTCCGGCTCGCTGACGGCGCTGCCGATCATCGAAACCCAGGCCAACGACGTGTCGGCCTACATCCCGACCAACGTGATCTCGATTACCGACGGCCAGATCTTCCTGGAAACCGATTTGTTCTTCCAGGGCATTCGCCCGGCGGTCAACGTCGGTCTGTCGGTGTCGCGCGTCGGATCGTCGGCGCAGACCAAGGCCATGAAAAAGGTCGCCGGCAAGATCAAGGGCGAGCTGGCGCAATACCGCGAAATGGCGGCATTCGCGCAGTTCGGCTCCGATCTCGACGCCTCGACGCAGCGCCTGCTGAACCGGGGCTCGCGTCTCACCGAACTCCTGAAGCAGCCGCAATTCTCGCCGCTGAAGATGGAAGAGCAGGTCGTGGTGATCTACGCCGGCGTCAACGGTTATCTCGACACGCTGCCGGTCGCCAAGGTCCGCAGCTTCGAAGACGGCCTGCTGTCGCTGTTGCGCGGCAAGAACGTCGACATCCTCAACACCATCCGCGACACCCGCGATCTCAGCGACGACACCGCCGCCAAGCTCAAGGCCGTGGTCGAGGGTTACGCCAAGACGTTTGCTTAAGATGTCGTTTGCTTAAGCGAAGTTTGTTGATTGCCGTCATGACCCGGCGCAACGCCGGTCA
>NZ_JAUYAN010000196.1 GCF_030693485.1 Bradyrhizobium sp. | reverse complement strand
CGTATTTCCTTGCTTCCCGCCGGAATCCCGCTATATAGCGGCCCATCTCACACGGAAGCATGGCTCAAAAGGCCGTCCGGTGGCAGCCGGGCCGCAAGGCTCGTTTGCTCACACGCTTCCGGAGGAACCAACCGGAGAATAAAACGATGGCGCTACCCGATTTCTCTATGCGTCAGCTGCTTGAAGCTGGCGTTCACTTTGGCCACCAATCGCACCGCTGGAATCCGAAGATGGCGGATTACATTTTCGGTGCCCGCAACAACATCCACATCATCGATCTCGCCCAGACCGTGCCGCTGTTGCATCGCGCGCTCCAGGCCGTCAGCGATACCGTCGCCAAGGGCGGCCGTATCCTGTTCGTCGGCACCAAGCGGCAGGCGCAGGACGGCGTGGCCGAAGCGGCGAAGCGTTCGGCGCAGTATTTCGTCAATTCGCGCTGGCTCGGCGGCACGCTGACCAACTGGAAGACGATTTCCGGTTCGATCAAGCGGCTGCGGCATCTCGAGGAAGTGCTCAATTCGGGCGATGCCAATGCCTACACCAAGAAGGAGCGTCTGACGCTGCAGCGCGAGCGCGACAAGCTCGACCGTTCGCTCGGCGGCATCAAGGACATGGGCGGTCTGCCCGACCTGATCTTCGTGATCGACACCAACAAGGAAGATATCGCGATTCAGGAAGCCCAGCGGCTCAACATTCCGGTCGCAGCCATCGTCGATACCAATTCGGACCCCAAGGGCATCACCTATGTGGTGCCGGGCAATGACGACGCCGGCCGCGCCATCACGCTGTATTGCGATCTGATCGCGCGCGCCGTGATCGACGGCATTTCGCGCGCGCAGGGCGATTCCGGCATCGATATCGGCGCCTCCGCGCAGCCGATCCGCGAGGAAATCGCGGTGGCGCCGCAGCCCGCCGGCTTCCAGGGCCTGGCCGGGCCGCGCGGTGCCGCCGACGATCTCAAGAAGCTCACCGGCGTGTCCGGCGCGATCGAGAAGAAGTTCAACGATCTCGGCATCTTCCATTACTGGCAGCTCGCCGAACTCGATCACGACACCGCACACAAGATCGGCGAAGAGGTCGGGCTTCCGTCCCGCGCCGATGGCTGGGTAGCCCAGGCCAAGGCGATGACCGCGGAAGCGGAATAACGCGAACAAGCGTGGCCGGAATTTTCCGGCCACCGCTTCGGTTCCAGATACGACATTCCCTGGTGGTGGAAGGCGGCGAGGCGGCAACAGCCGCGCCGCGGTCGCCCTGGCAGGCAAGAAGGACATTCAGCGATGGCAACGATTACAGCAGCGATGGTCAAGGACCTGCGCGAGACCACCGGCGTCGGCATGATGGATTGCAAGCAGGCGCTTGCCGAGAACGGCGGCGACATGGAAGCCGCGATCGACTGGCTGCGCAAGAAGGGCCTGTCGAAGGCCGCCAAGAAGTCCGGCCGCATCGCCGCCGAAGGCCTGATCGGCGCACTGACACATGGCACCAGGGGTGTCGTCGTCGAGGTCAATTCCGAGACCGACTTCGTCGCGCGCAACGAGCAGTTCCAGGGACTGGTCAAGATGATCGCCCAGGTCGCGCTCAAGGTCGGCGCCGACGTCGAGAAGATCAAGGCCGCGCCGGTCGGCAATGTCACCGTCGAGCGCGCGATTCAGGATGCGATCGCCACCATCGGCGAGAACATGACGCTGCGCCGGGCGGCTTCGCTCGAAGTCACGAGCGGCGTGGTCGCAAGCTATGTGCACAATGCCGTGGTCGAGGGCGCCGGCAAGATGGGCGTGATCGTGGCGCTGGAATCCGCCGGCAAGACCGACGAACTCGCAACCCTCGGCCGGCAGATCGCTATGCACGTCGCCGCGACCAACCCGCAGGCGCTGGATTCGGCGGGGCTCGATCCCGCGGCCGTGACCCGCGAAAAGGACGTGCTGTCGGACAAGTACCGTCAGCAGGGCAAGCCTGAAAACGTGATCGAAAAGATCGTCGAGTCCGGCCTGAAGACCTACTACAAGGAAGTCTGCCTGCTGGAGCAGGCCTTCATCCACGACAATGCCAAATCGGTTGCCCAGGCGGTCAAGGAAGCCGAGGGCAGGATCGGCGCCCCTGTGAAGATCACCGGATTCGTGCGCTATGCTCTGGGCGAGGGAATCGACAGGCAGGAATCCGATTTCGCGGCCGAGGTCGCCGCCGCCAGCGGCAGGAAATAACCGCCGGACCAGGTCCTTCCGGAGGGCTTGCGCCGGCAACGGCAAAGCTGTCCAGGAATCGGCTGCCCAACGGATCGACTGGCCCAGAGCAACGGCTGTTCCAGAGGAAAGCGACTAGCAATGGCTGAGCCGGTCTATCGTCGGGTGGTGATCAAGCTGTCGGGCGAGTATTTCGCCGGCGCGCATTCCTTCGGCATGGATCAGCCGACCATCGACCGCATTGCCGGTGACCTGATCGCCGCCAAACAGCTCGGCGTCGAGGTCGCCGTCGTCGTCGGCGGCGGAAACATGGTGCGCGGCGTCGAGGTATCCTCGCGCGGCGTGTCCCGCCCGACCGGCGACACCATGGGCATGCTCGCCACCGTAATGAATTGCCTGGCGCTGGAAGCCGCGATCGAGCGGCGCGGCAGCCCGGCGCGGACCCTGTCGGCCTTCGTCATGCCGCAGGTCTGCGAGCTGTTCACCCGTACTGCAGCGCACAAATATCTCGCCGAGGGCCGGATCGTGCTGCTCGGCGGCGGAACCGGCAACCCGTTTTTCACCACCGACACGACAGCAGTGCTGCGGGCGGCCGAGATCGGCGCCCAGGCGGTGCTGAAGGCCACCAATGTCGATGGTGTCTACAGTGCCGATCCCAAAAAGGATCCGTCCGCCAGGCGGTTCGACCGCTTGACGCATTCACAGGCGATCGAAGGCGGCTACAAGGTGATGGACGCGACCGCTTTCGCGCTTGCCCGCGAGACATCGCTGCCTATCATCGTGTTCTCGATCGCCGAACCGGGTTCGATAGGCGCGATCCTGCGCGGCACCGGCCACGGCACCATCGTCGCCGGCTGACAGGCCGGCGACGCATCTGATGCGCGCGGGCCTGACGGCGTCGGCGATCAGTTTTCAGGAGGGAGAGCGTTATGCCCACGGGTGGTTTCGACATCAACGATTTGAAGCGCCGCATGCAGGGCGCCACGGCGGCACTCAAGCATGAGCTCGGCGGATTGCGCACCGGCCGCGCCGCCGCCTCGATGCTGGAGCCGGTGCAGGTCGACGCCTACGGCACCCACATGCCGCTGCACCAGCTCGCGACCATCAGCGTGCCCGAGCCGCGCCTGCTCTCGGTGCAGGTATGGGACAAATCGATGGTCAAGGCGGTGGAGAAGGCGATCGTCGATTCCAATCTCGGCCTGAGTCCGGCGACCGAAGGCCAGGTGCTGCGGCTGCGCATTCCCGAACTTAACGAGGAACGCCGCAAGGAACTGGTCAAGGTCGCGCACAAATATGCCGAGGCGGCCAAGGTCGCGGTGCGGCATGTCCGCCGCGATGGTCTCGATACCGTCAAGAAGCTCGAGAAGAATCACGAGATTTCCGAGGACGATGAGGAGCGGCTGGCCAATGATGTGCAGAAGGCCACCGACGGCATGATTTCCGAAATTGATCAATTGCTTGCGGCGAAGGAAAAGGAAATCCTTACCGTTTAGCGCGCCAGGATCAGCCGATGTCGAACGCCGCCGCCCCAGTAACCGACGCCCCGGATCCCTCCGGTGCGCCGTTGCATGTGGCGATCATCATGGACGGCAACGGACGCTGGGCGGCGGCCCGTGGCTTGCCGCGCGCGGAAGGCCATCGCCGCGGCGTCGAGGCGTTGCGGCAGGTGGTTCGCGCCGCCTTCGAGCTCGGCATCCAGTATCTGACGATCTTCTCCTTCAGCTCGGAAAACTGGTCGCGTCCGGCCAGCGAAATCGGCGATCTGTTCGGTCTGCTCAGGCGCTTCATCCGCAACGACCTCGCGACATTGCACCGCGATGGCGTCCGGGTCCGGGTGATAGGCGAGCGCGACGGACTGGAGCCGGATATCTGCGCGCTGCTGAACGAAGCCGAAGAGCTGACCAAGGGCAACACCAGGCTCCATCTCGTGGTCGCGTTCAACTATGGATCGCGCCAGGAAATCGCCCACGCCGCCCAGCGGCTGGCGCGCGAGGTCGCCGAGGGAAAGCGTGATCCTTCTTCGATCGATGCCGACACCATGAGCCAATATCTCGACGCGCCCGAAATTCCCGATCCCGACCTGATCATCCGCACCAGCGGCGAGCAACGGCTCTCGAATTTCCTGATGTGGCAGGCCGCCTACAGCGAACTGGTGTTCGTGCCGATCCACTGGCCGGATTTCGACAAGGCGGCGCTGGAAGAGGCGATCGCCGAATATGCCAGGCGGGAGCGCCGTTTCGGCGGTCTGGCCGCGAAAACCGGATCGTGACCGAGGGCGAAGCCGCACCGGCGGCTGCCGCCGAGAAGGGGTCGCGCAATCTGATGATGCGGGTGCTCGCCGCCCTGGTGCTCGCACCGGCAGCCATCGCCATCGCCTATGCCGGCGGCTTTCTGTGGGCCGCGCTGGTGACGCTGGCCGCGATCGGCCTCTATGTCGAATGGCTCATGATCGTTGGCGCGGGGCGCGAGCCGCGCGTGATCGCGTCGGGCGCCGCGGCCCTTGCGATCGGCGGGATTTGCCTCGCATGGGGGCGGATCGATACCGCGCTCGTCGTGCTGGTCGTCGGTCTCGTCGCCGTTGCGTTGCTCTCGGGTGAACGCCGGCTCTGGACCATGACGGGATTTCTCTACGCCGCCGCCGCCGAACTGGCATCGGTGCTGGTGCGGCTCGATCCGGTCAAGGGATTTGCCGCGCTGATGCTGGTCCTGCTGGTCGTCTGGGCATCCGATATCGGCGGCTACTTTGCGGGCCGCGGCATCGGCGGACCCAAGCTGTGGCCGCGGGTCAGCCCCAAAAAGACCTGGGCGGGCGCGATCGGCGGCTTTGCCCTGAGCCTTGGCGTGGCCGGCGGCTTTGCCGCCTTCGGGTACGGTCAGGCCGGCCCGCTATTGCTGCTGGCTGCCGTTCTCTCGATCGCGTCGCAACTCGGCGATCTGTTTGAATCCGCCGTAAAACGCCGTTTCGGCGTCAAGGATTCCAGTCACATCATCCCCGGGCATGGCGGGCTGATGGATCGTCTCGATGGCTTCGTCGCCGCGATCGTCCTGGCTGCGATTTTCGGCCTTTTGCGGGGCGGCGCCGATGGCGTCGGCCGCGGTCTTATGGTTTGGTGAAAATATGAGCGCTGTCCCGTTGCGTAACAATAAGGCCGCGGCATCTGCCGTGCGCTCCGTGACCGTGCTGGGCGCCACCGGCTCGATCGGCGACAGCACGATGGATTTGCTGCGGGCCTCGCGCGACCGCTATCAAATCGAGGCCTTGACCGCGAACAGCAATGTCGAGGGGCTGGCGAAACTGGCCCGCGAATTCGGCGCGCGTTTTGCCGCCGTGGCCGATCCCGGTCGCCTCGGCGAGTTGAAGGACGCGCTGGCCGGGACCCGCACCGAATGCGGCGCCGGGGAAAGCGCCATCATCGAAGCCGCGGCCCGTCCGGCCGACTGGGTCATGGCCGCTGTCAGCGGCGCGGCCGGATTGAAGCCTGCCCTTGCCGCCGTGGATCGCGGCGCGACCGTCGCGCTGGCCAACAAGGAATGCCTGGTCTGCGCCGGCGACTTCTTCATGCAGCGCGCGTTCAAGGCCGGGGCCTGCATCCTGCCGGCGGATTCGGAACATAACGCGCTGTTTCAGGCGCTGGCTTCCGGCAACCGCGAGGAGCTGGTCCGCGTCATCATCACCGCATCGGGCGGACCGTTCCGGACCTGGGCGGTCGCCGACATCGAGCAGGCGACGCTGGCGCAGGCGCTGAAACATCCGAACTGGAGCATGGGACAGAAGATCACCATCGATTCCGCGTCGATGATGAACAAGGGGCTCGAGGTCATCGAAGCCTCGTATCTGTTCGCACTGACGCCGGACGAGATCGACGTTCTGGTGCACCCGCAATCGATCATCCACGGCATGGTGGAATTTTCGGATTGTTCCGTCGTGGCCCAGCTCGGCGCGCCCGACATGCGCACGCCGATCGCACATTGCCTCGGATGGCCCGACCGGATCGTCGGACCCGCCGCCAAGCTCGATCTCGCCAAGATCGGGCAGCTGACCTTCGAGGCGCCGGATTACGACCGTTTCCCGGCGCTCCGGCTGGCCTATGATGCGCTGCGGACCGGGCAGGGCGCGACCACGGTCTACAATGCCGCCAACGAGGTCGCGGTGGCGGCCTTCATCGCCGGCAAGATCAAATTCGGCGCCATCGCCCGGCTGGTCGAAGCCACCATGAACGACTGGATCCGCTCCGGGAACCTGGCGCCTTTGACCTCCGCGGACGATGCGATTTCCGTTGACCATAATGCGCGAAATAAAGCTGCCTCCCTCTTGCCTCAAATTGCCTTAAAGGCATCCTAGACGGTTGGGGACAGGGCCTGCGGCCCTGGTTAAGGGGAATTGGATGTCCGAGTTTTTTCTAAACGGTTTCAATACGTTGAGCCATGGGCTCATCGGATACATCATTCCCTTTTTGTTCGTGCTGACGATCGTCGTTTTCTTCCATGAGCTCGGCCATTTCCTGGTGGCGCGCTGGAACGGCGTCAAGGTGCTGACATTCTCGCTCGGCTTCGGGCCGGAACTCGCGGGCTTCAACGACCGCCATGGCACCCGCTGGAAGCTCTCCGCCATTCCGCTCGGCGGCTACGTCAAATTCTTCGGCGACGAGAGCGAGGCCTCGACGCCGTCCTCCGAAACGCTCTCCGGCATGACCGCGGACGAGCGCGCCGGCAGTTTCCACCACAAGAAGGTCGGCGCGCGCGCCGCGATCGTGGCGGCCGGTCCGATTGCCAATTTCCTGCTGGCGATCGTGATCTTCACCTGTCTGTTCACCTTCTTCGGCAAGCCGAGCACGACCGCGCGCGTCGATAAGGTGGAGGCGGGCAGTGCCGCGGATAAGGCCGGCTTTCAGGCCGGCGACGTCGTAACCTCGATCGACGGCAAGGCGATCGGAAGCTTCTCCGAGATGCAGCGCATCGTCGGCACCCGCGCCGGCGAGCAGCTGTCGTTCACGATCAAGCGCGGCGATTCCAGCCTGCAGCTGCAGGGCACGCCGCAGCTTCGGGAAGTGAAGGATTCGTTCGGCAACGTTCACCGCCTCGGCGTGCTCGGCATCACCCGGGCGACCAATCCCGGCGACGTCGTGACCGAACGGCTGGATCCCGCCTCCGCGCTCTTGCTCGGCGTCAAGGAGACCTGGTTCGTGGTCGAGCGCACGATGTCCTATATCGGCGGCGTCTTCACCGGGCGCGAGGCGGCCGATCAGGTCGGCGGGCCGATCCGGATCGCGCAGATTTCGGGGCAGGTCGCCACCATTGGCGTTGCCGCCCTGGTGCACCTGGCCGCAGTGCTCTCGATCTCGATCGGACTGCTTAACCTGTTCCCGGTACCGTTGCTCGACGGTGGTCACCTTTTGTTCTATGCGGTGGAAGCCGCGCGCGGCCGTCCGTTGTCGGAGCGGGCCCAGGAGATGGGATTCCGAATCGGACTGGGGCTGGTGCTGATGCTGATGGTGTTTGCGACCTACAACGACATCCTGCACCTGGCGGCATCGTGAAACGGCTTTTTTGTGACGTGGCCTATTGGCAACGTCTTGGAATGAAAATGAAATTGCACTGCGATAGGATGTTTGCCGCCCCGGCAAAATTGGCTACAAGCAGCGCAACAAATGGGAATCTGTTGGTTCGTAGGGGTGCGGACCAACCGTGGAATAACAAGGGCGCTTTGCGCATGAATGTTGGAATGCGAGTGCGGGGCGGCTTGTTGGCCACCCTGATCATGTTCGCGATGCCGGTTGCCGCGACGCTGGCCGCTATGCTCGTGCCGTCGGCGGCCGTTGCCCAGACCGCGTCCTCGATCGTCGTAGAGGGGAACCGGCGCGTCGATGTCGAGACCGTCCGCTCCTATTTCAAGCCGGGACCCGGCGGTCGCCTCGACCAGGGACGGATCGACGATGGCCTGAAGTCGCTGATCGAGACCGGCCTGTTCCAGGACGTGCGAATCAACCAGGCCGGCGGGCGTCTCGTCGTGACGGTGGTGGAAAACCCCGTGATCGGCCGAATTGCCTTCGAGGGTAACAAGAAGATCAAGGACGAGCAGATTTCCACGGAAATCCAGTCCAAGCCGCGCGGAACGCTGTCGCGCCCGATGGTGCAGTCCGACGCCCAGCGTATCGCCGAAATCTACCGCCGCTCCGGCCGTTATGACGTGCGCGTGGTTCCTGAAATCATCGAGCAGCCGAACAACCGCGTCGACCTGATTTTCACCGTGAGCGAGGGTTCGAAAACCGGCGTCAAGTCGATCGAGTTCATCGGCAACAACGCCTATTCGTCGTATCGCCTCAAGGACGTGATCAAGACCCGCGAATCGAACCTGCTGAGCTTCCTCGGCGGCGCCGACGTCTACGATCCGGACCGCGTTGAGGCCGACCGCGACCTGATCCGCCGCTATTACCTGAAGAACGGCTATGCCGACGTTCAGGTCGTCGCAGCCCTCACCGAATACGACCCGGACCGCAAGGGCTTCCTGGTGACCTTCAAGATCGAAGAGGGCCAGCAGTACCGGGTGGCGCAGGTCAATTTCGCCTCCAGCATCGCTACGCTCGACGGCAATGTGCTGCGCAGCTTCTCGCGCGTCCGGGTAGGCTCGCTCTACAACGCCGAGGCGCTGGAGAAATCCGTCGAGGAGATGCAGATCGAGGCCTCGCGGCGCGGCTACGCCTTTGCGATCGTGCGTCCGCGCGGCGACCGCAATTTCGAGGCGCATACCGTTTCGATCACCTTTGCCATCGACGAGGGTCCGCGAACCTATATCGAGCGTATCAATGTGCGCGGCAATACTCGCACCCGCGACTACGTGATCCGCCGCGAATTCGATCTGTCCGAAGGCGACGCCTACAACCGCGCGCTGGTCGACCGCGCCGAGCGCCGCCTGAAGAACCTCGATTTTTTCAAGACGGTGAAGATAACGAGCGAGCCGGGCTCCTCCAGCGACCGCGTGATTCTGGTGGTCGATCTCGAGGAGAAATCGACCGGTGACTTCTCGGTGTCGGGTGGCTATTCGACGACCGACGGCGCGCTGGCCGAGGTCAGCATTTCCGAGCGTAACTTCCTCGGCCGCGGTCTCTACGCCAAGGCGTCGCTGACCTATGGCCAGTACGCGCGCGGCTACTCGCTGTCGTTCGTGGAGCCCTATCTGCTGGACTATCGCGTAGCCCTCGGGCTCGACCTGTTCCAGCGCGAACAGCTCGCCAACTCCTTTATTTCATATGGCACCAGCACCATCGGCTTCAGCCCGAGGCTCGGCTTCGCCTTGCGCGAAGATCTGTCGCTGCAGGTCCGCTATTCGATCTACCAGCAGAAGATTTCGCTGCCGGATAATCTGCGGAATTGTAACAACGACCTTACGAGCGCGGCGTACAATCCCAGCCCGGCCTTTATGGCCAACGGCAACCCCCCCAGTGCCTTCAATACCTCGGCGCTGGGTTGCTACTTCGACGGCGAAGCTTCGCTGCCGGTCCGCAAGGAACTGCAGAACGGCAAGACGCTGACCTCGTCGATCGGCTATTCGCTGAACTACAACACGCTCGACAACAACAAGAATCCCACCGACGGCCTGCTGGTCGATTTCAAGCAGGACTTCGCCGGCGTCGGCGGCGATGTCAGCTATCTGAAGAGCGCGATCGATCTGAAATACTACACGCCGCTGGTTGCCGACGTCGTCGGGTTAATCCATGCCCAGGCCGGTATCCTGAACCAGATCGGCAACAGCGACCTGCGCATGCTCGATCATTTCCAGATGGGCTCCAACCTGGTCCGCGGCTTTGCACCGAACGGAATCGGCCCGCGCGACATCAACCCCTACGGCACCAGCGATTCGCTCGGCGGCAGCAAATATTGGGGCATTTCGGCGGAGCTGCAGATGCCGTTCTGGTTCCTGCCGAAGGAAGTCGGGCTCAAGGGCTCGGTCTATGCCGACGCCGGCGGGCTCTACGACTACAAGGGACCGACGTCGTGGGCCTTTACCAACGAAGTCAATGCGCCCGGCTGTGTTCGCGGCACGACCATTCCGCTTCCGGCCGGATCCTGCACCGGGCTGGTGTATGACAATGGCAACGTCGTCCGCAGTTCGGTCGGTGTCGGTCTGATCTGGGCGTCGCCGTTCGGTCCGCTGCGCAT
>NZ_JAUYAN010000182.1 GCF_030693485.1 Bradyrhizobium sp. | reverse complement strand
GTCACCCTGAGGTGCCGTAGCGCAGCGAAGGCCTCGAAGGGCGGCGGGGTTCATTCCGTCGCGAGATATTTCAACGCTCCCCTCCCCGCCGCAGCCCCCGTCGCGAACGACGCCTGCAGTAGGTAGCCGCCGGTCGGCGCTTCCCAGTCGAGCATTTCGCCTGCCGCGAAGACGCCCGGCAGGCGCCGGATCATGAAATCGGCATCGAGTTCGTCGAAGGCAATTCCGCCAGCAGTCGAGATCGCGCGCGCGATCGCCGCGACGCCGTTCAATTGAACCGGCACAGCGTTGATCAGGCCGGCGAGCCTTTCGGCGGATAGCGACGACAACGACGCGCCGGAGGCCACCGCCGCCTCCTGCAACAGCCCGATCCCGACAGGAGACAGATGCGCCGCCTTGCGCAGCCAGTTCGAGAATGATTGCTTGCCTTTCGGCATCGACAGCCGCGCCACCAGCTCATTGATCGAGAGATCGGGCCGCAAGGCGATAAGCAGCGTCGCCCGTCCCGAATCCACAATGGTCTCGCGCAAGTCTGCCGACAACGCATAGATCGCGCCACCCTCGATGCCGGTGCGCGTGATGACGGCCTCGCCGCGCACGATGTGGGCGCCGAACGTCAGCGCAATGCCCTTGAGCGGCAGGCCCTCGAAACGATCGCGAAAAATATCCGACCATGCGACAGTGAAGCCGCAATTGGCGGATCGGAGCGGCAAGATCGTCACGCCTTTCGAGCCAAGCGTTTCCGTCCATCCACCGTCAGAGCCCAGCCTTGGCCAGCTGCCTCCGCCGAGCGCGAGCACCGTGGCGCTGGCTTCGATGGTTTGCGTTCCGTCCGGCGTTTCAAACAGCAAACGGCCTTGCCCGTCCCAGCCGGTCCAGCGCTGGCGCAGCTTGAGTTGCACGCCCATCGAATCCAGCCGCCGTAACCATGCGCGCAGCAGCGGGGAGGCCTTGAAGGCTTTCGGGAACACGCGCCCGCTGGAGCCAACGAAGGTCGGCTGGCCCAGTTGCTCGCTCCATTGCCGCAGCCGATCCGGCGGAAATACCTCGATTGCGGCTGCGAGTTGCGGCATCGCGGCGCGGTACCGCGCGAGAAATGCGGGCAGCGCTTCGCTGTGCGTCAGGTTGAGCCCACCCCGCCCCGCCATCAGAAACTTGCGGCCCGCCGACGGCATGGCGTCATAGACGGTAACGCGCGCTCCACCCTGCGCCAACACCTCCGCCGCCATCAGGCCGGAGGGGCCGGCGCCGATAACGGCGACGTGGGTTTGCGCAATTGACATTGATGCGGACCCTCTCAGCAATTCGAGACCTCATCCAGAGGCGGCGCCTTCGCGCGTCTCGCAGGATGGCCGCGAGTTCCATCGTTGCCGACATCCTTCGAGACGCTTGCTTCGCAAGCTCCTCAGGATGAGGTCGTCACAAGCCCTTACAGCTTGATCCCCGCCCGCGCCGCGGCCTGGCCGACGTATTTCTGGGTTTGCTCGAACGCACCCTGCAGCGCCCGCGCCTTCGACATGTCGCTGATCTCGGCGAAGTGGGCTGCGACCGCATCGGGAGTCCAGTCAGACTGGGCGAGGTTGACGCCCTCGCTCTCCATGACCTTGATCACCGCGAAGGAGCCCGCGCCGGCGCCCATGATGGTGCGGGTCGGCGCATCCTCGCTGAGCAGGAACTCGATCGCCGGCGTGATCGCTTCAGGCCGCATCAGGCCGAGCGCCTGCGGCGGCAGCAGTTCCTCGGTCATCCTTGTCGCCGCGGTCGGCGAGATCGTGTTGACGCGGATGTTGTTCTTGCGGCCCTCCTCGGCCAGCACGTTCATCAGGCCGACCATGCCGGCTTTGGCGGCGCCGTAATTGGCCTGGCCGAAATTGCCGTACAGGCCCGACGACGACGTCGTGATGACGATGCGGCCGTAATTGCGCTCGCGCATGCCGTCCCACACCGCCTTGCAGCAATAGAAGGTGCCCGTGAGATGTACGTCGATCACCTTGGCGAAATCGGCGATCTCCATCTTGGAGAACGACTTGTCGCGCAGAATGCCGGCATTGGCGCAGAGCAGATCGACGCTGCCCCACTCGCTGGTGGCGCGGGTGACCATCGCCTTGACCTGCTCGTAGTTCGAGACGTCGGCGCCGTCCGCCATCGCGGCGCCGCCGGCCTTGCGGATCTCCTCGACCACGGTTTCGGCCGGAGTCAGCGATCCGCCGGTGCCGTCGCGGGCTCCGCCGAAATCATTGACCACCACCTTCGCGCCGCGGCTCGCCAGTCCCAGCGCATGCGCCCGCCCCAGGCCATTGCCCGCGCCGGTCACGATGGCGACGCGTCCGTCAAACCTGATTGTCATGTGAGCTTCCACTCTACTCGTCATGGCTGGGCTTGACCCGGCCATCCGCCTAAATTCTACGGTTTTTGATCAGCGATGGATTGCCGGGTCAAGCCCGGCAATGACGCGTTGGGTTGTCACGCGAAATAAATCAGACCGATCCAGTCGGCCACCAGGGCGGGTTTCGTCTCACCCTCGATTTCGACCGTCACATTGGTGCGCGACAGCAGTTCCGTCGGCTTGCGCAACGTCGCTTCCGTCAGGGTAAAGCGACCGCGGACGCGCGAGCCGGCGCGGACGGGCGACAGTAACCGCAGTTTGTCAAAACCGTAATTGACGCCCATCGTGGTGCCCTCGATCACGGGCATCACCTCGTAGGACATGATGGACATCAGCGACATCGTCAGAAATCCGTGCGCCACGGTGTTGCCGAATGCCGTTTCGCGTCTGGCGCGCTCGGGATCGACATGGATGAACTGATGATCCTCGATCACGTCGGCATAGACGTTGATCCGGCCCTGATCGACCAGATGCCATGACGACACCCCGACTTCGTGGCCGACCATCTTGAGGTAGGCATCCAGTGGGATCGGTGGCTTCTTCCAGACTTCATTCATGCGTCAATTCTCCGACCCGGCCGACCGCACCTTTTGCAGTTCCGGGAAATCCTCCTCGCGGAATTCATCGCCGCGTAACGGATCGCCGCGATCATTGTCGTGCTCCAGCCGGCGCAGCTGCACGCGGCGGATTTTTCCGGAAATCGTCTTCGGCAGTTCCGTCACCAGCTCGATCCGGCGGATACGTTTGAACGGCGCCAGCCGCCGGTGCAAGTGCAGAAAGATCGACAGCGCGGTTTCCGCAGACCGCTCCTGGCCGGAAACCAGCAGCACATAGGCTTTCGGGATCGCCAGCCGGATCGGATCGGGGCTCGGAACCACGGCGGCTTCCGCCACGGCTTCATGCTCCAGCAGGATGCTTTCGAGTTCGAACGGGCTGATCCGGTAATCCGATGATTTGAACACGTCGTCGGAACGGCCGACGAAAGTGAGATAGCCCTCGTCATCGGCGAACACCACGTCGCCGCTGCGATAGAGATCGCCGTCGGCGCCTGACAGTTTGCCGTCGTCGCCCTGATACCCCTGCATCAGGCCGGCGGGCCGCTCGTCGCCGAGCACCAATGTGACTTCGCCCTCCTTGGTAACGTGCCCGTCTATATCGGTGATCCGCACGCGATAGCCGGGCAGCGGGCGCCCCATCGATCCGATCTTTACTTTCTGTCCCGGCGAATTGCCGGCCAGCGCCGTGGTTTCGGTCTGGCCGTAGCCGTCGCGGATGGTCAGGCCCCACGCCGCGCGCACCTGGTCGATCACTTCGGGGTTGAGCGGCTCGCCGGCGCCGCAGACTTCGCGCAACGACACCTTGAAGGTGTCGAGCTTCTCCTGGATGAACAGCCGCCACACCGTCGGCGGCGCGCACAGCGTGGTGACACCGCAGCGGCCGATGGTCGCCAGCAAGCCCTTTGCGTCGAACCGCGGCTGATTGACCACGAACACGGTGGCGCCGGCATTCCAGGGTGCGAAGAAGCAGCTCCAGGCGTGCTTGGCCCAGCCCGGCGAGGAGATGTTCAGATGCACATCTCCCGGCTGCAGCCCGAGCCAGAACATCGTCGAGAGCGCGCCGACGGGATAGCTGCGCTGGCTGTGCCTCACCAGTTTCGGCTTTGCCGTGGTGCCGGACGTGAAATACAGCAGCATCGGATCATCGGCATTGGTCGGCCCTTCCGGCACAAACGCCTCCGGAAACTCTGCGGACTGCTCGTAGGCCAGCCAACCCTCTTGTTTCGACGACGCGTTGACAACGATGCCAACCAGATCGTCGCCGCCGAGCCCTGAAAACTTCGCGACCTGGTCCTGCGTCGCCACTACGATCCTGGCGCGGCCGCGATCGAGCCGGTCGCGCAATTCGTCCGGCGTCAGCAGCGTGGTCGCGGGGATCACGACCACCCCGAGCTTCATCGCCGCCAGCATGGTCTCCCACAGCGGGATGACATTGCCGAGCAGCAGCAGCAGATGATCGCCACGCTTCAATCCCTGCGCGCGCAGGAAATTTGCCACCTGATTGGAGCGGCGCGACAACACCTCGAAGGAGAGCTTGGTCTCGCGGTTGCTGCCGGCGTCGACGATCCATAGCGCCGGGCGATCCTTGCTGTCGGCGTTGCGTGCCAGTTCGGCGTCGAACCAGTCCAGGGCCCAGTTGAATGGCACCGGATCCGGCCAGCGGAATCCTTTCACGGCCGCATCGTAGTCGGTGCGGTGCTCGAGAAGGAAAGTGCGCGCGTCCTGGAATGTTGTCATGCTAGGCCCCGACCCGTCTTACCACATGCCCAACCTCATCCTGAGGAGCCGCGCCACTTGCGCGGCATCTCGAAGGATGGGCCGCAAGCACCGAACAACTCATCCTTCGAGGCCCGCCAAATACGCGAGCACCTCAGGATGAGGTCCTCACCTATTTTCCCGCCAACCCGCGCACGTGCCGGATGATCCCCGAAAAATCCACCCCGCCATGTCCCGCGGCATCAAACGCCTTGTAGATTTCCTGCGCGTGTTTGCCAAGCGGCGTCGCGGCACCCGCCGCATTGGCGGCGTCCTGCGCCAGAGTGAGGTCCTTCACCATCAGCACCGAGGCGAAACCCGGTTTGTAGTCGTTATTCGCCGGCGAGGTCGGCACCGGTCCAGGCACCGGGCAATAGGAGGTCAGCGCCCAGCATTGCCCCGAGGAAGTCGAGGCGACGTCGAACAGCGCCTGATGCGACAGGCCGAGCTTTTCAGCGAGCGCAAATGCCTCGCCGACCGCGATCATGGAAATTCCCAAGATCATGTTGTTGCAGATTTTTGCCGCCTGCCCGGCGCCGGCGCCGCCGCAATGCACGATCTTCTTGCCCATGTTCTCCAGCACCGGCTTCGCCGCTGCAAAAGCCTTGTCCTCGCCGCCGCACATGAAGGTCAGCGTCGCGCCCTTGGCGCCGCCGGTGCCGCCGGACACCGGTGCATCCACCGACCCGACGCCGTTCCTGGCCGCCAGCGCGTGCGCCTGCTTGGCGCTTTCGACGTCGATAGTGGAGCAATCAATGATCAGAGATCCCTTGGTCATCGACGGAATGACTTCATTCCAGACCGAGAGCACATGCTTGCCCGCCGGCAGCATG
Source organism: Bradyrhizobium sp. (assembly GCF_030693485.1). GTDB lineage: Bacteria > Pseudomonadota > Alphaproteobacteria > Rhizobiales > Xanthobacteraceae > Bradyrhizobium. The sequence goes on along the minus strand of NZ_JAUYAN010000182.1, from coordinate 24,860 downwards.
GTGATGACGACGTCGGCGCCCTTCACCGCGGCCACGGAGCTGTCGGCGATCCCTGCCCCGTCGGCCCTGGCCTGCGCGCGCGACGCCTCGACCAGGTCGAACGCGGTCACCTTGTGGCCGGCCTTGACCAGATTGGCCGCCATCGGCCCGCCCATATTGCCGAGACCGATGAATGCGATGCTTGCCATCTGAATTCCTCCGCTTTTTGGTCGCTGCTATTCTTATTGATCGAACTGGAGTTCGTCGGCGCCGATTTCGGCGAAGTATGGCGCCACCATCGCGGGCGTCACGTCCTCGATGCGCGGCGGCGACCATTTCGGGTTGCGGTCCTTGTCGATCACGGCGGCGCGCACGCCCTCGCGAAAATCATCGCTGGCGAACACTTCCAGCGCGGCACGATATTCCCGCACCAAGCACTCCTCCAGCGAGGATGATGCGCGCGCCAGACGCAGCAGTTTCAATGCGACCACCATGCCGCGCGGCGATTTCTCGTTCAATGTCTTGAACGTCGCCTGCGCCAGTTCCGATCCGTCGGCCTCCAACGCCCCCACGATATCCTGCATGCGGTCATGGCCGAACCATGCATCGATCCGCGGCTCGATTGCGGCGACCGGTCCTGACGTCTCGCCGGTAGCAAAACCGGAGATCAGGCTTGTGACTTCCACAGCGGTCACGCCGGGCCGAACTTTCGTCAGCGCCTCGCGCAAGGCCGCCAGTTTGCCTGACGGTACCACCGCGTCGGCAAAGCCGGCATACACCGCATCAGGACCGTTCATGGTCTGGCCGGTGAGCCCGAAATAAGTCCCGATCTCGCCCGGCGAGCGCGCCAGCAGCCAGGTGCCGCCGACATCGGGAAAGAAGCCGAGACCGACTTCCGGCATCGCGAGTTTGGTCCGTTCGGTGACGACGCGATGGCTGCTGTGCGCGGACAATCCGACGCCGCCGCCCATCACGATGCCGTCCATGAAGGACACATAGGGTTTTGGGAATTTGGCGATACGCGCATTGAGGGTGTATTCCTCGCGCCACAGGATTCTTCCGAGATCGCCTTTGACCTTCGAATCCTCATACAGCGCGCGGATATCGCCGCCGGCGCAAAGGCCCCGCTCGCCGGCGCCTTCCAGCAGGATCACCGCTACCGCGGGATCGGCCGCGAATGCATCCAGCGCCTTGTCGATGTCGCGAAACATCTCCAGCGTCACCGCATTGATCGCCTTGGGACGGTTGAGCCGGATGACACCGGCATCACCCTCGCGCCGTGCGATCAGGTCGGGTTCGGAGCCCGCAACAGCAGCAGCGGCCGTCATCGCGCGCCCTCGATCAGTTTCCGCGATACGATCAGCCGCATGATCTCGTTGGTGCCTTCCAGAATTTGATGCACGCGCAAATCGCGCACGATCTTCTCGATGCCGTATTCGCTGAGATAACCGTAGCCACCATGCAGCTGCAGCGCCTGATTGGCGACCTCGAAGCCGACATCGGTGCCGAAGCGTTTGGCCATCGCGCACAGCATGGTGGCGTCGGCGTCCTTGCGGTCGAGTGCCGCAGCCGCGCGCCAGACGAAAGTTCTGGCCGCTTCCAGTTCGGTCGCCATGTCGGCAAGGCGAAACTGCAGCGCCTGGAATTCGTCGAGACGCTTACCGAACGCCTTGCGCTCTTTCATATAGGCCAGCGACTTGTCGAGCGCGCATTGCGCGCCGCCGAGCGAACAGGCCGCAATATTGATGCGTCCGCCATCGAGCCCGGCCATCGCTATCTTGAAACCGATTCCCTCATCGCCGAGCCGATTAGCGACCGGCACGCGGACATTCTCGAAAATCACCGCGCGGGTCGGTTGCGCGTTCCAGCCCATCTTGCGCTCATTGGCGCCGAACGACAGGCCCGGCGTGTCGCCCTCGATCACCAGCGTCGAGATGCCGCCGGGCCCGTCGGCGCCGGTGCGCACCATCACCACATAGAGATCGCCCTTGCCGGCGCCCGAGATGAACTGCTTCTGGCCGTTGAGCACATAATGATCGCCGTCGCGTATCGCCCGGGTGCGCAGCGCCGCCGCATCCGAGCCGGAGCCGGGCTCGGTCAGGCAATAGCTCGCCAGCAGTTCCATGGTGCACAGTTTGGGCAGCCATTTGTGGCGCTGGGCGTCGTTGCCATAGGCGTCGATCATCCAGGAGGCCATGTTGTGGATAGAGATGAAGGCCGACACCGTCGGACAGCCCTGCGCCAGCGCCTCGAAGATCAGCGCCGCATCGAACCGCGTCATCCCGGAGCCGCCGACTTCCTCGCGGATGTAAACGCCGCCGATGCCGAGGCTCGCGGCCTCACGCATCACATCAACCGGAAAATGCTTCTCCTCGTCCCAGCGAACCGCATGGGGCGCGATTTTCTCCGCGGCAAACTCCCGCGCCATATCGCGAACCGCAACCTGGTCCTCGTTGAGGGCGAAGTGCATCGACGGTTAGTTCATCGTCGGAATCGAGAACTCCGCGCCTTCCTTGACGCCGGAGGGCCAGCGCGCGGTCACCGTCTTGGTCTTCGTGTAGAAGCGGATCGAATCCGGACCGTGCTGGTTGAGATCGCCGAAGCCGGACTTCTTCCAGCCGCCGAAGGTGTAGTAGGCAATCGGCACCGGGATCGGCACGTTGATGCCGACCATGCCGACATTGACCCTGGCGGCGAAATCGCGCGCCGCGTCACCGTCGCGGGTGAAGATCGCAACACCGTTGCCGTAGTCATGGTCGGACGGCAGCGCCAGCGCTTCACTGTAATCATGCGCGCGCACCACCGAGAGCACCGGCCCAAAAATCTCTTCCTTGTAGATCCGCATGTCCCTGGTGACGTTGTCGAACAGGCAGCCGCCCATGTAGAAGCCGTTTTCATAGCCCTGCATCTTGAAGCCGCGGCCGTCGACCGCGAGGGTGGCGCCTTCCTTGATGCCGACCTCGACGTAATCCTTGACGCGTTCCAGCGCCGCCCTGGTGACCAAGGGACCAAAGTCGGCGGACGGATCGATCGAGGTGCCGATCTTCAGGGCCTCGACGCGCGGAATAAGCTTCTCCATCAGGCGGTCCGCGGTGGTCTTGCCGACGGGCACCGCGACCGAAATCGCCATGCAGCGCTCGCCGGCCGAGCCGTAGCCGGCGCCGATCAGGGCATCGACGGTCTGGTCCATGTCGGCGTCGGGCATGATGATGGCGTGGTTCTTGGCGCCGCCGAAGCATTGCGCGCGCTTGCCGGTGGCGGCGGCGCGCTCATAGATATATTGCGCGATTGGCGAAGAGCCGACGAAGCCGACCGCCTTGATGTCGGGATCGTCGAGAATGGCGTCGACCGCTTCCTTGTCGCCGTTGACGACGTTGAGAATGCCCGGCGGCAGGCCGGCCTCGATCATCAGCGCCGCCAGCGCCATCGGCACGCCGGGATCGCGCTCCGACGGTTTCAGCACGAAGGCGTTGCCGCAGGCGATCGCGGGCGCGAATTTCCACATCGGGATCATCGCCGGAAAATTGAACGGGGTGATGCCGGCGACCACTCCCAGCGGTTGCCGCATCGAATAGATGTCGATGCCGGGCCCGGCGCCCTCGGTGTATTCGCCCTTCATCAGGTGCGGAATGCCGCAGGCGAATTCGACCACCTCGAGGCCGCGCTGGATGTCGCCCCTGGCGTCGGGAACGGTCTTGCCGTGCTCGCGCGCCAAGAGGTCGGCGAGCTTGTCGTAATCGCGCTGCGCCAGTTCGAGAAACTTCATCATCACGCGGGCGCGGCGCTGCGGGTTGGTGGCGCCCCATTCCACCTGCGCGGCCTTGGCGTTCTCGACCGCGGCGCGCATTTCCGCCTTGGAGGCCAGATCGACCTTGGCCTGGACCTCGCCGGTCATCGGCTCGAAAACGTCGGCCGTCCGCCCCGAAGTGCCGTTGACCTCACGGCCGCCGATGAAATGTCCGATTGCACGCATGTGAAAGATCTCCCTGGGTCCCGGCTGGATCGCTTTGTGACCCTTTGGACCCGCATTTTGCGGTATTCAAGTCCGAGATATTGCACCATAGATGTGCGGAAATGCGGGATCAAGCTGGCGCCATCGATTGGGACGACTTCCGGTTCCTATTGGCCATTGTACGCGGCGGATCGGTCTCCGCTGCCGCGAAACAGCTTGGCGTCGATCATGCCACAGTGATCCGGCGTGTCGACCGGCTGGAGCGGCATCTCTCCGCAAAGCTGTTCGACCGTCGCAAAACAGGATATTTGCTGACCGAAGCCGGCCAGCGCGTCGCCGACAGCGCCGAGGCGATGGAATCGACCATCGTCGCCAACCAGGAGGCCGTCGGCGGGTCGCGCGCCCATCTGACCGGCACGGTGCGGATCGGCGCACCCGATGGTTTTGGCAGTCACTTCCTGGCTTCCCGGCTGCTGCCCTTCACCGAGCGCTACCCGGATCTCGATCTGCAACTGGTCGCCACGGCGCGGCTGTTCAGCCTGTCGAAGCGCGAGGCCGATATCGCCATCAGCCTGACGATGCCGAAGGAAGGCCGGGTGGTCGGGCGCAAGCTGCTCGACTACAGCCTCGGGCTCTATGCCGCGCCCGCCTATCTCGACCGGCGACCTGACATCGCATCCCGCGCCGACCTGCCCGGCCACCGTTTCGTCGGCTACATCGAGGAACTGCTGTTCACGCCGGAACTCGACTACCTGCCACAGGTCTCGCCGAAGATTTCCGCCAAATTCCGCAGCGCCAACCTGATCGCCCAGCTGAACGCCACCATCGCCGGGTTCGGCATCGCGGTGCTGCCGCACTTCATGGCGACGGCGCATCCGGAACTGCGTCCGATCCTGCCGCACGAAATCTCGATCTCGCGCAGCTTCTGGCTGTTGATGCACGCCGACAGCAAGGATCTCGCGCGAATTCGCGCGGTTGCGGACTACATCTACGAGACGGTGGAGCGCGACCGCGCGTTGTTCAATCAGCCGTAGGGAACCACTTAATTCGACTGCGGACGGGATTTCTTCACGGGAGGCTTGTCTGGCGCTGCCCGGCCCAACGCGGCGTCGCGTCCGGCGCCCAGGATGGCATCCGACACTTCACCCGACCCGGCGATGCGGGCCAGCACCAGCGCTCCCACCATGGTCGACAGCGTCGCCAACGCCTGTTTGCGCGCGGCCTTGCGCGGAACCTCCGGGATCTGTTCGGCGAGCATGTCGACCATCTGCTCCAGCTTGGCCGCAAACGCCTTTCGGGTCTTCGGGCTCTCACGGGCGATTTCCGCGCCCAGCGCGGTAATGGCGCAGCCATGACCGAGATCGTCACGGTGCAGCGGCGTCAGGTAGGATTCCACGATGCTGGCCATGCGCTTTTCCTGCGGAACGGTTTCCGCCAGCTTGCGCCAGCGATCGGTCGACCGATCCATCGCGTAGGCGAAGGCCTCGATCACCAGCGCTTCCCGCGAATCGAAATGGGCGTAGAAGCCGCCATGGGTTAACCCTGCATCCTTCATCAGGTCGGCGACGCCGATGCCATGCGCGCCCTTCTCGCGAATCCTCACCGAGGCTTTCTTCACGATCCGGGCGTGGGTCTCGAGCTTGTGTTCCCTGGAATAGCGCATCGCCGTCCTGCACTCGCTGGTCTATGATATGTTTTCGATCATATAATAGCAGGTGCGACCGGCGAAAGCTGTATCTTATTTCGCGGGGGTCAACCGACCATCGAGAATGTCGCCGTCGCGTGCACCGCAAGGTTCCCAGCGCCGTCGTGGACCCAGCCTTCGGCGTAGCTGGTCTGGCGGCCGAGTTTTATCAGCTTGCCTTCCGCCGAGATGGTGCCCGACTTCACCGATAGCGGCCGCAGATAGGTCAGCTTCAGGTCGAGCGTGACGGCGCCCTGCCCGGCCGACAGCATGGTTGAAATCGCGCAACCCATGGCGGTGTCGAGCAGCGCCGCGGCGGTGGCCCCGTGCAGCAGTCCGATGGTGTTTTCCAGTCCTTCATGCGGCTGAAGCTCCATCACGATCCGCCCGGGTTCCGCCACCCGCAACCGAAAATCGATCAGCCGGGCCATCGGTGGTTCCGGCAGCACCCCATCGCGGATCGCGCGCATGGCGTCGAGCCCGGACATGCCGGCCGCCGCTTTCGCCACAGGACCCGGCGCCTGCCAGGCCACCACCCGCTCCCGCCGCGATCCAGCCGCGAACAGGTCTCTCGCCGTCGCCGTCGCATCAATGCCGTCAACCGCCGTCATGCGCATGCTCCATTATAAATGATGTTCATCATACTATCGAAGCGACCACCGTTCCGCAACGGTTTGCGGCGCTCAATGCCGATCGCCCGGCGCAGCACTTGACAAGACGGCGCTTTGCCCCGGAAGTGACCGGCCACGCACACTTCCAGGGAATTGCGAGACCGTTCATGCACATGCTCAATCCCTATTGCGGCGTCGACCGCGACTCGCGCGGCGTCGTTCGCCTCACCATCTGCAACGCCGGTTCGCTCAACATCCTGGGAACTCCCGCGATCACCGGCGTGCGGGAAGGGCTGCAAACGCTCGCGGCCGACCGGGAGATTCGTGTGCTCATCATTGCCGGCCAAAGCGAGAAGAGCTTGATCGGCGGCGCCGACATCAAGGAAATGGCCAAACTCGATCAGGCCTCGGCGGAGACATTCATCACCGGCCTGCGTGATCTCTGCGAGGCCGCCCGCGCGTTCCCCGCGCCTGTGATCGCGCGGATGCCGGGCTGGTGCCTCGGCGGCGGGCTGGAATTCGCCGCCGCCTGCGACTTCCGGATTGCCGCACATGACGCCCATTTCGGCATGCCCGAGGTCCGGGTCGGCATTCCCAGCGTCATTCACGCGGCACTGCTGCCGCGGCTGATCGGCTGGGGGCGCGCCCGCTGGCTGGTGATGACGGCGGAGAATATCGACGCGTCCACCGCGCTGGCCTGGGGACTGATCGACATGGTCGCCGCAGAGGGCGGCCTCGATGCCGCGATCGAGAAGGCCGTGAAAATGCTGCTGGAATGCGGCCCTGAGGCTTTGCGCGCGCAAAAAGCCCTGCTGCGGCAATGGGAGGAACTACCGCTGAAAGATTCGGTCGACCTCTCGATTCCCGTGTTCGGGCAATCCTTCCTGACCGGCGAGCCGCAGCGGCTGATGCAGGGATTTATCGACCGGAAGCGGTAATGCGACGGCCGGGCAGCATCAGCATTTCTCGCTCCCGGTGACAGGCGCGAGGAGCGCGGCCATCGCTGCTAGTCGAGTTCAGGACGTCCGGCGAGACCGCAGTAACCATGATGCTCCGGCTGTTCGCTTCCCTTGAAATGCGAAAGGTGGAATTGGCGCCACGACATGCACGCGCTGGCGATGCAATGATACATCTTGGCGGATTTCTCGAATCCATCCGACTGGGTGTTGAACAGTCGGTTGGCGCCGTCGATCCGCACCATTGGGCACCATTTCGAGTGTGCGACCTTTTCGCTCATCAGCATCTCATTAACTCCTCTATGCGGGTGATTTCTCGCGAGCTGGCTTCACCAGGCGACGCCGCATCGCCATTGACGTGGTTCCGAGCTTTTCTTTCCGTATTGTCGACAGCCGGCTGCGGCGATCCAATCAAACCGCTTAACGTAGCGCCGTTCGGGCCGACGTAGCAATTCCGCCCCGCCGCCTTGGCCGAATACATCCGGCGGTCCGCCGCCTCGACCAGCATGGCCCATCCGTTCGCCTCGTCGCTCATGCGTTCCGAGGCGCCCATGCTAGCGGTAATCGGGACGGAATCCGGCGCGAGGCCGATGCCGGCTTCGGCCAAACGACTGAGGAAGCTTTCGACCTGCTCCCCGTTCGTCTCCGGCATGATCAGCACGAACTCCTCGCCGCCCCACCGCACCAGCACATCCTGGCGGCGCGCCACGGCACGTATCGAGGCAACCGCGCAGCGCAGGACATCGTCGCCGACGCCATGCCCAAATCGGTCGTTCAATGATTTGAACCGGTCGAGATCGATGAACAGGACGCTGAGCGCGGTGTTATTGCGCTGCGAGACAGCGAACATGCTTTCGAGCATCCGCTCGCCGAACTTTCGCGTCGCGGCTCCGGTCAATCCGTCGGTTGCCGATTTTTCCACTAGACTGACGAGAAAGTTGAGCTGGCTGAGACTTGCGATAGTAGAAATTCCGGCAACCAGCAACAGCAGCAGCATGACCGCCATTGGCGAAGTCGTTGCAAACAGGTCTGACCACATGATGATGGGAAATACCATTACGGGGACCAGCGAGGCAGCCAGCAGCACGCTCTCGCGTGCCGTCAGGGGAAAGATGGCCAGGATCGCCGCCAGGGCGATTGGTGAGAGCAGATAGCCTTGGGTTCCGAACAGCTGATGTGCGTGCGCCCCGGTATGGGACAGGACGAACAGGGCACCGAGGACCAATCCCGATGAAATCATCAACAGGGCCAAGACAGCGCCATAGACGCCGAGCGGTTGAGACTCGAACCGGTGACCTCCGAGAATCCAGAAGGCGCCCGCGATGAACACCCGCTCGAGCCCCAGCGCACCGTTAACGGGCCAGGGCCAGCAGACAAAATCCACGGCGATCCACAGCAGGGAGAGGACGCTGAAAAAACGCGAAACGTATCGAACACGCGACAGGATCAGGCCGTAGCGTTCATAGGATATCTCGGGCGAATGGAGCCGCGCCGTAAGAAGATTGTCCCAACTCAGGGGTGTCGATGACATCGCGCTCAAAACCTTTTTTTTGCTTTCAAGGACCAGCAAAGCAAAGTCGACCGGGAATTTTCTTGGCGTTTGCCTGCGGACAATTTGTATCAATTGTACTTAATGAGAAATTCCGGGGACTGGCCTTCCCGAAAACAGCGTTTATCGGTCGTTAAGCGATGGAGTGGGCATTCAGCGGCTCTCGAATTTCGGCTCGCGCTTTTCCATGACGGCCTTGATGCTTTCCTGCATGTCCTGCTTCTTGAACAGCGGCAGGAGTTGCAGATAGGCTTGGTGGACAGGGTCCGGAAAGGTCTCTCCTTGCGCAGATCGAGACCGGCGCGATGCCCTCATCGAGCTCGTACAGCGCTTCGCTGGATTCGGTCTGCTCGGCACGTGCGGTCGTGTTCATCAGAAGGGCGTCTCTTTCAATTGATCTCAACGTTGCTCACTGCTTTAATCTCACGCACATGCCGCCTTGCTATCGGACTTCTTTCAAGCTGTAGTCCCGCCCGGGCTGGAAGCGGCTGCGGCCATCGAACGCCGCCAACATACAACGGAAAACCCATGAGACCCGCCGGCAAAGGGCCGCTCGATTCGCTCTATTTCCAGTACCCGCACTTCCCGGCGCGGCTTGTCCCCGAGCTGGACGGCAACGCCCCACGGCACCCCGTCGCGATTGTTGGCGCCGGCCCGATCGGTATGACCGCTGCATTGGTGCTGGCGCGCTACGGCATCCGCAGCGTGCTGCTCGACCGCAAGGACACCTTCAATGACGGCAGCCGGGCGCTGTGCATCGCGCGGCCGACCATGCACATCCTGGAGCGGATCGGGGCGGCAGCACCCTTCCTCGACAAGGCGCTGGGCTGGCGCTTTGGCCGCAGCTACTACCGCGGCGAGCAGATTTTCCGGCTGGAAATGCCGCATCCCCCGGGCGAAAAATACCTGCCGATGTACAATCTGCAGCAGCAGTATATCGAGCAATATCTGCACGACGCCGTCGCGGCCTGCGAACTCGTCGACATGCGCTGGCAGAGCGAACTCACCGGCATCGATTGCGGCAATGACGGCGTGTCGCTCAACATCGCCTCGCCGGCCGGCGACTATCGCCTCAACGCCGACTATGTGCTGGCCGCCGATGGCGCGCGCTCGCCGGTGCGCACCCGGCTCGGGCTGCGCATGAAGGGCGAGAACTACGAAGGCAAATATGTCATCGCTGACATCCGGATGGATCACGACTTTCCGACCGAGCGCCGCGCCTTTTTCGAGCCGAGCGGCAATCCCGGCGGCACCGTGCTGATCCACAAGCAGCCTGAAAATATCTGGCGGGTGGACTACCAGCTGCGCGAAGGCGAGAGCGAGGAAGCGGCCCTGCGCGAACAGAACATCCGCGCCCGCGTCGGCGCCATCCTCGGCGATATCGGCCACGACAAACCGTGGGAACTGGAATGGTGGAGCATCTATTCCGCCAACACATTGTGCCTCGACGACTACCGGCATGGCCGGGTTTTCTTCATCGGCGATGCCGCCCATATCGTGCCGATTTTTGGCGTGCGCGGGCTCAACAATGGCCTGGCCGATGCCGATAATCTCGGCTGGAAGCTCGCCGCCGTGCTCAACGGCGAGGCCGATGAAAGCCTGCTCGACAGCTACTCGCCGGAACGGCGCGGCGCCACGCTCGACGTCTTCGCCAATGCCACCAAGAGCACCCGCTTCATGACCCCGCCGACGCGAGGCTGGCGGCTGGCCCGCGAAGCCGCGCTCTCGCTCAGCCTGAAACACGAATTTCCACGCGGCCTCGCCAACCCCCGGCAGATGCAGCCCTACACCTATTCGGAAAGCCCGCTGACACCGTATCCGGAACGCGATGCGGAGTTTGCGGGCGGACCGGCCAGCGGCAGCTTTCCGCCGAACGCCACGCTGGCCGATGGCGGTTTTCTGCTGGATCGCGCCGGCGACGGCATGACGGCGATGTTGTTTTGCGATGGTGTCCTGAACGCTGCGCAGACGGCGTTGCTGGATCAGCTCACGCAACTCGACAAGCGCTTTGTCGCTCTCCTGATCCAGCCGGCCCGCGCCACGGCAGATGCGGTTGTGGACACCGACGGCGAAATCACCCGCCTGTTCGATGCGCGGCCGGGCACGTTCTATCTGTTGCGTCCCGACCTGCACATCGCCGGACGCTGGAAGACCATCGTGTCTGCCGAAATCCTGCGAACCGCCGGCCTTTGCCTCGGGAGAGCGACGCCATGACCGCGATGCCTGCGGAAGATTTCGAAGCCGCCTATGAAGCGCTGGCGATGGCGATCGATTCGACCGGTCCCGAGCGCGAAGCGCTGTTCCTGACCCGGCTCGCCCTGGTACTCGGCCATGAACTCGGCGACATCGCCGTGTTCAGGAGCGCGATCCGGACCGCGCTGGAAGGTGTTGCGGAGTAAGGGGTTTCTCCGGAAAGCGACAAGGCAGCCGCGCCTCACGACAATTTATCCCGCACTGCCGTTGCAATTTCTGCGGCGCATCATATGATGGTCATAATGTAAAACCATTCTCCTTCGTAACATTTGAGGAACCCCGCAATGGCCGCAGCCGATCCCGTCGCCATCGTTTCCGCCGCCCGCACCCCGCTTGGCCGCTTCATGGGCGAGTTGTCGCCGTTCAGCGCCCACAAGCTCGGCTCCCATGTGATCGGCGCCGCACTGGAACGGGCCACATTGGCGCCGGAGCGGATCGACGAGGTGTTGATGGGCTGCGTGCTGTCGGCCGGACAGGGCCAGGCGCCGGCACGACAGGCCGCGCGCGGCGCCGGGCTGCCGGATGCGACAGGTGCGACCACCATCAACAAGGTCTGCGGCTCCGGCATGAAGGCCACCATGCTGGCGCATGACATCATCAACGCCGGCTCCGCCGGGATCGTGCTGTCCGGCGGGATGGAGAGCATGAGCAACGCGCCCTATCTGCTGGCGAAAGCGCGCGGCGGTTACCGCGCCGGCCATGACCGGATCATCGATCACATGATGATGGATGGGCTCGAAGACGCCTATGAGACCGGCCGCTCGATGGGCGATTTCGGCGAAGCCACCGCGGAGGCCTATCAGTTCACCCGCGCCGATCAAGACGCCTACGCGATGGAAACGCTGACGCGCGCCCGCAAGGCGGTCGAGGACGGCGCGTTCAAGTCCGAGATCGCGCCGATCACGGTCACTGAAAAAGCCGGCCCTCGCGTTATCGCCAATGACGAGCATCCCCTGAAAGTCGATCCCGCAAAAATTCCCGGTCTGAAGCCGGCGTTCCGCGCCGACGGAACGATTACGCCGGCGGCTTCGTCCGCCAATGCCGACGGCGCCGCGGCGCTGATCCTCGCAAAACGCTCGCTGGCCGATCGCGAGGGATTGCCGAGCCTCGCCCTGATCAGGGGCCACGCCACCCACAGCCAGGAACCGCAATGGTTCACCACGGCGCCGATCCCGGCAATCCGGAAATTGCTCGACAAGGTCGGCTGGAGTGCCGATGACGTCGACCTGTTCGAGATCAACGAGGCTTTTGCGGTCGTGGCGATGGCGGCGCAACGCGATCTCGGCATTCCGAGGGAGAAGCTGAACTTCAATGGCGGCGCCTGCGCGCTCGGCCATCCCATCGGCGCCACCGGCGCCCGGCTGATCGTCACGCTGCTGCACGCGCTGGAAGCGAAAGGCCTGAAGCGCGGCGTCGCGGCGCTCTGCATCGGCGGCGGCGAAGCCACCGCCATCGCCGTGGAGCGCACCTCGCACTAGCGCCGCCGCAATGTCCCAAAACGAGGGAAGTATAACATTTTGACGTAGATCCGTTGGGTTAGCATCCCACAATCCTTCCAGGTAATTCGTAACTCATCCGAGGCTTCATGATCTCCAACTGGCTGTCCGCCACTCTCGCCCGCCGCAACATTCACTACGGCTGGGCGATGGTCGGCGTCACCTTCCTCACCGCGCTGATCGCCGCCGGTACGGTCGGTGCGCCCGGCGTATTCATCGTGCCATTGCAGAAGGAGTTCGGCTGGAGCACCGCCGAGATTTCCTCGGCGTTATCGATCCGTTTCATCCTGTTCGGGCTGATGGCGCCGTTCGCCGCCGCGCTGTTGAACCGCTACGGCCTGCGCAATGTCACGCTGACCTCGTTGCTGGTAGTCGCCTCCGGCCTCGTCGCGTCGCTGTTCATGACGCAAATCTGGCAGCTGGTGCTGCTGTGGGGGGTGGTGATCGGCCTCGGCACCGGCATGACCGCGCTGGTGCTGGGCGCCACCATCGCCGCGCGCTGGTTTTCCGCACGGCGCGGCCTCGTGGTCGGGATTCTCACCGCCAGCGTGGCAACCGGGCAGCTGGTGTTCCTGCCGCTGCTGGCGAGCCTCACCGAAAGCCTGGGCTGGCGGATGGCGCTGGGGCTGATCTGCGTGATGCTCGGCGTCGCCGCGCTCGCGGTACTGCTGGTGATGCGCGATCGTCCGAGCGATCTCGGACTGCGGCCCTTCGGCGATGAGGGCACCGAGCCGCTGCCGGTGCCGCCGACGAATGCTGCACCGATCGTCGCGGCCGCACTCGGCGCGCTGCGCGACGCCGCCAAGACGAAAGTGTTCTGGATCCTGTTCGCCACCTTCTTCATCTGCGGCGCTAGTACCAACGGCCTGGTGCAGGTTCACCTGATTCCGATGTGCCTCGATTTCGGCATCCCCCAGGTTCAAGCCGCGGGCCTGCTCGCGGCGATGGGCATCTTCGACTTCGTCGGCACCATCGCCTCGGGCTGGCTGTCCGACCGCTACGACAATCGCTGGCTGCTGTTCTGGTATTACGGCCTGCGCGGGCTTTCGCTGTTGTTCCTGCCGTTCACCGACTTCTCGTTCTACGCGTTGTCGCTGTTTGCGATGTTCTATGGCCTCGACTGGATCGCGACGGTGCCGCCGACGGTGCGCCTGACCGCACAGCGGTTCGGGCCGGAGCGTGCCAATCTGGTGTTCGGCTGGATTTTTGCCGGCCATCAGCTGGGCGCCGGCGTCGCCGCCTTCGGCGCCGGGCTGTCGCGCACCGTGCTGGAGAGCTATCTGCCGGCGTTCTTCGTCGCCGGCGCGCTGTGCGTCTTCGCCGCGCTGATCATCCTGCTGATTGCGCGGCCGGCGAAGCTGGCAGCGGCTGCATAAGTGCACTCCCTCTCCCCTTCCTTCACGGGGAGAGGGTTGGGGTGAGGGGCTGGATCGACAGCGGGACTCGCGGAGAGTCCCCCTCACCCGGCGCTACGCGCCGGCCTCTCCCCGCAAGCGGGGCGAGGTGAAGAAAGTCACGGCCTCGTCGTCATGTTCGTCGGCGGTCCCGCCGTGCGCAACGGTTCGGCCAGCCTCGCGAATTCGCACAACAGCGAACGGGTCTTGCGCGGGTCGATCACTTCCTCGACCCAGAAGCGTTCGGCGGAGCGGAACGGCGAGCGCAGCTTGTTGAGGCGGTCTTCGATCTCGCTGAGCTTGGCCTTGGGATCCTCAGCGGCGTCGATGTCGGCGCGATAGGCCGCCTCGATGCCGCCTTCCAGCGGCAGCGACCCCCAATAGGCCGACGGCCACGCGTAACGCATCGAGTAACGATTGGCCGGTTGATGCACGACGCCGGCGACGCCGAAGGCGTTGCGCACGATGATGGTGCACCAGGGCACCGTGGTCTGGTTGACCGCGGCCATGGCGCGCACGCCGTGCCGGATGGTCGCCGCCTTCTCGGCCTCGAGCCCGATCATGAAGCCCGGACAATCCATCAGATAGACCACCGGCAGATGGAAGGTTTCGGCGAGGTCGACGAAGCGCACCACCTTCTGGCACGCCTCCGCCGTCCACGACCCGCCATAATGAAAGGGATCGCTGGCCAACAGCATCACGGCGCGGCCGTCCAGCCGGGCGAAGCCGGCGATGACCGAGCGGCCGAAATTCGCGCCCATCTCGAAGAACGAACCCTTGTCGACCACCGCATTGATGATGGGCCGCATCTTGTAGACCTGGCGGCGGTTGCGCGGCACCGCCTTCATCAGCGATTCCTCCGCGCGCTCCGGATCGTCGTCGCAGGCGGTTGTCGGCGGCAGATCGAACACCGAGGACGGCAGATAGGAGAGAAAACGCCTGGCGCAGGCAAAGGCTTCTTCCTCGGTGTCGACGGCATGATCGACGCCGCCTGCGCGGGTCTGGATGTCGGCGCCGCCAAGTTCCCACTTTGTCAGGTCCTGGCCGAGCCGCTTGACGACCGGCGGACCGGCGACGAACATCGCCGACGTCTTGGTCATGACGGAATAATGGCTGGCCGCAAGGCGCGCGGCGCCGAGGCCGGCCACCGAACCGAGCCCGAGGCCGACCACCGGCACCCGGGCCATGTTCGCGATCGTATACCAGTACCAGCGGGTGCCGCCGACGCCACCGGGCAGATTGGCCGCCCCCTTGGTCTCGATGGTCTTCACCGAGCCGCCGCCGCCGGAACCTTCGATGACGCGGATGATCGGCAGCCGGAAATCGTGCGCCATCTCCTCGGCCATCAGCGGCTTTGCTGAAATCGACGCATCGGCGGAACCGCCGCGCACCGTAAAATCGTCGCCGACCACGACCACCGGCCGGCCGTCGATCCTGCCGCGGCCGAATACGCAGTTCGCCGGCGTCAAATGGGTGAGTTCGCCGCTCTCGCTGTACTCGGCTACCCCGGAAATCGCGCCGATCTCGTGGAAGCTATTCCGGTCGATCAATCCGTCGATGCGCTCGCGAACGGTGAGCCGGCCCTGGTCGCGCTGGCGCTTGACCTTGTCAACGCCGCCCATCTCGCGCGCGAACGCTTCGCGCCGGGCGAGGTCGTCGAGTTCCGGCTTCCAGGTCATTGGGATCCTCCGCCTTTATGATTTTGTTGTTGTTATGGGCCGCCACCGGAAGCGGTTTTCGGTCCAGCCGATTACTGAAGACATCGCCGTCGGCGCCCTCGAGCATGCTGCCGACCGCAAAACCCAAATCGACCATTCGCGGCGCCACTTCCTTGTGCAGCCGCTTCTCGTCATACATCGCAGCCAACAGGCCGATCGTCACCACAACGAAGGTTTGATACTGCGGCGACCAGATCGGCACCGCGAGACCATTGATATGCGGGCTCCACAGGCCGCACGCGACCACATAACCGTGTTCTGCGAGGAAACGCCGGTTGGCTTCGAGACGCGGCCGTAACACCTTGGCGCCCGCCGGAATCTCACGTTCCATTTCGGCCAGCAGCGCGTCGCCGACATCGGCATCGAGCGCCGCCGTATAGGCATGCCCCGCTGCCGTGCTTGTCATCGCGATGCGGTTGCCGGTGCTTTCATGCAGACCTAGCGCGTTGGCCGCCCGCGCGAACTCGAGATAGACGAGGTGAAAGCGGTCGGGAATGACGAAGCCGACGGTGCCCGGCAGTTGTTCCGCGACATCCTGCAGCCGCAGCCGGATCAGGTTGCGAAGCTGCAGACCCCGCATCATCGAGGTGCTCATCGCCACAGCACTTGGACCGATGCGGTACTTCTGGTCGCGCGGCAGATAGACCAGCTGGCCCATCCGGGTCAGCGTGTGGGTCAGCCGCGATACTGTCGATCGCGGCAGGCCGCAGCGGTTGGATATTTCGAGATTGCCGAGCCGCGCCTCGTGGCCTTCGAAACAGCGCAACACGTCGAACGCGCGCGACACCACCTGAATGACATCGCCCTCGCCTGCGAGATCGCTGGCGAGCATTCCCTGCTTACTGAGCCGTTCCGAGCGTCTTCCCATGTGTTTTTTTCCATTCCGTCTGGCGGAATAAAATTCCACTTGCAGATCAAGCTACCCTAGGCAATCTGCGTCCACAACAAGAAGCCGTTCACGAGGGCATTTGTCCGACAGGCGGTCGTCCCGGGAGAACGGAATGCCAGAGATCAAGATCGTGACCGAAGTGGCCGGGCGCGTGTGCGCGCTTCCCGTTGAAATCGGCGGCAGCGTCGGCGACGGCGACGACGTTGCTTTCGTCGAAGCAATGAAGATGGAAATCCCCGTCGCCTCACCTGCAGCGGGCAAACTCAAATCGATACTCGTCAACATTGATGACGTTGTCGCTGAGGGCCAGGTGCTCGCCGTCATCGAAACGTGATTCACCGGCGGCAGCCGCATCGACGCGGGCATGATGCTGCGGAACCTGACAGCCGCCGCCAATAAATCGCTGGACGTTGCCATCGCCATCAGGCGATGACATGATCCGGCCAACAAAATCTATTTCGCAGAGCGAAACTAATGGAGGAAAACATGATTCATCGGCTGCTGGCGCTCGCGCCTGTCGTATTCACGGGCGCGTCGCTGCTGACCTTGCCTGCGGCCCAAGCCCAGGACGTCAAGCTGCCGCCGACCATGACGTTTACCGCCTACGACACCGGAACCGCCGGTTTCAACATCGCGGTCGCCGTCGGCAAGATGATGAAGGACAAATACGGCACCGATCTGCGGGTGCTTCCCGCAGGCAACGACGTGGCGCGGCTGTCGCCTTTGCGCGCCGGCCGGGCGGTGTCGTCGGCGATGGGATCCGGCAGCTATTTTGCGCAGGAAGGCGTGTTCGAATTCGGCGCCAAGGAATGGGGGCCGCAGGCCCTGCAACTGGTGCTGTCCACGGTCGACTGCAACGGCGCTTCGCTCGGCGTCGCAAAGGACACCGGCGTCAAGGAGGTCAAGGACCTCAAGGGCAAGCGCGTCGGCTTCGTCGTCGGCTCGCCGGCGCTGAACCAGAACTCGCTGGCGATCCTGGCGTTCGGCGGCCTCAAGCAGAGCGACATCAAGTCGGTCGAGTTCTCGAGCTACGGCGCGATGTGGAAGGGCCTGCTCAACAACGATGTCGACGCCGCTTTCGCGACCACGATCACCGGTCCGGCCAAGGAAGCCGAAACCTCGCCGCGCGGGCTGGTCTGGCCGCCGCTGCCGCACAGCGACAACGCCGGTTGGGAGCGGGTGCAGAAGGTCGGATCGTTCTTCTTCCGCCACATGGCAAGCTGCGGCGCCGGCATTGCCAAGGACAAGCCGATCGAAATGGGAACCTATCCCTATCCGATCTTCGTGGTGTACGGAACGCAAGCTCCCGACCAGGTCTATGCCGTCACCAAGGCCATGATCACGGGCTACGATCTCTACAAGGATGCCGCCGCCGGTGCGGGCGGGCTTGCCGCCGACAAGCAGACGAAAAAATGGGTGATACCGGTTCATCCCGGCGCGGTGAAGGCGCTCAAGGAAGCCGGCCAGTGGAGCGACGACCAGGAAGCGCACAACAACGCGCTGTTCAAGCGGCAGGCGGTTCTGGCGGCGGCGTGGGCCGATTTCGGCAAGGCCAGCCCGCCTTCCGACGACAAGGAATTTCTTGCGGCCTGGACCAAGGCCCGCGCTGCGGCGCTGAAGAAGGCCAACATGCCGGACGGGTTTGAGGATTAATCTCTCCTCGCTCCCTTTTACTCAGCTTCAACGCCGGCGCGGCAACGCGCCGGCTCATTTTGACGGGATACCGCATGGCTGCCTCAACCTCCGCCGCTTCTGAAGCACCGGCGAAACGGATCGAATTCGCCGATCCGCACGGCAGCCTCGCCAATTTGCAGGAGGCCGAAGTCTCGCGGGCGCGAACCCTGCGGGGCGGCTGGCGCTGGGCCCTGATCGTCGCCACCGGGGCCACGATTCTGTTGTGCATCAACCAGCAATTCTCGCTGCGATTCTTCGTCGGCTACACCCAGCTCAACACCGAATATTTCTACCTGCTGATCGCGCTGATGCTGCCGTTCACCTTCCTGATCTTTCCGGGGACGGCACGCGCGCCGCTCGATCGCGTCCCCTGGTATGACATCCTCCTGTTCGTCCTGACCTTCGGCGCCGCCATCGTGCTGATGAACAGCGTGCGCAAGGCCGCCGAGGCCGGCTGGGAATTCGGCGGCGCGCCGACGCCCGTCATCGTCGCGGGCCTGATGATGTGGTTCGTGCTGATGGAGGCGCTGCGCCGCACCGGCGGCTGGAGCCTGCTGCTCAGCGTTCTGCCCTTCACGGTCTATCCGCTGTTCGCCGACGAAAAATGGCTCGGACCCTTCCGCGGCACCCAATCGACTCTCGAACAGGCGACTTCCTATCACGTGCTGTCCGGCGAGAGCCTGCTCGGCATTCCGATCCAGGCCTTCGCCGACACCGTCATCGGCTTTCTGGTGTTCGGCACCGCGCTGATGATGACCGGCGCCGGGAAGTTCTTCATCAATCTGTCGTTCGCGATGTGCGGCACGTTCCGCGGCGGCGCCGCCAAGGTCTGCATTTTCGCCAGCGGCCTGCTCGGCATGATGTCCGGCTCGATCATTTCCAACGTGCTGACCGCCGGCACCATGACCATTCCGGTCATGAAGAAGAGCGGCTTCCGCGCCTCCTATGCCGCGGCGATCGAGGCCTGCGCATCGACCGGCGCGGTGCTGGCGCCGCCGGTGATGGGCGCAACCGCCTTCGTGATCGCCCAGTTCCTCAACGTCAGCTACGCCGAAGTCGCGCTGGCCGCGATCATTCCCGCGGCACTGTTCTATATCGGCCTGTTCATGCAGGTGGACTCCTACGCCGCCCGCCACGGCCTCGAGGGCATTCCGCGCTCCGAACTGCCGCGGGTGATGGATACGATCAAGGACGGCTGGTACTACATCTTCGTCATCGCCCTCCTCGTCGTCATGCTGCTCTACTTCAAGCGCGAGAGCCATGCGCCGTTCTTCGCCACGGCGCTGCTGCTGGTGCTGAACCAGCTGTTTTCCAGGGAAACCCGCTGGACGTTCTCGACCATCAACAAGTTTCTCGAAGTCAACGGCCGCACCTTCGTCGAACTGGTCGGCATTCTCGCCGGCTGCGGCCTCCTGATCGGCGCATTCTCGATGACCGGCGTGGTTTCCAGCCTCGCCAACGATCTGTTGCGGATTGCCGGCGACAACGCCTTCCTGCTGCTCGTGATGTGCGCGTTCACCAGCCTCGTCCTTGGTCTCGGGCTGACGACGACCGCCTGCTACATCTTCCTCGCCATTCTGGTGGCACCGGCACTGGAAAAGCTCGGCCTCAACAAGATGGCCGTGCACATGTTCATCTTCTACTGGGGAATGCTGTCGTCCATCACGCCACCTGTCGCCATCGCCTCATTCGCCGCCGCGGGCATAGCCGGCTCGCCGGCGATGCGAACGGGCTGGGAATCGATGTGGGTCGGCAGCATCATCTATTTCATTCCGTTCTTCTTCGTGCTCAACCCGGCGCTGGTGCTGCAGGGCGCCAGCCCCTACATGGAAGGGCTGGGCCTGATGGCGCTGGCCGCGACGGGTACCCTCTTCATCTGCGGCGGCATCCAGGGCTACCAGGCCTTCGTCGGCGATCTCCGCCGCACCGGGATGTTGGAATGGCCGCTGCGGATCTTGCTGGTGGTCGGCGGCTTCGTGCTCGCGACACCCGGCGGCGGCATCAACCCGCTCTCGCAACTTCAGGTCACCAGCCTCGGGCTGGCGATCCTGATCCCGACGATCGCGGTCGCAATGCTGCTGATGCGCGGGCAGCCTCCTGTGACGCACCGGTTGCGCGCCCGCTGATTGCGCGGCAAGATTGGAGGCGATGAAACAGCCGCCTCCAGCCATTGCCGCCGCGCCTTCCTCATGGGCCTCCTCGAAACCGCCGCTGCTGCGGTTTCTCGACCGTTGCCACGCGGATTTTTCGCAGGAGACCGGCGGCACCGTCGCCGACTACATCCCGGAACTCGGCAAGGCCGACCCTGCCCATTTCGGCATCAGTCTCGCCACCCTCGATGGCCACGTATACGAAGTCGGCGATACCCGCGTTCCCTTCACCATCCAGTCGCATCAAGCGGGATTCCAGCGATTGGAAAATGATCGGCGCATGGACCGGCGAGCTCTCGAACGTGCGCGACTTCTATCTGCTCGATGCCGCCATCGAATGGGCCGAGGACCAACTGGTCTATCGCTATGGCGGCGCCATCGACTTTCACGAGACCACTGAACTGTCCGAGCAGGCGCTGCTGGCACGGCTAGCTAACGGCGGAGGAGTTGACCGATCTGGCTTCGATCGCGTCAGTCCGGACCTACCAGCCGGGCGAAAAGATCATCACCGCAGGTACGCCCGCGACGTCGCTGTTCTTTCTGCGCAGCGGCGCCGTCCACGTCGCGCTGCCGGATGGCATCAGGCTCGCCACCCTCACCGCCGGCATGGCGTTCGGCGAAATGGCGCCATTGGAAACCAGCCGCTCCGCCGACGTGCTGGCCGACGCCGCCGCCACGGCCTGTGAAATAGCCTTGCGGGATTTCGAGCGCTTCCGCAAACAGCATCCGCGGGCCAGCGAGCGCATGCGCAACCTCGCGCAACTGCTGGCCGACCGCCTGATCGTTGCCAATACGAGGGTGGATCTGCTGACGGCGCATTAGGGTGCGCTCAATAATAACCCGCCGCAACAAGCACCGCCGCCATCCTGAGGTGCGAGCGCCGCGATCCCCCTTGGCATCGCGAGTTAGCGAGCCTCGAAGGATGGCCGCGAGCACCGCCTTCGCTTCTCATCCTTCGAGGCTCGCCGAAGAGGCTCGCACCTCAGGTTGACGACGGAAGGTATGCCGCTAGCTTACCACTTCGCTCACCGGTTGCATGTCGATCTCAAATGTTTCCAGAAACTTCGAAGTCATGACGTAGAACCCGACCGAGAGCTGCAGTTCGACCAGCGCCGCCGGCGTCAGTTTTGCGGCGATGGCGTTGAAGGTGGCGTCGGTCGGCTTGTGCAGCCGGACGATCTCGTCGGTAAAGGCCAGTGCCGCACGCTGCACGTCGTCGAAGCAGGTGGCGGACTGCCAGTCTGCCAGCGCCTCGTTCTGCTCGTCCGTCACGCCGACATTCTTGCCGATGCGCTTGTGCGCGACGATTTCATAGGGCGCCTCGCACAGAATTCCGGTGCGCGTGATCGCGAGCTCCCGCAGCACCGGATCGAGTTCGCCCTTGTGACGGATCGCGCCGCCGAGCCGGCAATATTGCTCGAAATAGCTCGGCGAATGGGCCATCATCCGGAAAATATTGGCGTTGCGGTTCTTGCCGAGAATTTCCCTGGTACGCTCGTTCGATTTCGTGGTGTCGCAATAGTCGATGCGGGCCATGATTCACCTTGGGGTTTCCAGATTTTTTTCAGGCTGCCCTGTCGAGGCAGGTTCCAGCGAAACACTATCCGGCGCTGGAGGCGGTAGCAACAGCCTGTGCCGGCTTGCAAATCTCCCCGTGACGACAATTCGGCCCAAATCAGCCGCTGATTTTGCCGGTCGTCCCACTCGCAAATCTCGTCACGTGGGAGTCAAAAAGCCGCCGCATTGCTGTTCGACTCTGGAGCTGTCGATGTTCGCTGAGTGGGGACTCGTTGAAGCGAATATTCGTCGCGGGGTGTTCCGAGTAAAAACAGCTGAGCCGTCAGGCCTTCGCGGGCGATGACGACTCATGCCCAAGCGATGCCAAGTCCAGGGAGATCGGCATGAAGGAAGCCACCAAAAGGGCGACCTCGGAAGCGCTTGCGCAAACGCTGGCGGTGACGGCAATGCTCGTCATCGCCAGTCTTGTGTTTTATGCGCGGTGATGAGCCTCGCCTATTCCGCCTTTTCGAAATGCGGCACCAGCCGTCCCGCGAACGGCACGAAACGCGCCGTTACCTTGTCGCCGATGCAAAGGTCAATGTCGCCATGCGCCATCATGCGAAAGCCTTCGAAGGTATCGACCAGCACGACGTTGTAGGGAACATGCGCCCGGGTTTCGGGTGTGGCGGCACGGCACACCAGCGAAGTGGCGTAGACCGTGCCCGCGCCGCTGGCGCGCTTCTCCACCGAATTTTGCGCGCCGCAGCTGACGCAGAAGCTGCGGCGGAAATACTGCAAGCCGCCGCAGGCGGCGCAGCATTGATAGACGATCGCTTCGGCGCCCGTGGTCCAGTCGGCGGGTTTCTCGCTCATCGCACCTGCTCCAGGAACATGCTGACATGCGACGACAGCACGCCGCCGTCGCCATGCAACAACGCGACCGAGGCATCGCGCACCTGACGATTGCCCGCCCGTCCCGTCATCTGCAGGTGCGTCTCCACCAGATGCGCCATTGCGCCGCCGACGCCGCAATGGCCGTAACTCAGCAATCCCCCATGGGTGTTGAGCGGCATCGCGCCGTCGCGGCTGAAATGCCCTGCCCGCACTCTCGCCGCCGCCTCGCCGCGCCCCGCGAGGCCGAGGTCCTCCAGCAGCATCGCCAGCGTGATGGTGAAGCTGTCGTAGACCGCGGCATAGCGCACATCAGAAATCGCGACGCCGGCGGCCTGCTTGGCCTTGGCAACGGATATTTCGGCGCCGAATTCGCTCAAAGCGGGCGCCGCCGTGATGTGCTGATGGGTATGCGCCTGGGCGCAGCCGCGCACGCGCACGCCGGCCTCCCCGGTGCGTTCGCGGCTGATCACGAACGCCGCGCCGCCGTCCGACACCGGACAGCAATCCAGCAGCTTCAAGGGCATCGCCACCGGTTTCGATGCCATCACGTCGGTCACGCTGATGGCGTCGTGGAATTGCGCACCGGGATGGGTGAGCGCGTGGCTGCGCATCAGCACCGCGAATTCGGCAAGATCTTCCTGCGTCACGCCGTATTCGTGCATGTAGCGCGAAGCGACCAGGCCGTAATAGGCCGGGATGGTCGGCCCCAGCGGCACCTCGTAATCGGGATGGCCGACCTGCGCCAGCGCCAGGATCGAGGCATCGCGGCTTTGTCCGGTCAGCCGGTTCTCGCCACCGACCACCAGCACATGCTTGACGATGCCGGCCTCGACCAGATGATGCGCCAGCATGGTCATGGCGAGGCCCGTGGCGCCGCCGACCTGCACCGCATGGGCGTAGGACGGCTTGATTCCAAAGTGCTCGGCGAACACGGTCGCCAGCATGATGTGCGGCGACACCGTCGAGTAGCCGCACAGCACGCCGTCGATCTCGCTGCGCTTCAGGCCCGCGTCCGATATCGCGAGCTGCGCGGCCTGGCTCATCAGGTCGAGCGAGGAAGAGCCCTCGTGCTTGCCGTAGGATGTGAGGCCGACACCGGTGATGAAGCTCATGTCAATACGACTTCGGCATGCCCAGCACCTTCTCCGCGATGAAGCTGAGAACGAGCTGCGGGCTGATCGGGGCGATGCGCGGGATCAGCGATTCCCGCAAGTATCGTTCGACATGATATTCCCTGGCATAGCCAAAACCGCCATGGGTCATGACCGCCTGTTCGCAGGCTTGAAAACCGGCTTCGCCGGCGAGATATTTTGCGGCATTGGCCGCCGGGCCGCAGGGCAGGCCCTGGTCGTATTGCCAGCCGGCCGACATCACCATCAGCCACGCCGCTTCCAGCTCCATCCAGTTCTTCGCCAGCGGATGCTGGATCGCCTGGTTCTTGCCGATCGGGCGGTTGAACACGATGCGGCTCTTGGCGTAATCGGTGGCGCGCTTCAGCGCCACCTTGCCGAGCCCGACCGCTTCGGCCGCGATCAGGATCCGCTCCGGATTCATGCCGTGCAGGATGTATTCGAATCCGCGGCCTTCCTCGCCGTTCCTGTCTCCCACCGGAATCACGAAATTCTCGAAGAACAGTTCGTTGGAGTCGACGGCCTTGCGGCCCATCTTCTCGATCTCGTGCACCGCGACCCGCTTCTTGTCGAAGTCGGTATAGAACAGGCTGAGGCCGTGGGTCGGGTTCTTCACCTCCTCCAGCGGCGTGGTGCGCGCCAGCAGCAATATCTTGTTGGCGACCTGCGCGGTGGAGATCCAGACTTTCTGGCCGTTGACGACGTATTTGTCGCCGGTCAGGACTGCGCGGGTCTTCAACTGCGTGGTGTTCAGTCCGGTATTGGGCTCGGTGACGGCGAAGCAGGATTTGTCGCGCCCATCCACGATCCCCGGCAGCATGCGCCGGCGCTGCGCGTCGGTGCCGAACACGACGACGGGATTGAGCCCGAACACGTTCATATGCACGGCGGAAGCGCCGGACATGCCGGCGCCGGATTCCGAAATCGTCCGCATCATGATCGCGGCATCGGTGATCCCGAGACCCGAGCCGCCATATTCCTCGGGGATGCAGATGCCGAGCCAGCCGGCATCCGCCAGCGCCCGGTGGAAG
>NZ_JAUYAN010000180.1 GCF_030693485.1 Bradyrhizobium sp. | reverse complement strand
GCCGGTTGATGCAGATCAAGGACCATCGGGCATGCTGCCCTATCAAGGCGTGTTCGCCATCGAAAGGATCGCCCCGTCATGCTGCGACTTGCCCTGCGTCAAACCCTGGTGACACTGATGCTGACGGCACCGGCGTTTGCCATATCGCCAGCCGAGCAGCGCGGCAAGACGTTCGCGCTGACCAATTGCGCGCGGTGCCATTCGATCGACCGGGTAACTTCCAGCCCGCTCCAGATCGCGCCGCCATTCCGAAGCTTGCACAAGCGCTATCCGATAGAGTCCCTCGCCGAAGCCCTTGCCGAGGGAATCGTCACCGGCCACCCGACCATGCCGGAGTTCCAGCTTGAGCCCGACCAGATTCATGATCTGCTATCGTTTCTGAAGACGCTGGAATAGCGCGTTCGCAGCTATGCGGCTGAAGCGGAGACCCAAACCCGCTGCCGGCGTTATCGTCGCTTCATATTCGTAGCTTGAGCTTGACGTTGCAAATGCCATGCTCGTGAGGATCGGCTTTCACTTCAAATCCGAGGTCCCGGCACATCCCCAGCATCACGGTATTTTCCTGCAGGACGTCGCCCGCGATCACCTTGAGGCCCTCTGACCGTGCGTATTCAATGATCAGCTGCATCAATGCCCAGCCGAGCCCCCTGCCCTTGAGATCGGACCGCAGCAGGATGGCGTATTCGCCGCTCTCGTAAATCGAATCCGAATGAACTCGAACGACGCCAACCACCTCATCAGTGGACTCGTCCACGGCGACGAAGGCCATCGCGCGGGCATAGTCGAGCTGAGTCAGCCGGGCAATGAACTCGTGGCTAAACTCTTTCATCGGCGCAAAGAATCGCAACCGCAGATCATGGCTGGTGACGTGCCGCAGGAATTCATGGATCAGAGGTTCATCCTCGGGGCGGATCGGGCGCACGAAGATCCGCCAGCCGTCCTTGACCTCGATATGCCGCTGCCATTGAGACGGATAGGCCCGCACGGCAAAATTGCCGGGGCCCGACCCCTTGAATTTTCGCTCCGCCGTTCCGACCACGACACGCGCGTCGACCGCGAGCGCACCGGCTTCGTCAGCCAGCAGCGGATTGATGTCCAGCTCGCGAATCTCCGGAATATCCGCCGCCATCTGCGCCAGCTTGACCAAAACCATTGCGACGGCGTCTGGCTTGACCGCAGGCACATCCCGGTAGGCGCCTAACAAACGCGAGACACGGGTGCGCTCGATCAGGTCACGGGCCAGTTGCAGGTCGAGCGGCGGCAGAGCCAGCGCCTTGTCGTTGATGATCTCGACCGCAATACCACCTCGGCCGAACACGATCACGGTGCCAAAGGTGGGATCGTCGGCGAAACCAAGAATGAGCTCGCGCGCCTTCAGCCGAACCGCCATCGCCTGCACGATAACGCCGGCTATTCGCGCTTCCGGGCGAAGCGCCCTGGCCCGCGAAAGGATCGCGGCCGCCGCGTCACGCACTCCCTCGGGGCTGGTAAGATTGAGAACGACGCCGCCGACGTCCGATTTATGAACGATGTCCCGCGACATGATCTTGAGCACAACGGTAGCGCCCTGCGCAAAAATCTCGGAAGCGTAAGCAACCGCCTGCTCGGCATCGGCGGCCGCATATGTCGGAACCATCGCGATGTCATAAGCCTCGAGCAGCCGCCTGACTTCGATCGGGTCGAGCCACCGGCGGTCATCGGCCAGCGCGCTTGCCACGATCCCCCGAGCAACCTCGCTGTTGGGCGCGAACTCGCCTGGCATGGCGGGCGGAACCTGCGCCAGCGCCGTCACGACCTCGCGATGTTTTACGAGGTGCATGAAGCCGCGCACGGCATCATCCTCGGTGGGATAATTGGGTATCCCGGCGCCGCTCAAGAGGTCGCCGATGGTCTGATGCGCCCCGACCCAGACCGCAAGCACTGGCTTGGCCGACCGGCCATGCTTCTCGCGATACTTGCCGACCACGGCGGTCACGGTAGCGGCGATGTCGTCAGCCGAAGCGATCGCGGTCTGGACGTTCATGACCAGGACGGCATCATTGCTCGCATCGGCCAGCAACAGCTCGAGCGCCGCGGCGTAACGCTCGGGGCCGGCGTCGCCAACGATGTCGACGGGATTTGAGCCGGACCATGTCGGCGGCAACACCGCATCGAGCTCCTGTATGGTCTCAGGGCTGATCGCGGCGGAAATTCCCCCGAGATCGGCAAGCCGGTCGACCGCGAGAACGCCGATGCCGCCGCCATTGGTCAGAATAGCCAAGCGCTTGCCCGGCGGCGATTCCAGACGGCCCAGCGTCTCGGCACAATCGAACAATTCCCGCAGATCTGATACCCGCAAGATGCCGGCACGGCGGAACGCGGCATCGTAGACCGCGTCCGATCCAGCCAGCGCGCCGGTGTGTGTCGCAGCCGCCATCGCGCCTTGCTCCATACGACCGGACTTGACGACCACGACCGGCTTGATCCTGGCGGCGGCGCGCGCTGCTGACATGAACTTGCTGGCATCCTTGATCGCTTCGACATAGAGCAGGATCGCCCGCGTCTTGCCGTCCATCGCAAAATAATCCAGCAGATCGGCGATATCGACATCGAGCTGGTCGCCGATGGAGACGATTCCGGAAAAGCCCACCGCGCGTTGCGCTGCCCAATCCACCATCCCCGTGGCGATCGCACCCGATTGGGAGATCAGCGCCAGATTTCCCGATCGTGGCATGTTCGCGGCAAAACTGGCATCGAGATTGCCGCCTGGCATCATGACGCCAAGACAATTTGGTCCTATCAGCCTCATTCCGTACTTGTGCGCGGCGCGTTGGGCGGCGTCCGCCAGTGACCCCGCACCGTGGCCAAGCCCGGCGGTCACAATCAAGGCGCCCGCCGCGCCCATTCGTCCCGCTTCATCGATGATTCCGGCGATCGCGGTTGCGGGCGCCGTAATCACCACGAGTTCAGGGACAAACGGCAATTTATCCAGGCTGCCGACGGTAGGAACCCCGTCGATCTCCGCATACCGCGGATTCACCAGCCCGAAGTCACCCGGGAACTTTGCTTTGCGAATGTTTCCAAGAATGGCGCGCCCCACCGATGCCCGTCGTGGACTCGCCCCAACCAACGCGACCGAACGAGGCGAAAGCACATTTTTCAATCGATAGATCGACATCGGCTCAACTTCCGGCTCGCGCCGTCCTGATGGTTGCAGTCCATCGCTTCAGCGTGTCATCAGGTCACCCAACATAGCAATCATAACCCGGCATGGTGGCCGCTGGATGACTGTTTTGGCCGCACGAACGACAAGCGATAGGCTATCACACACATCTGTTGTTGATTTTCATCAAAACGACAAGAGCTCCACAAACTGAGCATTATCCCGCCCGACATCCGGGTTCCTTCGGGCGGAAACAGGTGCGCGGTACGGCGCGGCATCTGGAATATCCAAACAAACTCTGGAACACTACTCAACTCGGATCGTTTGCGGTGAGGCGCTCAGGCCGATAAACACGAAATTGCAATGGCCCCATCCCCGAAATCAGGCAGCCGAGCTGCCGCCCGCACCAGACGAGCGCATCCACGCCGCGATCCTGCCCCGCGACTGAATACAACGATGGCATGCGACACCGCATTTCGAGTAATCGCGCGTCGCCATCTGGTCGATCTGACCAGGCATCACGATGCGACCTGCAAAGGCGACCCGGTTGCCTTACACCGGATGCGCATGGCGTTGACGCACTTGCGTACAGCCATTCTGTTCTTCTCGCCGATGGTCGCGGACGCCACGCGAACGCGAGTAAAGGTTGAATTGAAGTGGCTGAACGCTCATCTTGGGATCATGAGGGATCTGGACGTCGCGATAGAACGCCTGAAGGCAATCGACAAGCGGCGGCCGCAAGCCGCACCCCATTATCGCGCCTGGACCACAAAGCGCGCAGAAATTCACCGACATCTGGCGCGCGCACTCCGATCCGCCAGATATCAGCGTCTGGTCAAGAGTGCATCCGATTGGATCGAACGCGGACCATGGTCAATCAACGAAGAAAAACAAGCCGTGTTGATGCGCGCCTCTCCAGTCGCAGCCTACAGCCTGCGCAAGCTGGCACGATGGCAAGAGAAACTTCTAAAGAAGAGCCGAAAGCTTGTCACAATGGGCGTGAAGAAGCGGCATCGGGTACGCATTCTGAACAAGAAGTTGAGCTATTCGATTGGCTCTTTCGAGGACCTGTTTTCGGACAAAAAGTTTTCGCGGTATCAGACCGCGCTCAAATACCTGCGCAAGGCGCAAAAGTCGCTCGGGCAGTTGAACGACGATGCCCGAGGTCATTCTCTGGCCGCCGCCCTGGAGCGAGAGGGCGTCCGGGTGTCCTTCCAATTTCTCAGCCACAAGCGCGAAAAGAGACTGATACAGGAGGCGACCGCGGCCTACCGAAATCTGGCTACGCTGGAGTGAGCGCGGCCGGACGAAGTCCGGCACCGCTGCTGGCGTTCGCGCCAGCCCCGCTGCACCCGTATGCGCTATACGCGTTCGATGATGATCGCCGGCGCCATGCCGCCCGCGGCGCACATGGTCACCAGGCCGCGCCTGAGATCCCGCCGCTCCAGTTCATCAAGAATGGTCCCGATCAGGATCGAACCGGTCGCGCCGATGGGATGACCAAGCGCAATCGACCCGCCATTGACATTGACCTTGGCGCGATCGAGTTCGAGATCCCTGATGAATTTTTCGGTCACGACCGCAAAGGCCTCGTTGATTTCGAACAGGTCGATATCATCCAGCGTGAGCCCGGCCTTGGCCAGTACCTTGCGCGCCGCGGGGACCGGTGCATTGAGCATCAACGTGGGCGAGTCGCCCATATTTGCCATCGCGACGACGCGCGCGCGGGGCTTGAGGCCGTGGGTTTTGGCGTAGCTGGGCGATGCCAACAGGATGGCTGCGGAGCCGTCGACCACGCCGGACGAATTGCCGGCGTGATGCACGAAATCGATCTCAAGGTCGGGAAATTTCTGCAGGATCAGGTTGCGGTAGGTGGTACCCTTGTCATCGAGCGGATAGTCCGCCACCGCCGTGAAGGCGGGCTTCAAACCGGCCAGCCCTTCGAGCGTGGTCTGCGGCCGCGGATACTCCTCCCGGTCGAGCGCGAGGCTGCCGTCCTCGCGGTAAACCGCAACCAGGCTCTTGTTGAAGTAGCCGGCTTTGATAGCGGCAGCGGCCTTCTGCTGACTTTCGAACCCGAGTCTGTCGACGTCCTGCCGTGTGATGCCTTCCTGCGTCGCAACGGCGTCAGCGCAGACACCTTGATGCGATTGCGGGTGCCTGGCGCGCAGCCGCAGATTACCTGCGTCCATCATCAACGGGCCTTCGCCACGGCGGCCTTCCATCGACATCATCTCGGTGCCACCCGCGATCACCAGATCCTCGCAGCCCGCCATGATCGAAGCAGCCGCCATGTTAACGCTGGTGATGCCCGATCCGCAGAAGCGATCGAGCGTGACGCCGCTGGTGCGAACGTCATAGCCGGCGTCGAGCGCCGACATCCTGCCGAGATCGCCGCTCTGCGGGCCACGCTGGGAACTGGTGCCCCAGACGATGTCCTCGACGTCGGCAGTATCGATTCCGGTGCGGTCGGCCAGCGCCCGCAATACCGCCGCGCCGAGCTGCTGCGGGTGAATACCTGCCAATGCACCCTTTCCGGCCTTGCCGATTCCCCGGGGCGTTCTGCATGCGTCGATGATCCAGGCCTCAGCCATGATGTTTCCTTCCGTAAAATCGCGGTCCGCATTTGCAGCCGGCAGAGTTTCAAAGTCAACTCAAGCGGCCGATTTGGGGCCTACGTGACCGGCTCGGCTGCTGTCGAGATCTATGCTATCACGAATCTTTCGAAAGCACCTGGCGGCTCGCCACAGCTGCGAGGCCTTAGCAATTTGACGGTCACCCGCGGCTGACCGCTAAAGAGGCTTGCCGCCGGCCCGAAGAACGACCCATCAAAATTTGCGATCCGAATCTGATGGGCGGACATGCAGCGAGGCAGTGACGGAGACATTTCATGCATACCCTCTCCAAAAGCAAAAAAAGCCCGGTGGCCGTCAGGCCACCGGGCGGGTATCGCAGTCTCGGAAGGAGCCGCAACATTCGCGTCCCTATATTACAGATTTTCGCCAGTAAAGTGTGTTCGGGTACGCCCATGGATATGGTGGCTGGTACAGCCAGTAGCCGGCGCGGATAAAGTTGTTCGAGGAGGCAAGGTTGTCAGTGCTATCCGAGACCACGGAACTCCATCCATTGCGCCGTGCTCGAACTTCCAGCGCACGCATGAGCCGCAATTGCAGCGCATGGCCACGGTGCTTCTTCAATACGCCGACCCGGCAGAAGTATCCCGCATTGTGCGCGCGAGTCGATTGAACCACACCGGCAAAGGCGACCGGGCTGGCTTCGTGAAAAGCGCACCACCAATGCCCCTGCTCGAATTCCGGCATCGGAGCTTCATCGAAGAAAGTGAGCCGGTGAAGATCCGTCAGCGTGTCCTCGACCTCATCGTCATGCGCGTCGACCTCACGGATCCTGTACATGTTCACCCTCTGGAAAATCAACCGCCAAACGGCGTCAGGCGGGTCAGCGTCGAAGCCGCAGACGGCGGCGCGGGTCATTTACCGAGCATGACCTTGACGCCTAGCCACACCGCTCCGACAAAGCCAGTAACGATCACCGTGATCATGGCCTTGAAAGTATAGCTCTGCGCCTGCTCGACGCTCTTGCGCCAGCGACGCAGATGCTGGAAGTCCGCGCGCAATTCTCGGCGGTCTTCCTCCTCGATCCCGAACGAGGTCAGGATAGTGGCGACGGTGCGGAGGGCCACGGTGTCGATTTCACCGTGATGAAGTCTTTGCTGTTCGGCCAGCGTCTCGATCACGATAGCCCGGATTTCCTCGCAACGCATTTCGATCATCGCAGGCTTTTCTCCGAAGTCATCCCCTGATAATCTCTGCGGTCATCGCCTGATGATCCGCGCAACGTTCTCAAAGCCCCGCTTGGCGAAATAGAACGACATTACAAGCCCGGCCCAATTGGCGACCTCGCCGCTGACCGCGTCGGTGGTTCCGAGCCCCAGGCATTTGTCGTAGATCAAGACCTTCGCATAGAAGAACAGCGTGACGTAGGCGAACAGCTTCTCGGGCTCCCAAAAATGCCCGATCTCTGCTATCCGCAACCGCGTCTGCGCTTCGATCTCGGCGCGCTGTGTGGCGACCTCCGACGAGGCTAGATCGGCGGCAATCTTCTCGGATGTATTGCCGGCCGTGAGTTTGGCTTGATACGCCTTGATGAGGCCGCTGACGACGGGGCCTCCAATGAAGGAAAGCAAGGTCATCCACATATCAATCGTCCCCCTTCACGCCGGGTTCCTGTGTCGCGATATTCCTGGTGCCAACCGGACCTGTCGTGATGTAGCGCAGCCAGACGCCGATGGCTGAAACGACGAAGCCGACAAGGATGGCCAGCCACCATGTCATGTATTGCGACAGATCCATCGACGCGAGCTTGTCGAGCGAAACCAGAACGACCGGCGCGACGCCGAGAAAGCCGTTCCAGATGATCGTTTTCCAGCCGTTCAGCTTCTTCTTGAAACACCGCCACATGCTTAAAGCGCTTCCCTGATCGCCCTGGCCTTGGCCCCAAGTCGCCTGACGAAGCTTGCGGTCCGGCCATAGGATTTGATGAGCCAGTCCCTGGAGAACCAGCAGGCGGCGAAACCGGCGGCGAAGACGATGATGTCAAAGATCGACCACATGAGGATTATCTCCGTTTGAAGATGATGTTGAGGATTGCAGCCAGCCAGCCGGTCGCTGGCTTGGGCGCTACTGGCGGAACGTCGATTGGCCGGGGGCTCGGGAGGATCACGGCGGGGCCGCGCGGAACAGGAACAGCAACCATCGCCGCCTTCCATTTGGCGAGCCATTGCTTCCGCTGATCCAGACCCACCGTGCCGCCGTTCAATCGCCTGGTGACCCCGAGCAAGTCGTCACTCTTCGCGTAAGGAAGGCAACCGCAGTTGATGAAGTCCGCGACGCCGCATTCCATGAAGTACCGGGGGTCGTTCACCAGATCCGGATGATTGACGACATCAAGCCCCGTCGCCCTCGCAAGCCTCCGATAACCTTCACGTCCCGTAGTCTGCGACGCCCCCCGCCCGCGGAAATGGTATCCGTCGTCCGAGCCCAAGGCATTGCCCATGCGCCCGTTGTAGACCTTGTTCGCGAGCGCCCTGGGATTTCCGGCATAAGGCGCTCCGCTCGCCAGGGTCGGAAAGCGGGACGGCCAGACCTGCATCATGCGGCCGGCCGTATAGTTCAGGTTTTCAACCACGTCATGCCCGGCGCCACATTCGTGGGAGATTTGCGCCATCACATGTGCGATCAGCAGCGGGGAATTGATGCCGTGTTTGCGGAATACTGCGGGCGCGGTTTCGATCATACCCGCCCGCAACCCCGGTATCTTCTGATCGCCCCGCGGCCACAGCCGCGTCAAAGCCTCGCCGAAAGACGATTGGGACATGCTTGCTCACTCTTCAATTGTGATGATAGAAGCGCGGATGCCCAGCACCCGAGCGATGAAGATAATTTGCAGTATTCTCTGCCTGCTCGTCCTGGCGTCGAACCTATGGACGATGCGGAACTGGACGGAACGAACTGGCGTCTATGACGACATTTGCTACCTGAGGCAGGCGCACTTGTTCCAACGCTTCGGTCTCGGTGGATTTGATACCAATATCACTCGCGACGACGATCAGTACTTCGCAACTCTCGCCCGGGAGATCGGCTATCCGGCCTGGGATGATCAGGCACGCGCGCCCTGTCACACTCCAATAGGGGATAAACACGTCATTCAGTATCCGCCCGGCACGGGTCTTGCGCTCTCATTTTTTCCAGCAGGCTTCCAAAGGGTGCCGCTGTACGCAGTAGCGAATTTCGTGATTTTCCTTGTTGCGACTCTCGCGATTTGGTCAGCCCGTTCACGCCGCGCAACTGCCGGCGCCGGGGTAATCGGTATGGCTGCCATCTACTTCATGGTGAATCCGTCGAAAGCCAGCTCTTCGATGGCCCCCACGATGATCGTCTGCGCGGTCGTTGGTTACCTGACAGCCATTTTGGCGAACGCTGCTGAACGATCGCGCCGGCTCACAGCAGCTGTCCTGATCGGCCTTCTCCTGGGGCTGGCCGTTTCGTTCCGGCTTCCAAATCTCTTTCTGTCCGCCGGCTACTTCATTGTTCTGCTGGGGATCGCCGTTCGATCGAAGGCGTCTCGAGACATCTGGCGGTTTTCTGCTTTCGGTGCGGCCTATCTGTTGGGACTGATGCCGACCTTGATCGCCAATGCGATCAATGCCGGCAACGTCCTGGCGACCACTTACGGCGCGGTTGATGCAACGCCACCTGACTTTAGCCTTAGCATCGCGCGAGAATATTTCACGGATATGCAAGGCGCGCTGATCCTGCTGACCGCCACTTGGACCATCGTGGCTCTAGCTTCCAATGTTCAGAAGACTGCCGCATCCATCGTTGCCATCAACCTCGCGCCAAATCTCGCGTTTTTTCTGACCCATCCGATCTCTACGCCGTACTATCTGATGCCACTGGCGATGCAGTGCTTATGGACGCTGCTATTCTCCTACTTGAATGATCCGCGTCATGAGAACGGCGGACCGCGCGATGTTGCAATCGGCACGAAGGCCGCCAAGAATCATTGATGCGGTGTGCGGTCGATACAACGATGTCTCATTGCCAGGGCGAATGAGGCCACATGCGCGCGAGGCCCCTCTCACAACTGATGAGCGGTGCACGCCATTCAAAACGTGCGTGGAAACCCAGTCCCAAGAATCGCCTTGCACCAGCGACGGGACCAATTCTGCGAAGAATCTCGCTGGTGCGTCACGGCCATAGGACTACGGGATACCGGTCCTCTTCTAGATGGTCAAATTGCGCTGTATCAGCCATAGTTCCGCGCCCCTTCTAGTGGAGTCGGGCCTTGCTCGGTGTGGAGGTGGGATGGTAGATTTCAGTAAACGGATGAAATACAATTAACTTCCACATCGGTGACGGCATCCCTGCTTCTCGTGTTGTTGCTGTTAGCTATTGGCGCTGCACACGAGCTAGATAATCGAAAAAGAGGCTAAGCGGATGCGCCAATTAGTTGTGTCTGCCCTGAAGGGACTGAATTTTGTCGTCAGGAAGGTTTCCGCCTTCACTCATTTTGCCCAGTTCGCCGTGCAATGGGGCTTCCACCCCCGCCCGGAGTGGTTCGACCATTACCTTGATCAGCACTGGCAGCATTCGGCAAAAAACAACGGCCTTTGGGTAGAACGTGGTGTATTCTCTCGCATGGTCTTAAAACCGAACTCCAAGATGCTCGAAATCTGTAGCGGCGATGGGTACAATGCGCGCCACTTCTATTCATCAGCCGCCTCGACTATCATTGCCATTGACTTTGACAAGGACGCCATCCCTCACGCAAGACGATATAACTCGGCCCCAAACATTACTTACCTACAGCACGACATCCGCAATGGATTGCCGCCCGGCCCCTTCGATAACATCGTGTGGGATGCGGCCATTGAACATTTTACCGAAGCTGAAATCGATAAGATCATGCGCGAGATCGTTCAGCGGCTGGGTCAAGACGGCATACTGAGCGGCTATACACTGACCGAAGCCAAGGACGGGAGAAAGAGTAACGACCTTCACGAGTATGAGTTCAAGGACAAGGAGGATTTGCGCCGTTTCTTCACGCCGCATTTCAAATTCGTGAAGGTCTGGGAGACATTTTACCCAACGCGCCACAACCTTTATTTTGCTGCCTCGCAAATGCCGATCGAATCCTTCGATTAAACGATGCGCAGAATGTAATTGCAGATTATCGTTGGCTGCACATTGTTATGGGCACCACCGCCGCCAGCGCTGGCATTGATTATAGTAACGCCAGTGGTGTTCATTGCTGTGGTTGACCCGGTACCATTTCTAGCACTCTGAATAGCAGAACCACCAGGAGCATCAGCTACTTGACCATAGTTATGTGCATGGCCTGGGTCGATTAGTGTGTTAACGTGGGTATGCGCGGCAAGTTGCGCTGTTGTCAGAGTATGGCTTTCACCGCCGCCGACTGCACCAAGAGCTGCTGCGCTTGTTCCAAAGTAACTTGGCGTCAACCGAGACGCTGGGTTGCCGCCCATGTCATCCTTGCCGGCCAGAACGCGCCCACGAAGATCAGGGACGTTGAACGTGGTCGATCCGTCGCCAGTGCCGTAAGTCGTACCAAACAATGCGAACAGGGCTGAATAGGTCGCTCGAGAAATCGCCTGACCGTAAGGAAACACAAACGAGCTGTTCGGTGCAGTCGGGCCGAAGAACGGCAACCCGCCCCCCAACGGGATGTTATACGGATTGCCAAAAAATCCATGGAGGTAGAAAGCAGCACTCGCATGATTGTAGACCACGACATAGGGCGTGCCCTGGATCAGCGTGCCTGCTAGCAACTCGACGCCGGGCGCCGACCGCAGCGGCCGGGCACCGAGCGAATCCACATTCAGCGTCACTGTCGCGCCGTTCGTGACATGCGGCGTGAACGCGATCATCTGGCCGTTGAGGTGGACGAGCGTTTCGAACACTTCGTAAGACGAAACCGTGTATGCCGTCGATATCCCCGCGGTGACGATGGCGCCGGCAATGTCGTCGCGGTATTTGGCCGTCGCGGCCATCATGGCGCGGGCGGAATCGTTGACGCTGGAGGGCGACTGCCCCTCCGCCCAGTTGATCGTGCTGTCGGCAGTTGCGTCCGCGGAAGCCGTCTGCGACCATTTGTAGAGGGTCATGCCTGTATCCCCTGAAATGAAAACGGCGACCGCGAGGGTCGCCGTTCGTTGCTGGCGCTTTCAAATTCGCGACCGGAGCCGTTGCGCAAGTAACGGGAGTGACGGCTGGAGCCGGCCAGCGAGTATCAATGGAGCAGAGGCTACATTGTTATCGGGTTGCGGATACTCGTGCCCCGCCTTCTTGACCCTCGCCGCTGATCTCGAGGTATTGCGCGCAGGGGCAGGCCGGCGCGCGCGCGGTCAGCAGGCTGCGGATCACACCGAGCGGAACGCCCGGGCTTTGCTTCGCCGCCGCCTCTGCCCGTGCGTCGACGATGGCGTCGATTTCGGAGCGAATCTGCCTGATCCGTTCTTCAAGCGGCGGCGTTCGGGTCGACTTCACGTCCTTTGCGATCATCTGCTGCTGTTCCTTCTGCTGTTGTGCCGCCGGTCGCCGCGGGTTGCTGCGCCTGCAGTGCTGCCAGTTTCTGTCTGGCGATGGCCGTCTCGTTCTGGGCCCGCCGCAGCGCCTTTTCGCGCTGCGCCTCGTGGGCAGCGACATACACCTGCAAATCATAAGGCAACGATGCGAACCGCTGCTTGCGGTCGTCTGGCCAGGAGCGTGGCGGTAAAATACCGCCGACCTTGTTGATGGCAACTGCCGCAACGCCGCCGAGCGTCGGATCGGCAAGACCGAGGGAGCTATGTACTTTCGAGATTTCCTGCACCGCCGGCCACAACCGTTCAATACCGAGCGAGACGCCATCTGCGACAAACCTAGCGACATCGGCGGGCGCCGCCGGGCACCAGGTGGATCCGTTCAGCTCGCACCATTTGGCAAACATGGGCGCGGCGCGCATGCGCGCCTGCGCGAGTGCGGCCAGCACCGGGCTCCCCATCGCTCCACCTACCGCCTGGCCTTGCGAAGCACGGCATGGACACCGCCCATCTTCCTGCGCAGCGCCATCAATTGCACCCGCCGCCGCAGACTATGCGAACCGGAATCGACCTCGTCCCGCAATTCGCCATCGAGGTCTTCCAGCGCATCGGCACGCTTCTTCACACCATAGAGCGCGAAATTGTCCGCGATCTGCTCGATCGTCGCCGGCTTGCTGGAGAGCTTCTCGGTCAAGGACTCGCCGCGTTCGATGAAGGCTCGATCATCGTCTGACATGGGGAATTCCTCCTTACAAGCGCGTATGGTGTCGGGCGCAGCAGCGCGCAGTCTATCTCAGTCAGTTCTTTCGACCGAAGCGCTTCTGGCGTCGATCATATAACGGCAGCGGGAATGGCAAGTCCGGCATCGGTTCGCGTACGGTAGCAATCCATACGCATTTCTATGTCGCTGCGAACCGGCGGTTACGGCCCAGGGTGAGAGATTTCCTTAGCGCCTGGATTTTCGCGCA
Organism: Bradyrhizobium sp.; assembly: GCF_030693485.1. Classification (GTDB taxonomy): domain Bacteria; phylum Pseudomonadota; class Alphaproteobacteria; order Rhizobiales; family Xanthobacteraceae; genus Bradyrhizobium. The sequence continues at coordinate 85,874 of NZ_JAUYAN010000180.1, read as the reverse complement.
TGATACAGCGCCACCGCATCCTTGATGTCACCCGAGCTTGAGAGCCTTGCGTTGAGCGACCGCAGGTCCGCATGTTCGCGCTCGGCGACCGTTCGCGCCATGCCCGGACGCTGCACCGGCGGCACCGGCCTGGCGGCAGCTGCGTCCCTGGCTTTCAGCATCAGACGATATTTTCCGGCATCATACATCATTTGCTGGAACACCGCGTTGCGCATCAGCGGTTCGCTGTTGAACAACCTCGTCAGCTCGGCGGGCTCGACGCCGCTGGCCCTCGCTGATGCAAAAATCTCGGCGGTGACGGCCTGCTGGACTTCCTTCGACTCGCCCTTCAGCATGGTTTCGAGGCGCGCGTCCTCCGATTTCGCATAATCATGAAAATTCTGCTGCGCCAGCACGGCCTGGCGCCGGCTTTCCTGCGCCTGCTGTGCGAACATGTGTTCGGTTGTCGCGATCATCGCCTCCACGCGGGCGAACCTTGCCGGATCCTGCCGCGACATCAGCTCGAGCGCGCTAGGCAGCTCGTCCGGTACGACGCTCGCCAGCTCAGGAAACTGGCTGACAAAACTTACCTGTGCAATCTGCGTCGCAGCCGCCAACCCATTGCGATAGTCTTGCCTCGTCCGTTCCGCTTCACCAATCTTTTCCTCAATGGCTTGGCGGACCTGCGGATGCTGCATCGCCTTCTCTATTTCCGAAGCGAGGCCATCTATGCTGCGGTCGCTCGCGTCGAGCGGATCGGGTTTCGCCCTTCCAGATTCAGGCTTTTCGGGTTTTCTTTCATCGGCTTCCCGCCGCGGCGGCTCAAATCCGTAAAACTCGGCGGCATCGGAATCGGCAGCCATGGCTTCAGCGCGCATTGCGTCGATCCGCGCGGCCAACGCTTGGCTTGACTCATTCTGCACCACGAATTGATCGACAGCGGTGGCGCTGGCATAGTCGCGGGCGGCGCGGTCGAGCGTGATCGCCTCGTCGGCCGGAGCTGGCTTGCCATTGTCATCGACGTATGCCCAGGCAACTATGTCGTCTGAAGGGCCGCCGCGCTGCTCCGCAGCGGCGCGCAATGACGCACTGTCAGTTCCGATCGTTTGTTCATCGTCTTTTTTTCCTGTGTCCGACATCGGCCTGAAGCCGGCATTGGCCAGATCGTAAGCGGCGCCGGTCAGCGCGGAATCGGATTCATCGGCCATATTTGGTGCTCCAGTGAAATTTGGTGTTGAGTTCGTGCAGAAGGGCGCGACCCAAAATCGGGGGTGTCATTGGCCGTGGATAGGCCATCAGCGTGCTGCGCCGGTCGGTCATGTCAATCGCCTCGCATCTGCTTACTGGCGATAGGTGCGGCGCATCAATCGTCGTCGCTCTGGTGGCGCCTGCTCCGACGAGTCTTGCGGATTTGAATTGAAGCTGCGTTCTGGTTCCAGCTTGCTCTGCCGCATCAACTCGTAAAGCATGCCAGGCAGACCACCGACGCTGGCCGCCGGCGCAATGCTCGTCGCGGAGGCGACGCCTTCCGGAGCATAAGTGATCGAGCCGCGTCGGTCATCCTCGATCTGAGATTCGTAAGACGTAAGCCAGTTTCGTGGAACAGCTTCTTCTCGTCCCGAAAGATTTTCGGTGATGAGTTGGGATAGCTCGGGGGATCGACATCATGCGGCGGAGGTGCTGGTTGAGGCGGAGGTTGGGGGGACGGAATGGGGAGCTTCCACTGCTCTGGAAGTGTCCGCGGATCGATACCCCAGGGGAGATCGGGTTTCGGCTCCGGAAGACTCGGGCGAGACGGCAGAATCCACTTGACCTCAACTTTTTCGGGTAACGCTCCGTCAGTCGCAAAATTGGGGCGCCGATAGGAAAAGTTGGGTCGTCGATAGGAATCGTCTTTGAACGAGGAGGCCATTTTGCTTTCCCGTGTTGGATTGGAAATTGTCGTTTCAGCCGGCTTCTGCGCGCAGACTGCTCTCACCCAGAGAGACCGATTTTCCGATGGAAGGATCGATCTACGGATCGTAGATGACCGACAGCGACAGACCAATCCGCTTCAGGAGGGCGTCAACCTCGTCCTGGCTTTGTGGATACGCCTCGTAAGAAACCTTCGTCCTGATTGCACCAGGGTAGTACCGCGGATTCCACGTCCAATGGAAGTTGTAAGGATATCTACCGGTCGCGTCGAACTTGCGCTTCAGGATTCGTCGGACGTCGAAACTTTGCGGAGGGTTCCGGAACTCCGGCCGAAAAACCCTTCTGTCATGAAATTTATTCTTGAGTTGCAGGATCTTTAGGATACGAGCATCACTGAAATAACCCGCGCATGGATACCCTAAAAAATATGGCGCAGTGGGCTCAGACGTTTCCGAAAATCCGATACAGTCATTATCCGGTCCGGCCCCATGGTTTATCCACGCAACAAGGGAGTCCTTGGGTACGAAGGTTTTGGTTGAGGCGATGAAAAGATAATCGGCACAGATGGCGAGGCAATAATCGGAGACGACGACGGTTGCCTGCTTCATCAAGAGCAATTCGGCAAGCTCCATGGTAAGCGCCATATCTCCGCTGTGGCCACGAACCACGAAAACACCACCCTGTTCGAGGCCATCAGCAAGCAAAACCTCCGTCACCTCGGAAATCCCGCCGTCGAGGCACAGGACCCGTCTGTCGCTCCGCAGCGCCACTGGACGTGCCATAACCTCCCGACAATAGGCCAGTGCGTCCGCGTAAGTTGCCTTTTCGGCCTCCGACACTTCTGCGCAAGCCATCCCCGTGCCCCAGACAGGAAAAGCAACGAGGAGAGCTGCGAACCGTGCGATGCGGAGAGAGCGAAAACTGATCGGTGTCTTGTGCCTCTCGCAGGATCGCACGCCATGTCGATAAGCCGGCGAGCGCTCCGCTTGATCATCGTCCCTCTTACGGCGCGACATCGCTACCAGGGTCCTCTAGACAACTGTCGCCGAATTCTTTAGAACAAAACAAGAACAATGTCAACCCACAACGACTATCTGCTCAGGGCAATCGGGCGAACGATTTTGAAGACGGCAAATGCATCACGTTTGAGGCCGGCGGCGACGGCTGATGCCAAGTATTTTCCTCATTGGTAGTGCATCGGGTCGGACTTCACATCATGCGAGTCCGAGACGTCTGGAATCGGGCAAAGTAAGCGTGCTGGATTCAGCGTTTGTTCCTTCGCCCGATTTCCCTGACTATCTGCTGAGTCGCCTCGATTACAGCGCGAAACATGGCGGGGGCGAAACATCCGACGATGGATCTCAAATGCAGGATGATCTCGTGCTGTTCACGCCTCACTTATTGAACGCATTCACCCACTGCCCATTCGAATAGATCTCTCGATTGATCGAAATCCGAAGTGCGGCCTGCGCATTCTTGATTTCGATTTTGTAGGTACGCGTGAGAAAGTTGCTCTCGGAAGCAACCTTCAAATCCTTCTCGGTGTTCGCAAGAAAAACTGTAATCGTCGTCGGCGCCAGGATGGCGATCCCGGTAAAATCCAGCGGCTTAGATGGATTGAGAAATCGCACCACTGTTTCTCTATACCCGATTTTTTCATCCCGGTCCGCCGGCGCGCGTGATTTGGAAATCCCGTTTCTGTGGATTTTTGGTATGTGTCTTACTAGAACTTCCTTCTCCACCTCTCCGTCCCGCTCATACCGTTTCACCGTCAGCACATATCGGCAAAACGTATTTTGAATGACGAAGTCAGCGCTCTTGTCCTCCGGGCCGCTGCCCTCCAGATAGACAGTCGTTTTGGCGGCGTCAGACAGACTGATATTTGGCGTCACCCACTCGAGCTTGCCGCCCGCAGAGAAGAACAGATTTGCGAGCGTCGGGCACTTGGTTTCAGTATCGTCGTCGAACTTGACGATGGTCACCCTGTTATTCCTGGCTTCCGCCATTTTATTCATGACGGCATTTCTTCTAACGACCAAGGCATCTTCACCGGGGGCGGGCTGGGGCAGCCAGGAAAGCACATCCGCATCGGGCTCCGCTGAAGCTCGGGAGCCATCGATGAGCAGTCCGATGAATACAGCACCGACTATCCCAAGGACCTTTTGCGGCATTGTCAAAAACCTTGAGGAGCTTTCGCAGAATTCCGGCGGACAGGTTCGCCAGCAGCAATTATACCGTCGTTCAAAAGGACTTTTGTATGGCGACTTCCCCGGTGTTTATATCTATATCGGCGATATCTTCACCCGTCACGGTGATCGTCTTCGCTCGACCATCTTTGCAGGAGAAAGTGACGACGGTACCATTCGTCACCTCCAGACTTCCGTCCTCCTTGCGCCTGATATTTCCTTCTCTTACCCCGGACACATGATCTTTCTGACTGATTGTATTTCCTTCATTTCGCTCCTGAATGCCCAGCAGTTCTCCGATTGCCTGGTTAGGGTTGGTCGGAATTTCGAAATACCCGATCTTGCTTAAGCCAGGCGGTTGTTCGCCCGCTATTGAATTGGCTTCGCCGCTCCCTCCGGCCCGGTCGCCCGCCTCACTACGCCGTCCAGAACTCAGGCCGGTGATACCGTTTGCAAGCCCCGCGACCGGATTGCCATTCGGCGCATGAGTCCAGCTTTGATAGCCGGCGCTCCGGCGATCGCCGGGATTGGAAGGCTGCTGCACGGCCTGCGAAACATCCGCGCTTCCGGATTGAGGCATCGGGTAACCTCGAAAGGGAATGTCTGGCGTCGGCCGGTAGAACGCCGTCTGCGGACTAGCTGCAGGTCCATTGGCCTGCAATATCGGCCGGGGCATAGGCAAAGGTACCGGCATCAGAGCTCTGGCCGGCTGTCGGTTATCGGCTGAAACCTGTGGATCGAAATCCACGCCCCGCTGATATAGGCCTTGCATCGGTGGCAGCGAGACCAACCGGCCGAGCAAGCCGCCACTGGCCTGAAATTGCTCCGGATCAAAATAGCCGTCCAAAAGCCCCATCAGCCCGCCTCATGGATTCTTCGAGCGGCTTCGGTCGCGGCGCGGTAATCCACCGCCTTGTAGCCGTTGATTTCGATCACCGCTCCCGGCGTGATCTTTTCCACATCCTGCGCCATCAGACCGATGTGATAGGCCGGTGCTCCCTTGTAGCGATAGCCGTAGACTGGCGTACCGTCGAACAAGGTACCGACCGGCGCGATGTCTTCCTTCAGGCGCATGTCAGATCTTTTGAAGGCGCCATATCCCGACAACAGACTACCGATCCCGCCTGCGATTCTGCTGAATTGATCCACGCCGGACATTTCCTGGGTTGTCGTGTCAGTGCCCGATTTCTGCTGCCCAAGCCCTGCAATGGGAACGCCGATCTGCGCGAGCAGGCCCAGCGCCTGAACCGGAATACCCCGGCGCTGCGCTTCAGCTGCCAGTATTGCATTGGCGCCGTAGTTGCCGGCGTCGAGAGCGTTGCCGGCTACGGTGACGCCATGGCCCTTGTTGGCGACGCCCTGCTGCTGCAATCCACTCAGGATGCCGGCGTTGGTATTGCCGGCCGCGTACGCCGCATCCTGCGCGGCTCGCTGGTTGGCGACATCCTGATTGTACTGCGCGGCGATCACGGAAGCTGTGCCGGCGGCGATCCCGCGGCCCAGCGTGTTGGCGTTTGCGCCCGAAAACTCCCTGCCCGCCGCCGCGAACTGCCCGTTCACCTGGTTGGTGACGTCGGATTGAATCTGCGCGAGCTGCGCCGCCAGGGCCGGATTGTTGCCGATCATCGAGCCGCTGGCATACGGCGTCAGCGCGCCTCGATAGTCCAGATAGTTCTGATTGACGGCGCCCGCCTGGTTGGTCGCCCCGCCCCCGCTCAGAAGCTCATTGGCATAATTCCCGATCTGCGGCGCATAGGGATTTCCTCGCGCCGCGTTATTCGCCAGGCTGTTGAGCGCACCGGTTTCCGCTGACGTTAGTCCGGTATTGCTCAAGCCGGCGCCGAGCTGCCCAAGAATGCCCTGCAGCATCGGTTGTGCGGCCTCCCACGGCGCGGTTTGTGATTGCTGCGTTTGCGTCGATGACGATTGTCCGCCCATTTGCGTGTGTCCTTCTATCTGACTTGATGGTATTTCAGGGTTTCATGAGCGAAGTCAGGTCAATTCCTTGTCCATGATGACGTGCCTCTCCTCAAAGCCTTCGAGCACATGCAGCCAGCCCTTGCGGCCGTAGATACGGACCCGCTTGCATCCTTCAAGCTTGGCATAGTTCTCGATCTGGTCGATCAGCGGCAGCCAACGCTTCATGTCGCTGCCACCGCATACCGTGATGATGCAGACCTTGCCGATCTCGGAATTGATCAGGATAGTCGCAACCGCGGCCACCACCGTGCGTCCATTCCAGGCCACCCACAACAGGCTGCGGCCGGCGAGGAAATCGGCCTCGATATCCACGAATGCGTTCAGCTTGGTCCGATAGCATGCCGCTTTCAGCAACGGGCTGACACACGGCCAGAGTTCGTGAACCCGCTTCGGGTCAACGCAAACCAGTTCAGCCGTGGAGGACATAGAGAGGCGTTCACTAGCGGTTGCGGATTGCGTCACGGGGAATATGCGAGCTTTTGGGGACTGCGCTTACGAACAGGGCGTCAATACTGACTTCCGAAGAAGTGGTTGCGTGAATAACAGACAATAGCCACGGATCGTCATGCGAGACATACCGCCACCGCTTGGCATTCCGACGTTCATCGCGAAACTCTCGACCGCAATCGGTGCCGGCGATCAACCGATATGCATAAATCCATACGGCAGACTGATCTTATCGAAAGATTTGAGCGACAGCACTTGTTGTTCAGTAATGGTACCAACCAGAACGCAAAATCTGCAACGATCGAGTTCCGCGCCGGAGGTCATACCTCCACGCAAAAAACCGACTTAACCGCGTAGATTATCGGCTCTTGAGGACAACCCAGTTCTCTCAGTCCTCAAGTTTCCTCGCAAGAACTACCGCATCCAGCAGGGGATCGTGTCCCTCGGCGTGGTGTAACTGGCGGTGGGGCACCGCGTTCGCCGGCCAGAGCCGGGCCGGTCAGCTGGCGTGGTCGCCTAATTTAGTAATGATGCAGACCTTGCCGATCTCGGAATTGATCAGAATGGTCGCAACCGCGGCCTCGACCGTGCGTCCATTCCAGGCCACCCAGAACAGGCTGCGGCCGGCGAGGATATCGGCCTCGATATCCTCAAACGTGTTCAGTTTGGTCCGATAGCGGGCTGCTTTCAGCAACGCACCGACGTGCGGCCAAACCTCGTGAACGCGTTTCGGGTCCACGCAAGCCAGCGCAGTGGATCGCGCAATCAAGGTTTCTTGCGACGTCTATTTAGTTTCTTGCGAGCAAGTATCCGCTTGGCGATCTGGTTCGCTTTCTTCTCGATTTCAGTGTCGATTATTTTGCAAAGTTTCCAATGAAATTCGCGCCCGAAGCAAAAAGGGACAAGTCTCGGGAAAGCAATCTCGTACGGCAGGACATTTTGACGGACATTTTTCAGGCCATCGAGCGTCTTTCGAATTGCAGTATTCGCCGTCGTCAGCGCTTGAAGTCCGTCGTCACCGCGCGTCTCAAGAATCCTATCATCTTTCATTCCCTTGATTTGGAATGAACACACCCATTCGCCGGGGTACGCTTCATCGGGACGCGGAAATCCCAAGCGAGCCACAGCCGCTCGCCGTCGCGAGCCAAATTGAAACTCATATTCCACAAGGCAAGGCTCGCTCCATTCCATATCGCCATTCCAGCCTTTCCTCTTCCGCGAAAACCTGGCCACGCCTCACGCTTCATCTAATCTCGAACAAAACAGGAACAATGTCAACGAGAGTTTTAGTCCGGACCGAACTCACTCGCACACCACCCTTTCTTTACGGCTTCGGACTCGCGGGATTTCGTAAAACATATCGCTCTTGGCTGTCCCGGCGGCATACTGCGGCAGAAATTGTCCCACTGCAAAGTTCCTTGTTCAGCAGCTTTCATGCAGCGATCGTAATCGTTGTTTCCACCACCGCCTCTGCCAGACCAGGTTGTTGAGTCGAGTTGCAAAATTCTTCCGATAGCCTTCAACCATTCCGGGATAGATGGCATCGGGATCTGCGGGATTGTGCCAGGTCCGATGGGGATTGCCCTTCCGATCCGCGCGATTCCGGCGACGACCGGCGCCGGCCTTTCGTTATCCGCACCGGGTTTCTGGAAGCTCTGGTTCGATTCGCGCAAAGCGTCTGGCGGAAGGGCCGCTTCAACGGCAGAATGAGAAGGATGACTGAAAACGTCGCCCCCGTCTTGCGGCTGAACAACCGGCGAGATCCGCACAAGCCTGAACTTAGGTTCGGCTGGCGCGGACGGCATACCTCCACCATCTCCTTCTGACCACTGAGGTTGTTGCTGAGCAGCTTGCAATTCAAGCCATCTGCCGAGTAAGCCGCCTGGCAGAGTGCTGCGATCGTCCACTGGCGAAGCGCCTGGTCGCGATGCGTAAGCAGGCCTTTGCTGGCGCAGGCTTTGCGCTTGCAGCGTCTGTGGCAGCATTTCAAGCGAGCTATCCCGAGTCGACCGATAGCCTCTGGAATCAAACTCATTGGGATACAAAAAATTCAGACGAGTCATCAATTTGGTTCCTTGTCCGTAGTGATGTCCCTATTACCGTAGGCGTTGAGCACACTCCGCCAGCTGTTTCTGTCGCAGATGCTACCGTCTCCTGCAGTCATGGTGCCTTTTGCAAGCCTGGGATTGATCGATCGGCGAGAGCCGACACCTCGTGTCGCGGCCTTCCATATGCCGCAGCAAATGTGGACTTGCCGATGCCAGTCTTTGATCCGGATTGTCGCCATTGTGAGCTGGACTATGGCCTATCGCGTGCGCAACAGGCCGTAGCGAGAGCGGCCACAGGGTTCAGTCTGCTCAAGACGTTTTCCAATCAAGTTTTGTGGTCAGCAGCGGCTCGGGATTTGGCAAGCTCTCGTGAACCCGCTTCGAGCCGATGAAATCCGGCTCAGCCCTGCAGGACATAGAGAAACGCGCGCCCCGTGGTCGCGGAGCTGGCGTGGCTGATGGTGAACGAGCCATTGGCGACGGCCGAGATATGCATCGTGCCGTTGCCGATTTCCGCGGCCGCGTTCGCAGTCATTGGCGTCAACAACGGCGTCGACCCGACCGCGCAGTTCTTGTCGATAACCACCGTTGACGCCGCTCCTGTCGCGAGCGTCACCGTTCCAACCGCGTTTGAGCGTCCAGCGGCCAGCTGTTGAATGGCGAGTACGATCTTCTTCAGGTCGGTCTCGGTAATGCCGGGAATATATGCCGTCATAGCGTTCCACCGGTTGCGATATCAGGCACCACACCCGCGCAGAATGTCCAGGGCGTGGCCGCCGGAATCCTCACCTTGAATCGGGAGTAACGGGTGTCGCGCATCATGTCGCAGCGGCCGGTCCTTGCATTGACCAGCACTTCCGGGCCGGAGGTCGCCGACGCGGACGGCGTATCGCGATAGGAGACCGAGCCGTACAACGTCGCCGCGTCCGTCACGGGACGAAAACCCCGAATCATGATTCGGTTCTCGTCCGTGCCTTGCTCGGCGCTTTCGATCGTCGCCTCGAGATTGCTTCCCCTGAAAAACCCAAGCACGTGCGCGCTGGAAAATTGTGCGATTTCCGGCTGCACTGCCGTGGCATAGGCATCGAGGCTCAACGTCAATTCATCGAGCGACGGAGCGATGCTGTCCAGGTTCTCCAGGGTCAGGCCGGTCTGTGAATTGCCAAGCAGATACTCGCCGCTGACTGACACCGGGAAAAATCGATCGAGCAGGAAATCGTAACCCAGCAGCCTGTCGTACGTTCCCACCGTGCCGGAGACCGATTTGTAGGCCCAATAGACCCGCGTGCTGCGCGGATCCGCGGCCCCCATGAACAGCTGCAGATTGCCCTTGTCGAGATCCACGAGAAATGTCCGGTCGATCTTCTCGCGGCCGATCTGCTCGGGCACACCGCCGGGCTCGATCTTGTGAAAACCCTGGCCCGCATAGAAGAAGATTCGCTCGCCCGCCCGGATGATAGAGTATGGCGCATACAATCCCTTGTCCTGCGTGATGCGATCGATCTGGAAGATGATCGGCGATCCCGGCACATACGACATGCGGCGGATGGCCTGATCCTGGAAGATGATCCCGGCCTCGCCGCCGGCGACGCCGCGCACGATGCCGCCATCGGGGAAATCCTGAAAGTCGGACGAGTTGACGCCGCTGGTCCAGCTCGTTGGCGCGTTAAAGCTGTTCAGGCCCGACCACTGAACTCGGTATGGCGTGGAAAGCAGGCCAGAGAGAACCAGAAACCGCCCGACCACGCTGATATAGGCCGACTGAGGCGGCGCTCCCAGCGCATCGGAAAAGGTTGTCGCGGACGAAAGGTCGAACACCTGCAGCACGGCATTGGCCTGAGTCGCGAACACCAGGTTTCCGGCTTGCGCGAACTGCCATTGCGCGCTTGAAGTGAGTGCGGAGTAACTCGACGTAACCGAATGCGTTCCTGTTCCGGTCGAGGCCGTATTGATCGCCACTCCGCCGGGAGTAGCCGAACCAGTGAAGGTGTTCGCGCTCAGTACCGTCTTGACGTAGTAGGTCGTCCCCGCCGTGAAGGCGACCGGCAGAGCACCGCCCGAATTATAGGGAATGAACGGTTCGTTTGCAGCAAAGCCATGAGCCGCAAGCGTGAATACGCCTGGGCTCCCGCTGGAGATGGTGACCGTCGCCGCCCTGGAGACCGGCTTCCATGTGAAATCGGTATTGTTGAGCATGTAGAGCCTTGAGTCCGTCAGCGATGACGCCCCGGCGAAGGTGACAACCGTGCCGTCGGATTTCAGCGCGTAGAACGCCCCTCTGCAGGCAGCAGGAAGTGCGGAGCTGTAAGCCGAGAATGAAGGAAACGGCCCGTAGCCATCGCCCCGCGGAATCACGTTGAGCAGATTTCGGGTGGCCTTGCCTTCATAGTCACTGACGTCGGGGCGATAGTCGCCGGGAGCAAGGAGCGGCATTATTCTGGTGTCCACGGATCGGGTTGGATGATGACCGGCGTCCATGTCTCGGCCGGCGTCGGGGTCGCAGACCATGGCTCGGCATGTTTGGCGTTCGGCGCCCACGCTCCCCGCTGGATTGTCCCAGCGGTCCAGTTATCAACGTCGAACGGGCGCGGAAGCCAGGCTTCGAAATCGCGCAAGACACCGGCATCATACCCAGCGAGAAGATACGAGCCTGAACCGGACAAGATCGAGGTAGCGAGCACTGCCGCGTGTGCCGTCATTGTGGCCGAGCCTGGACCCGACGAGAATCTGACACTGAGTTGCGCCGCTTTGCCCGCGACGGATTGATTTCCACCCTCCATCAGGAGCCGTATCGAAAGCGTAGTGGCGTTGTCCGCGATAGAACGGGCACTGGCCAAACCGGCGAGCCTGGCGCCAAATACCGCAGCGTTAACTGTGACGGCAGCCTCAGCCGCGCTTGATGGCTGCGCTGTCTTGAAAAACACCGCTTGTCCCGACACCAGGTAGGAGCCGGGACCGGCTGTCAGCACGATATTGGCTAGGCCGATCCTCGGGAGTTGCCCGAGCGCAAGGCAGCCAAGCGCGTCGAAGCCGAGCACCGACATTTATCAAGTCCTTTGCCTGTACCAAGATGTCTTTCTGCCGCCATGTCCGCACTAGCTCGCGGAACACGTCGCCACCGGATCGCCATCGATCGGCGTTTCGATCTTGAGGCGCCGAGTGCGCTCCTGTGATGGTCGGCGTTGACGTGTCCTGATCGAGTGGCATCTACTGACCAACCTCAAGCAGTTTTGATACCCGTCACTTTCACTGTTACCGTAGAACCGAAATTGCTGTAGATGCTGTAGCCGCCGCCGTTCCAGGCCACCGAGAGTTTCCCGGCGGCGGGGGTCGTGGTCGCCGCCACCCAGGTTCCGGACAGGGTAACCGTCGTCGCGCTACCGCCGTTAAGGAGATAGACCGAGGAGTAGCCGTTCGTCGCGTCCACAACGATCAGCAGGCCATAGATGCCCGTCGCAAGGGCTTGGCTCCCGCCATTCGCAATCAAAAACGGGGTGGCAGCCGACGTATCAAGTGCGGCGGCGCTGGCCGGGGAAACTGACGAAACAAAGCCACCTGCGGTTCGAACAAGTCCGCCGAACCATCCCGCACCACCGACGCCGACGCCGCCCGAAACCACCACGGCACCGGTTGCCGTTGACGTTGAAGCCGTGGCGCTTGTGAACGCGGCGATGCCGGCGACGAACAGTCTTTTCAGAACCTCCACGCCGCCGGAAATGATTTGTGCAGCCGTGGTGCCGACGCCCGTGGCTTCCGTGGTGTCGGTGAACGTGTTCGGCTCGGTCAGGCCTGGCAGATCTTCCCTCAAGGCAACGATGGCGACCTGCGGCACCGTCGAGAAATTTATCTTCGTTGTCGTGCCCGACGAATTGAACAGCACGGCGGTACGCGCGAAGGTGCCCGTTCCGCTGTTGTAGGCGCCCTCGCCCAACTCCCATTGGCTGAGATCGACGCTCTCGGCGCGATACTTGTAGGACCTGCCGTTGACGGCGCCCGCCGCCGCCGGCGGCTGATAACCCGGCACAGGCGACGAATAAGTCCAGTCGGTGGTGCCGCCGGCGGCCGGATTGAACCGGCACGCGTTGAGAAATGCTGCCATGTCAGGTGATCGTCAGAATGCCGTTGACCTGGTCGATATCGACCGTAAAGGTGTTGCCGTTGGTCAGCGTGATAGGCACGCCGTAGTCCCACCAGCCGATCAGGGGCTTGGTCGACGATGTGAAGTTGTAAAGCACCGCGTACTGGAACGGCCCAATTGAACCCCCCGCGGCGGTCCACGCCGGGTCGGCGCCACCGATGAACCTGAAGGTGCCCGATGTCTGCGATCCAGTGACGGTGCCGATGGTGACGCCGCCGGCGGTATAACCGTTGGCGGTCGATAGATCCGCCGGCGCGTTGTAGACCGTGTTGGTCACGACCGGCGCCGTGTTGCTGAGGTAAACCCTGTAGACCTGGGCGGTTCCGGTTTTCATGTCGTGCAGCGCGTTGGCCAGGTCGAGCACAAGGCAATTGAATTTGTTGAACGATGCCATTTTTCCCTCATGGCGTTTTCGAGCGTGAGCCTGCTCCCCACTTGATGTGGAGCAAATCTCGGTTCGCGCGAAGAAAACGCGTTAAGACTGGAGTTACCTAGATAATCTGGCCCGGGACGCGAACCGTCATCGGCCCGGCGTTGAAGGTCGATGTCAGCCCAAGATTGTTCAGTTCGTTCAGCGCGGCGGTAAGACCGAGACCCCAGGTCTGGATGCGGCCGTCTTCTTTGATGTAGGGCGCGGATTCCAGCAGCGCGCCGTACAAATAGAGATCGGGGGCCAGCAACAACAGCCAGTTCGGATCGTTGACCGCGAGAGGCGGAATGTTTCTCCGGTAAACCATCTCGATGGTGTAGGCTGCGTCCGGCGTCGGCGCGATTTCGATCTCATCGCCGAACACCGTGAAATAACGCGGCTGACCCGCCGCATCCGAAATCCCGAACCGGTATTCGTCGATCTGCGTTCCGGATTTGAATTCCAGACAGGGTCTTCCTGTCACGCTGGACAGGCGAACCCTCCGCATCGATTGAAAATCACCCGGCAACGAAATGAATTCCGGTGCGCCCGAGGCGCTATCGACCAGCGCCGTCGAACGCTGTTCCATCTGACGGACGAACAGCTGCCGGTTGAACTTCGCTTCTGCGAGCTGGATAAAGGTCGGAATCCGCGCAATCAGCGTGGTGTCCTGGTTCCTGGCGAGATATTCGGTCACCGCCACCTGCAGCGATGCATAGTCCACAATTTTCATCACGATACCTCCGCTGACCAGCCGGCCCGCAGTTTCGGCCTATCGGTCCGTAAGTATGCCCATTCGGGATCGCCGAGTTTCTTCTGCACGATGAGGTCGAACTCTGGTGTGAACATGCGCAGGGCAACGTTCCCCCTGGCATGTTCCTCGTTCAGCCATCGCACGTAGATGACGTTGGGGATGCGCGCGACGTGCCGTCCCCAGTCGCCGTGCTGCTCATCGCGGCGCGATTGCCGGTTCCACTCCAGGATCGGCTCGACATCCTGGACATGCTCGACCGCAAGGTCCCTGCCATTGTTGTCGAAATGAGTCCGGATCAGGACGCCGCCCATCACGACATCTCCGTAATCCACAGCGTTCCCGCGGTCGCCGTGACAAGCCCGTCGGTGGCTGCCTTGATGGCAGCGATGCGTTGACCTGGACTGACGATGACATGCTCGATGGTGTTGGCCGGAAGAAAGATGTCGGCCACGGTCGCGGTCTGCGCGCCGTCGCCCACCCGGTAGCAGCAGGCGGAATCCGCTACGAGGCGGAGCTGCCAGGTCTCGGGACCGAATGCGTTGGTAACCGCGACGCTGGCGTCAAACGCGATTGTCTGCGTGGCCCCAGAGCGGGACGATGGTTGTTTGGGGAAAAACGACATCTTATGCGGCCCTCACGGCGACGGAGAAATGCATCGGGATCGACGCGCCAGAGGCACCTGTCGGCGTCAGCACGATGACGTCGTCTTCGTTCAGGTAGGCTGGCGAGGGTGGCCTGGCCGAGAACAGTTGCCCCGCAGCCGAACCTGCCTGCGTGACCGTGAAGCTCGCAAGCGTCGTTGCGTTGGCCGAAACCGTGACGGTGCCGTCGGCGATCGTGATAGTGCCGCCGAGAATGCCGCTCGCTTTCAAAAGTCGGCACCGGAAGGGAATGCGGATATAGGCGGCTACAGGCGTGGCGCCACAAGAGGGCGTGTAAGCGGTGAGGTCTGTCGTGTTGAGCGTGTGATGGTCGGGAAGCGGCATTTTCGGTCTCCAGAATGTGGGGCGACCGCAGCCAAGTCTGCTTCTTGCTGGGCCGCCCCGAGAAATGGTCGTCCTAAGACTCACGACGCGGTGTTGTCGAACACGCCGCCGGAGGCCTTCTCGTTGCGGGCGACCAGCGCATACTCCGCCAGGATCTGGCGCCGATCGGAATCGCCGGTTTTCGCCAGCGGGATCGAGATCATGTTGCGCCCGTTGAGATAGGCCACCGCCCACTTGTCCATCTCCAGCACCAGCACGTCGCGCGGACGCTGGAAGCGGTTCGCCACCACCTTGAGCTTGCCGAAATCAGACTCGTAGGCGTCGACCGAGGCCACGATCTTCTTCGATTTGGCTTCCTCGACCGCCGTGGCGCGCCCGGTGAAGGTCGAGAACACCTGCTTGTTGAAGGCGCCGGTCATGATGGTTCCGGGCTTGCCGCCGTTGATCCAGATCGACGACAACACGCTCTTCAGCCGCGCTTCGGTGAACGCGATCGGCGTGCCATCGTCACGGGTATCGGAACCGTCGGGAGCGGATGGATCGGCGGGCGAGCCGGCCGTCCCCTTCGAGGTATTGCTCGCGATCCACGACAGGATCGAGGCGGTCTTGCGCGGGGTGGCGGTGTCTCCGGCAACCTTGGCCTGGTTGGTGCCGACCAGGATGGTTTCGATGTCGCGTTTCAGTTCGAGGCCCTTCAGCATTTCCTGATAGGCGAGTTCGTTATCGCGGCCGGCATGATCGACTGCCTGCTGGGTGCCGGACACGCGCGCCACCTTGTAGGAGATTTGACAGAGATTTCCGAGCCGCACCGTAGGCGTCGTGGCGGTGGTGGTCGGATCATCGCCTTCAAGCTGCGCGTTCGCCGCGGAAGCTGCGGCGAGCGCCTGGGTCTGCCATTCGTGGTTGACAGCGGACGCCTTCTCTTTCTCGACGCCGCTCATGAAAGGCGTATCGGTCGGATCGATCCGGTAGATCATATCCGAGAGGTCTTCGCGGTTGCCAACCGCCTGGTAGGTGGCAAAGGTGGAAGTCGGTAAGGCCATAGTCGTTGTTTCCCTAAAATTGATGCCCAGCGCCGGACAGCCATCGGCTGTACCGTGCAGAAGCCTTGACCAGGCGACGCGCCGGCCCGTTGAATTCCTGATTTGGGTTGCGTCTGAAGACCTCGGGCGCGCGATGGCGCGGAAGCTTCGCTTCCGGTTCGGCTGTCGTAAGGTCCCGGCCGGGCGCCTGCCTTGGCGGCAGGGTCGGCGTTGGCTGATCGCCAATTCGGTAAATTGGTTTTCGAGTGCGGCGATAGCGGCCATTGTCACACGGCCGCTCGATACGAAAAACCCGCGACCGATTTTCCGGCGCGGGCTCAATTCTTGCGATGTTGAATATATGCCGGTGATTTGCCCGACGTGTCAATTCCTGGGATCAAGTCAGATGCACATTTCGAGAATTTTTGTGCCGCGAGAACTGGCGTGGCTGCCCGTCTTCAAGATCTCATATTCGGTCGAGATGTGGAGCACCATCGCCCTCAGGGTATCTGATAAACCGTATGAATGGTTTCATATGAATTTTTTTGGTGTCAGCGGACAATATGCCTCCCGCGACGGCCAAGGAATACGCTCACACGATCCCAAAACGCTTCCTGCGTTCGGTTACTTGCGACAGTTCCTTCAGTTCAGCCTTAGCCAGTTTGCCGTTGGCCACGACGACGCCGAGATGATCGCGCACCTTACCGACGACGTTGATGGCGAGAAACAATTTTTCTCTCGCGCCGACATCATCGATCGTGGTGGCCCGCCATGCCGCCGTGTAGTTCTCCTCTAGCAAAGCGAACGCTTCGCTCAGTATTTCATCATCAAGTAGTTGCTGGGCGCGCACGGCTCTTGCGGCGGCCTGTTCGAGCCTGTTCTCGTCAGACATCGGATGCGTCCTTTTTGCTCTCGTTCTTGGTCTGAAGTGCTGGCGCCGGCCTTCATGACGGATTGAGCCGGTCGACCCATCCCTTAATGATGGTCGTCTCCGGCTTCTCGCGAGCTTGGCGGATTGCAACGCTGCATTTTCTGCGTTTCGACAGCAGCCTTCAGATGCGCATCGAGCACCGCCATTTTTGCGTTGAGCTCGGCCTTGATCTTTGCCAGTTCGATTTCGGCCTGCGTCTTCACCTGCTGATGGATGGCGTCGTTTTGCGCCCTCTGCTGTTCGAACTGCGACTTGTGCGCGGCGGCAGCCTGGTCGGCCTGCGCCTTCGCCTGCAGCGCCAGCAGTTTGGGATCAGGCGGCGGCGGCGGTGGCAGCCGCGGCGGATTCAGCAATTGGCCGGTCTGCGGATCAATGGCGGTGGGATCGCAGAAGAACCGGTCGGGATTCTTGTGCCCCATGATTTTGGTCAGTTCCGCCGCGGTATTGTAAAGCTCGCGATCTCCGACCAGATGCGCCTTGCCGCCTGCCACCAGTTGCTTCTGGATGTTGGCGAGCGCCATCACTTGCGCGAATTGCTGCGCTTTTCCGCCAGCGCCCAGGCCCACATTGATGGTCATGTCGTCGCGGGTCTTCCAGCCGCGCGGATCGACATCAACCCAAGCATTGCGCAGCCGCACCGTCTCTCGGATCTGGCCGTGCTTGCGGATCGTGCCGTGCAGCAACGCGAAGATATCGCGCACCCCTTCCGCCATGATCCGCGCGATCAGCTTGATGCGCATTTGCGAGGCCGAGAACACCTGCGCCACTGCGGTGGCGGATTGGTTCTGCAGCGCGTTGGCATCGATGCCCTGGCTTTGCCGGGCCAGCCCGCTGCGGGTTTCCAGCTCGGC
The DNA here is from genome assembly GCF_030693485.1 of Bradyrhizobium sp. Taxonomy (GTDB): domain Bacteria; phylum Pseudomonadota; class Alphaproteobacteria; order Rhizobiales; family Xanthobacteraceae; genus Bradyrhizobium. The sequence continues at coordinate 68,229 of NZ_JAUYAN010000180.1, read as the reverse complement.
ATCGATATACCGCAACATCGGGTAGATCGACGTGGTAATGTCCGGCACCACCTGCCAGTTCAACCCGCCCGCGGTCCTGGTGCGGACCACCCCACCCGGGCGCGACACCAGGAGATCGTCAAGCGTATTCGGCCCGGCGTTGGATTCCGCCACCTCGACGCGCGGGTTATTGTGCAGATAGAGGTTGTCGAGCGCGCCGCGCTTCAGGGCGGTCTTTTCCCGTTGCAGCGGCATCACCAGGTCGGCGATCGATCGACCGAAGAACCGATGCGTCATCGGCACCGGCGTCGTCGTCGCAAACGGGATGGTGTCGAACGGCGTGATGCACTCACGGCCGTCCTTGCGCAGGATCTCGCTTTGATCGCCGCCGGTAACGACCTGGTAGAGGCATGGCCGGCCGTTACCCTCGTAATCCATCCGCACGTAATGCTCGGTGATGCGCACCAGCCGCGTTGCCGAATTCGCGTCACCGGCGCCGGTGTTGAGGCTTTCGCCGACGGTATCGCGGGAAAGCATCTCGGCGTCAGTATTGCCTGCGGTTTCGCCGAGCGACTTGATCTGTTCCCGATCAAAACCTTCGGCGATCAGCTGCCCTTCGGTCTTGGTGACGACCTCGTGGAAGCAGTAGTTGCAATCGCGGATGCTGCGCGCGCCTCGCTCGATGCCGAACTCTTCCGGCGGCACGCCGAGCACTCTGGCCTGGGCGAGTTTTCGCGTGGAGATGATGGTGACGTCGTGAGTGATCGGGGAAGCTGGAGAAATTGGAGGCGCCGGATTTTCTGGAAGATCGCCCGCGCCGAGTACCGTATGCGCCACGATCTTCATCACGCCGCCGGATTCCATCACCGCCTGCGCCAATAGCGCGAACTGGTCGTCGGTGAGATCGTAGTAGGTTTCGCGGCTCTCCTCCTCGCGCTCCTCCCACCACACCTTCACGATTCCAACCTTGGAAAGCAGCGCGTCCTTGATGAAGGAATACAACACCATAAAACCTGGATTTTGCTGCATGAAGACGTGATTGACGTAGTCGGTCTCCTGCTGCGCCGCCGCTTCGTCCTCGGGCCCCACCGGCTCGAACCGCACGACCTCGTCGGATCCGGCGAAAATATCCATCAACGACGGCATCAGCCCTTCAATGATGTCGGCGACATCGGTCGAGACCGCGCGCGAGCGGCCATCCTGCGCCGGCATGTCCTTGCGCATATCGCCGAGGTAATAGTCCATCGCATCGGCGCGCTCTTCCATCAGTCGCGCCGCCGAGATGCCGGCCAGCGCGTCGGCTTTCTCGGAAGCGAGCATGGATTTGAGATCGGATACGGACATTCTTGACATGGGAGAAAGTCTCGATTTTGAATGAAGGGAACGCTTGCGCGGCGCCTAACGCCGGCCGCCGAAATAGAGCCCGAGCAATCCACCGGCTGGTGGCACGGGTTGGTCCGGATGATCGGGATCGATGCCGGCCATTTCGGCAATCCGCCGCGCGAGCCCGCCCAGGGCGTTTGAGTTGCCGACGGGAACAAGCGGCGCAGCCGGTACGCGCGGATCGAACAGCGACGCGCGCGATGTGCTGCCACCTCCAGAACCGCCTGCCGGAACAGTAAACCCGCTGCTATGGCCCAGAGATCCGGAATGATCGGACATATCCCGGTTCAGCGGTAGCGTAATCCAGTACGGCATCGGTTCGCCGTGAAACGTCCCGGGCGGCCAGCCAGGCTCTGGCGGCGGCTCCGGCAGGTTGGGATTACGCGGGCTGATGCCTCCACCGCTGGAAGTCCAGCTACCGAAACGATCATTGAGTGAGTCGCCGACAAGCCTTCCGCTCAGGCGTCGAACGGGCGGTACCCCTTGTGAATTCTGCGGCCCAGGCATTGACGAAGCGGGACGACCACCGGAGGCGTCTGCCGGAAGAGAATTCCGGCTTCCGTTGCCGCCACTGACATCACGCAGGACGTTTAGCTCACTGCTCGGGCCGATGGGAGCCTCCCACGGTTCGTTCAAGCCCGGCGTGAAAAACTCCAGCAACTCGCCGGCGGGTCCCTTGGGATCGCGAGCCACGCCCCGCGGTCCCGGAAGTTCGCCGGCTCGAAGAGCCCAGCCTGCGAACGTGTTGCTGTTCTGGCGATGACCTCGATAGGCGAACCCCGCACGGTTGACCCCATGCGCATAGAGCTGCATCCGCGAGAGATGGCCGCTGAGATCGTCACCCTCCGCAATGACCTCATAGGGAGCATCTGGATCGTCGCTCCGGAACTTTCGAGGGTCTCTCGCTTGATTGCCACGAATAGTTGCCTTAACCCGGCCGAAGCGAGACGGACCGTGGTCCGTGCGCAGTGCCTCTTCCATGACGCCGTGTGCCTTTTCTGGGATGCCCAGGTGTTCTTTTTCGGGGTCTGCTTCAATAACGTCATGCCTGATGATATTGCCGGCGGAGTCCGTGCGCTCATAGTGGATCGCCGTATGATAACTTTCCGGGCCGCCGGTTGGCGTATAGGTGACATAGATCCTGTCTGGCATCGACGTATTGCTCCGTACTACGAACCTCAAGAGAAGCTGCGGTCAGGTGTGATCAGTTGAGGCTCGTCAATTTTCCCTGTTTCCTTGTCCAACCGAAATAGGATGCCCATCTGTCCGTTTGTCAGACGCATCCATTGACCAGCACCGTCGCCTCGCGGCTCCACAAGAAACCTCGACTTGCTCAGAGTTGAAGTAACTTCATCGGCTGTGCAGCCCGTAGGTGGCAGGTACTTTCTCATCGCGGCCCAGAAAAACTCATCCTTGAGTACTTGCTTGCCCAAAAGGTCATCAATCGACTCAACGAGTCGTTCCATTTTTTCCTGGCACAGGGTCGCGCGTGGCTGCCCCGGGCCACGTGGTGATTTGGGCGTTGCATTTGGAAGATAGAACTTGATGGTGGGATTGGTTTGATATCGTTTGATCTGGATGTCACCGACCGCGGTACTGGCACAGCCAAGATTCCCGAGTAGCAATCCCCCTCGCCACTCGAGCTGCAAAATCAACGCCGACGAGTGGGACAGCAGAACAATCGAGGCATATTGATTACCGTTGAACGGATCGGCGCGGCCACCAGCCGCCCGAAGCGCCCGCCTGAACCTGGTATTGTCCGCACGGAACCAGGCCTGCGCATCCTCCAAGGCATGTACATAGTCCCCGGTGAAGCACACCGTGAGGAATTCCGGGTTTTTCAGCCGAAGGCCCGAGGCATCGACCTCGAACACCTCCTCGAGGTCCGATAATCTGGAGACGGCGATCGTGCTGACGTTGCTGTCGCGCCATGCATTATATGCGAGCGAGGCGGAGGCCAGCGCCGCTCCGAGAACGGCTAGCAACGCAATCGCTCGGCCTGCAATTCGACGCATCAGTCCGTCCCTGTCCGCCCGAAGAACTCGGCAGGTTCGTTCTCCACATTCCGTCGGACCCTTTCGTGTACCTCCCCGTTACTTTTCGCGGATAGTTTCAGGATCTTTTGTGCACGTCCGCGCGACCAACGCACATCGTCAGGCCAACCGGATCGGCGAATGACGCAACGTGCCCCGAAGGCCACCCATGCGTACCGGCGACTGGCTCAGATTTGTCGCGCTGTGACAATTCAGCTTGGTGAGCAACGAAAGCGCGGGTCGAGTAATCGTTTCGCCTGCTCCTCATACCCACCCCTGCTCCCGATACCGGATCGGACGGTTGAAACTCCCCGCCCGCCCCGGCTCCTGGTAACAGATCGCCATCAAGCCAAGCGCGTCCGCCGCATGACTGGACCAGTCATGCTCCGGTCCGAGGCCGACATTGCGAACGTCGTCCTTGCGCTCGTGATAGAAGCCGATGGCGTCGCGGCCGGGTTCGGTGGTCGCCTCGTTCCACCAGATCTGTGGCCCGAGCCTTCGCAGCGCCTCGACGCGCATCATCGCAGCGCCCCTGCCCTGGTTCTTTACCGGCGGCTCGACGTTGAAACCGGCGTCGCGCAGATGATCCTCGTAGCGCTTGCCGGTGATGTTGTTCCGATTGACGCCGTCGTGCGGCAGATAGAGTATCGCGTTGGAATAGCCGCGCGAACGCAGCCAGTTGACGTGAAACGCCAGCACTTGGCCGACGCTCTCGTAGTAGTCGAGAATCCGGACTTCCTGTCCGACCCACTGCACAACCCACATCGTAAAGGCGTCCGCGGTGGCGCCGGAGCCGCCGATGTCGACGAAGGCGCGTAGTGGCAGCAACGGATCGGCCGAGACCTTGCCGATCCGCCCCTGCGCCCGAGCCTCGGAAAGCATCTGGGCAAAATAGGCGCCCTCGAACGCCCTCACATAGTCACCTTCCCAGATATGGTCGTAACGCTCGGGATAGCGCGAAAGGTCCGTCTTGCGTTCATCCTCCAGCACGGCTGGAAACCAGGGATTGTCGCGCCAGTTGGCGTTGACGAGGATCGTGCCGGCCGGCAGCCTCACCCGGAAGAAATCGTCGATCGCATCCGACTTGCGCCGCGGATTCCAGCTCGCCCACAGTTCCGACCCCTCGGCGCGGATGGTGGGACGCAGCAGCGCCAGACTGCGTGCGCTCAGATTTTGAGCTTCATCGATCCAGGCGAGACGAAATCCCTCCAGCGACTTGATCGACTCCGCAGTATGATCCTGCATGCCGCGGAAGATGATGGCGCCGTCGCCGGGCGTGGCGATCTTGTCGCTGAAGATCTTGAACTGGTGACCGAGGCCGAGAGCCTCGATCTTGCTTTCGATCAGCCGCTTGGACGACTGCGTCAGCGTCCTTTGTGCCTCGCGAATGCAAACCGCCAGCGTGCCGCGCTCGGCTTGGCAACTCTCGACCAGCAGCTCACCGAAGAAGTGGGATTTTCCCGAGCCGCGGCCGCCGTAGGCGCCCTTGTAGCGCGACGGCGCCAGCAGCGGCTCAAATACCTTGGCTGTCGGGATTTTCAGGATGGACAATGGTACGCTCGATTCTGTAGATCAGTTTCCGGAGTTCGTCCTCGCCATTCCCGCTCGGTTGAGTGGCCTTGCCCCAACCGCGATCCAGAATGCTGTTCGCGGCGGCGATTTTCGCGGCCGCCGACGTCTTGGGGTGGCACATCACGGTAACCAGCGTCCGAATCGCGCTCCGGGTATAGGTTCGCGCCAGCGAACGGATTTCAGTAAGCGCCTTAGCCATCTTCAATCCCGATTCCTTTTGGGGTTTGCCCCGATGCAGCCGGTTGGCACCTGGTGATGTTTCGGGCGCGGCACAGACAGGATAATTTCGGCACTCACTGAAACACCTCCCACGCGACAACCGCGACGAGGCCCGCCAGGGCGAGTGCGATCAATGATGCGGTCATGTCGGCCTCCAGCTCGGTATGAAATAAATGTGCGGCATGATCGCTTGATGCGATCATTTCCGGCGCGAACCGTATCTCCAGCCGATGGAGGCCGCGTGCGGCCGTGGACTTCTGCCACGCCGCGTCCCGGCGCGTTCGCGCGCGCCGGCAGAATTCAGGAACAGGCTCGGACGGCGTCCCGCTTGCGACGCTTCTGGCAGCGATGCATGGGATGATGTGCGCCATGACGTGCGGCCGCCGTCCGATTCGGGAAACTCGGATTGAAAAAGCCCGCGGCCGGTTTCCCGGCGCGGGCTTTGGAATTCTTGCGATGGTGAGATTATGCCGGTGATTTGCCCGACGTGTCAAATGTCTTCGTTGCGGCGGCCGATCGCCGGGGTACAAGCCGGTTCTATTCAAACCCCTGAACCGGTGGCGGCGCGGCTCTCTTGGCCGGAAGCGGCGACGTCCTGACCGGTGGCGGCGAATTTGTCGCGGCGGCTGCTTGTCGCTGGGGCGCGGGACCGGATTGTGTTGCATGCCTTGCGCGGGATCGCGATGAGGATCGCTGCATTCCCCAGGAGCGCGCGATCGAGGGTCCTGCGGTGTATCCGATGAACGCACCCGCCACCGCGCCGATCGGTCCCAACACGACGGCACCCGATACCGCGCCCAGGGCAGCACTTCCGGCACGCTCTTGTGCGCTTGCCACAAACGGGAAAAATGAAGCTGCGATCAGCGCGCCCACGAACAGTTGTTTCATCGCGACATCCTTGAGCCCAGCGCGGGCCACGGGACTGCGAAATTGCGGCGGCACAAAGGAGATGTGACGGCAATGACCGCCCGATTCAAACCTCCGATACGAAAGAACCCGCAGCCGGTTCCGGCGCGGGTTCCACTATTTCTGCGATGCTGAATTTATGCCGGTGATTTGCCCGACGTGTCAAAACATTTCTGGCGCGCGGAAGGCGCGCTAGTTCTTCACCAGGTAAAGCGGCGTTCTCACCGTCAACTGATAGGAGGGCTTCGGCACCCACGAGATCACCGCCGTCACGCCGAACAGGCGGTTGTCATCGTCATCCATCCGGTCGAGGTCGAGCCTGACGATCGGCTGGGTGAAAGACTCGAACGGCGTCCGGTTGAGAAGTTGCGCGCCGCCAAAGGATTGAACCCCGACGCGACCGGTGAACTTCCAGTTGTTGTCCCACTGGTAGTAACCGCCGACGTAGCCGACGATATTGGGGTTGATCCTGACCAAAGCGGAGTCCACCGCAACCCCGGTGTGCTGGACGCCAGCCAGCAGCCCCCGGGTTTCGTCGGTGTTCAGGGCGTAGGCGAACTCGACAATGGTGTTGAGCGAGGTCGTGGGCAGCACGGCGTGTGGCACCGGCAGTGTCAGCGTCGACTGCACGGTAATTGTCGGAATGGATCCGCCGTTCTGCTGATAGACGTCGGCCTGGAAACCGACGTTCCAGCTGTAGATCGTGAGTGCGGACCAGTCGGACAGGTCGGTGCGCGACGCGCTGGCACTGAAGCCGCCATACACAGAAAACCGGTCATTGAGATCGCTCGTAAGGGGAACATCGAGCCCGACGCTCTGGCTGGACGGTGACGAAAAGGCCGGTAGCGTCGTGAGGTTCGAAAATCTCGAAAAGTCCGCGAGGGCCGACAGCGCTGGATGGCCGTTGAGCGTCCCGATGCCGCCGAAGCCGATCGAGAGCGAGCCGGCCGGAAAGGTGCCGTAGTTCGTCCTCAGGTCCAGATAGAGGTTCGGCGTCGTGGCGGCCTTTACCGATTCATCGTCGCCGTCATCGGCGTCCTTGCCCAAGGCGAGGCCGGAAAAGCAAACCAGCACCAATCCGGCGAACGCCACGCGACAGACTGGCCGGACGTGCGCGGCCCTTGCCATTCGAATGTCCTCCAACTGCTCCAAAGCTATACTGCGAGGACGTCCACGTTCAAGGTCACAATCGCCCCCAAACGTGTGGTGCTCCTGATTGAGAAAGCCCGCGGCCGGTTTCCCGACGCGGGCTCTGAGATTCCTGCAACGCTGTCAAAATGCGCCTGATTTGCCCGACACGTCAAGTTTGCCGTTCGACCGCGCGGCGCTGAAGTGGCCGGGCATAGTCCGGTAGTTTCGCGGATTGATTGGGGAACCGAAATATCGTTCCTCGGGCGCATTTTCTCGACATGGAACCTTTCTGTGATCCATAGAGGCGTCCCATACGGCGTCGCGCCGACCGTCGAGCCGGACGTCTGGCAATGGCAATTCCAGATCGGCGATGACGTCAAGGCCGGCAAGACCAGAACCAGGCTTGCCGCCATGGCCGCCCGCCGCGTTCAGTCAAGAATTGACGCCGCGCTCAGGCTGGCCGGCCCGAGACGCGTCGGCGAGGACAACAACAGCGTCGATGTGCCCTAGCTCGCACGAAGCAGGTCCCTTGCCTACGCAAGCTCGCTTGCTTCAAGCACGCGGGTAGCGGGGACACGCACGGTGAGGAACTGGTCCTCGAACGCTTGAGCCGGCATCGGCCGGCCGAAGAAATAGCCCTGCCCTTCCTCGCATCCCATGCTCACCAGCACATCGACGGTGGCGCGGTTTTCGATACCTTCGGCAATCACCGACAGGCCGAGTTTCTTGCTGAGGCCGACCGTCGAACTGACGATGGCCGCATCGTCGGAATCGACATGCAGTTCGAGCACGAAGGAGCGGTCGATCTTGAGCCCGTCCAGCGGGAACTTCTTGAGATAGCTCAGGCTGGCATAGCCGGTGCCGAAATCGTCGAAGACGACACGCACGCCGAGTTCCTGAATCCTCAGGAATGTATCGAGCACCCGCTGTTCGTCCAGCAGCAGAATGTCCTCGGTTAGCTCGAGTTCGAGCAGCGAAGGCGCCAGGCCGGTGAGGTCGAGCATCTCGGCGACCGATGCTGCAAAGTCACCTGACTGGAGCTGCGAAGGCGAAAGATTGATGCCGACACGGATGCGATGGCCGGCCCGCTCCCAGATCCGCGCCTGCCGGCATGCGGTTTCCAGAACCCATCCCGCAATGCGCTCCGAAATGGAGGATGTATTGACGACCGGCATGAATTCGGCTGGCGAGACCAGGCCGCGGACGGGATGGCGCCAGCGAATAAGGGCTTCCGCGCCGACCAAGCCCCCATCCGCGAGACGAACCTGCGGCTGATAGAACAGTTCGAATTCATTCCGCTCGGCGGCGCGGGCCAGTTCCGTCTCCAGCGTCAGACGCGATTCAAGTTCATGCCGGATGGCGGCTTCGAATACCACATGCCCGCCCCGCTTGGTCGCCTTGGCGCGGCAAAATGCGAGATGGCTGTTGCTCAGCAATTCTTCGGCCGTACCGCCATCGCGGGGATAGACGGCGGCCCCGATGCTGGCCTTGAGACGGTGCAGCCGCATTCCGACCAGGAGAGGTGTAGCGAATGTGAGCGCGATGCGTTCGGATAGCTGTACAGCCGTTCCGGTCATGGCAGCGCCAGGAATGGCGATCGCGAATTCATCGCCGCTCAAGCGCGCCACGATTCCCGCACCAGCAATCTCGGCTTTCAGGCGTTCGGATACAGCACGCAGCACGCTATCGCCGCAGGCGTGTCCGAGCATGTCATTGATCTGCTGGAATCCGTCGAGGCCAACAACCAGCAGCGCCACTTCTGCGGCCTGCTTTTCTGCGTTGAAGATCATCACCGACAGACTGTCGTGAAGCGTATCGCGGTTGGCGAGCCCTGTAAGCGAGTCGTATTCCGCCAGATACCTGATGCGCTCGGCTTCGCGTTTCCGAACCGAGATGTCGCGCAGGATCGCGCCGTACTGAAAGCCGTCGGTACCCTGCCAACCGGAGACGCAGGCCTCGACTGGAAACACCTCGCCGTTCCTTCGCAACCCGTCGAACTCCATTACCACGCCACCCGGCTGTTGCGACCGGGCATAAGCCGCTTCGAAAGTCGAAATCGAACCAGCCGCAGCCATGGCTGGCGCGGCGCAAATCGAATCGAACGGTTTTCCGATCATTTCATCGGGCTCGTAGCCGAAGATCGCGACCGCCCCGGGATTCCACACCGTGATCCGGTGATTGTAATCGGTGCACACCAGACCGTCGCCCAGCGACATCGCGATGCGCTGAAAGCGATTTTCGGCGATCCGGCCCAGCAGGTCCCGAAAGTCGATTTCGTCGAGTGCGATGGCGGCCATGTATACGGCGATCGCAGTCAAAAAGAGCGAGGTGTCAAGCACAAGAGGAAATTTTGCCTGCAGCAGCATGGCAATGGCTTCGGCGGCGGCGGCCATCACGACCAGAACGATCACCCGGGCGCCCGCGGAAACGCGACGCCACGAGAACATCATGATCAGCGAGATAACGCATAACCCCGCCAGCGTCACGACGTCGGAAGTCCAGCGCAGCGTGCGGTTCTGCAGGATAGATTCGGCGGCGAGGGTTTGCAGGATTGGCCCGGCGATAACCCCGCCGTTGGGGACGCTGAAACGATCGCCGAGTTCGAGCGCGGTACCGCCGATGATGACCTTCTTGCCCTTCAGCCGGTTCAGGGCGGCCTCTTCGCCGCGCAGCACATCGACGTAGGAAACGACCGGAATCGAGGCGGTGCGAATACCGAAGTCGATCAGGAACGGGGCGCTCTTTGCAGCGTGCTGCCCCGCCAGTGCGGCCCCCATCGAGGGATGAAACTCCCCGTCGAGTGTATCGCCGAATGGGTAACGACGGACAAGTCCGTCACGTTCGACCGCGACATTGACGACGGCAGTCCACGAGTGCTCGCCGAATTGACCGAGTGGACGATTGACGTGGACGGGCTTTGCGTTTCCGGCGTCGGCAGCCGGCTGCTTGAAAGCCGGCAATATGACGGATCCGCCCGTTGCCCGAAGCGCCTCGACGAATGCCTGGTCCGACGCAGTATCGGACGGCGTCGAGAAATCGACATCGAAGACCACGTCCTTTACGTCGGCGCTTTCCAGCCGACGCAACAGGTCGGCGTGGAACCGGCGCGGCCAGGGCCAAACTCCGATTTTTTCGATCGACGGCGCATCGATCGCTACCACGACAATGTCGCCGCTGGCCTGGCGCGACTGCCACGCGAACCGCAGATCGGTCAGTGCGCTGCGAAACGCGCCATGCCAGCCTGACGACAGCACGATCACCAGCGCAACCACCACAAAGATATGCGGCCGGTAGTGTTTCACGTTAACCCCCCCCTGCACGCCTCCCAACCAGGAAGCGCGCCCCCTTCGATCTATCCGGTCAAGCCTGTGCCAGGCAGCAACGCGTTAGCGACCGCGGCCGCGGCCATTGCCATTGCCGTTGCCATTGCCATTGCCATTGCCTCCGCCGTTCGCGCCGCCGTTGCCATTGCCGTTCCCGTTGTTCCCGTTCCCGTTTCCGTTGCCATTGCCGTTGCCGTTATTGCCGTTTCCGTTTCCACCCACCGGCGAAGCCGTAGCCGCTATCGCACCGGCTGCGCCCGAACCGGCCACGCCACCTGCGTTGCCATTTCCGTTATCTGCGCCACTCGCATTGCTGGAGCCATTTGCCATCGCAGTAGCCACGGCATTCCGCGGACCCCAGATGGTATCCCGGCTGGCCACGCTTCTCGTCGCGCCATGCGACTGCGCCGAACCGCGGGCGATACCGTTGGTGACCCGGTGGATATTCAACCGGACCTCGCCCAGCGACGAGGAAATCCGGGTCGGAGAGTGCCTCGTCGACACACCCATTGCATTGCGTTGTGGTTGCAGCGATGCGCGGCCGGGTTTGGCGGTCGTCGCCGGGTTACCCTGTCCGATCGCGCGGATCGCCGGGCCATTGGCAGCGTGGCGTGGTACCGTGAGGCCCGACTTCGGAACCGGAACCCGGTCGATCGTCGGAGCGCGCGGCTGGCCGCGTTCGATCGGACTGAAGGTGCCGGATCCACCCAGGGAAAGGCCCGAATTGCCCTGCGCGAAGGCGGTCGCGTGCTGCCCCGGCATTACTTGCGCGATCTGGCCGGACTTGAAGTCGGCGACCTGGACTTGACCCTTGATGACGTCGACGCTGGTGGAGGTGGCGTTCACGGAGACACGAAACTGGGTGCCCTTGACGACTGCGGCGAGGTACGGCGTCTCAACCTCGAAATGTTTGACGTTGCGCTTTTCCACTTCCAGCAGGATCGAACCGGCCCGCTGCACGATGGTTGTCGCCAGTCCCTCCTTCTTTTCCGCGGGCAGGCCGATCACCGAGTTCGGCGAAACCATGATGGTCTCCTCGCCGCGAACCAGCAGCACCCGGCCGTTGCGGCCGGTACGAATGCTGTCGCCCGGTTTCAGTAGCTCTTCCTTGCCGAGCGAAACCGGCTGGGCGCCGGTCGTGGTCATCCAGACTTCGCCGGATGATTTGCTGACCGACCAGGCGCCCTCGTCCGCGGCGAGCGCACTGGAAGCGGTTCCCACGACAAGCGTCATCACCAGGATGCGCAAAAGCCGGCCAGTCGCAATCATGAAAACCTCCGCTTGTCTGAAATGCCCTTTAGACCTACCGCAAATGTTTCAACATTGAGTGAGTGGAAACCCCGGGATCAAGCAGGCCCCTTAACGATTCATTGACCATAAAATCCTATGAAAAATCATGCGTGTAGTTGCTCAGCAGGGAAGCAGTCGGATCTATCCGTGGAACTACGGATATGCGGCGCCGTCAGCGAGCGGACGCCGGGGGACTGGTCTCGCCCGCTCCGCCCTTGCCGCTTTTCTGATGCAGGCTGTCATCGTCCCAGACCCGGCAACGGCGCAGCAGGCCAGCCAGCCGGGCTTCGACCCCCGGCAGACCGAAAAACGTTTCGACGCGTTGCAATCCGAGCAGGCCGCGGCCGCCGCCCGGTCCGGCGTGCAAATCCCACGTGTATCGCGCGCGGAGGCGCCTGCGGATTCCACACCGCTGGTCGTTCTCCGTAAGGTTTCGTTAACCGGCGCCAGCGCAATTCCGCACGAAGATATCGCAAGGACCTATCAACCTTACCTCGAAAAAAAGGTCTCGCAGGCCGACCTCGCGGCGATCGCCTCGGCGGTCAGCGACCTCTACCGCGCGGCCGGATTTCACCTGAGCCGTGCCATCGTGCCGCCCCAGAACATTCAGGGTGGCCATGTCCGCCTTCAGGTGATCGAAGGCGGCATCACGGAAGTGGCGTTTAAGGGCGACGGCGCCGAGCAATTCGGCGTGCGGCCCCTGCTCGGCCCGGTGCTGGCCGAACAGCCGTCGCGCTTGACGACGCTGGAACGGCAATTGTTACTTATCAATGGTCGGCCGGGCGTGCGCGTCACCGATACCGAACTCGAAGAGATCGGCCTCGGCAGCGGGCGCTTTCGCCTCGTCGTTCATCTGAAAACCTGGCGCATCTTCACTTCGTTCGGGATTGATAATCTCGGCTCGTCGTCGGTCGGTCCCTGGCAGACCTATGCGGCGGGCGCGTTCAATTCCTACCTCGCACCCGGCGACGTGCTCGCGGTCAACCTTTCGACCATCACCAACGATCCGCGCCAACTGGCGTTCGGCCGGCTGTCCTATGACGTGCCTGTCGGCACCGACGGAGCGCAGCTTGGTGCGTCCATGCTATATAGCGAGGTCCGGCCCGGCGACATCCGCCGCCTGGACAACGACGTCACTACGACCGAGTCATTCGAGGTGCGCGGCAGCGTCGTCCCGCTGCAAGCGCAAAAATCGACTCTGACGGTCACCGGAGCGCTGGCCTTTACCAACGTCACCGAGAAGGACGTCTTTGGCGCGTTCTATATGGATCACATTCGCACCATCCGCCTGACCGCAGACTACCGGTTGCAAGACGATTTCGGCGGCACGAATTATCTGACGGCGACATGGCGTCAGGGTCTCGACGTCTTCGGCGCCTCGCGCTCGGGCGATTTTCTTGTGTCCCGCGACGGCGCATCCAGCACGTTCTCGGTGCTGAACCTCGGCTTCACACGGTACCAGACGCTGTCCGATGCATGGTCGGTGAAGCTGTCAGGGGCCGGCCAGCTTGCCTCCGGCCCGTTGTTCACCTCGCAGCAGTTCTATTTGGGCGGGGCGGTCTTCGGGCGCGGCTACGGCAGCGCCGCGATCAGCGGCGACAACGCCATGGCCGGTTCGTTCGAATTGCGTTTCGATCAGAAGCTCACTTTCAAATATCTGACGGGCTATCAGTTCTACGGCTTCGTCGATGCCGGAACCGCCTGGAATCACGGATACAGCTACACCGATGGTTTTGCACTCACCTCTGTCGGTCTTGGCGCTCGGCTCTTCCTGGGCAACGATCTGCGGGCGGACATCGCAGTGGCCGCGCCACTGAACTATCGCGCGCTCGACAACACGACGCGCAGCGCACGCGTGCTGTTTTCGCTGTCGAACTCCTTCAAGCTCTGTCCCGAAAGAGCGCTGGCGCAATGCCTGTAAGTCGGACGGATACCGGCACGTCCGCTCCGCCTCCAACCATCGTTGAATCGGCTTTGGCCGGACCATCCGTTCCGAACAATTTGTCGCCTTGTTGAAGCAAATTTTCGCGAAAATTCCACGCCTCGATGTCACGGCTGCTTAAACCTTGAGCCACAGGATATGCGGCTCCTGCGCGGAATGATTGCGCGGACTCTGCCAGGGAAAACAGCTCCGGGGTGTCTCCATGTACTTTGTGGCCGCCGTACTGGCGATCTTGTCTGCCTTGTTCTATGCCGCCGGTAATCAGGAAATTGGCACGCTTGGCGTCGAAATGTGCCGATATGGCAGCACGTTCTGTCGGAGTCCAACTTACGTTCTGGCGGGCGCCATTCTCGCTGCCCTGTGGGGTGCATTTGTCAGCGTCCGCTGAGGGATGGTCATGCCTGCGGGAAAACAGAAGCCCGGGGCGTGACGCGGCACGGGTGGCGAAAAAACCGGCTTGATTAATCCCCCGCTTTTTGCTGGAATCAGGCCCGGGTGAGGTGCGTAATGAAGTGGGTAATGGAGCGCGATCTCTTAATCGCGCAAACAATGGCATTTGTGCAGGCTGTCACCGGGAAGAAGCCGGAGGCTGATGTTCAGGTTGAGCCGCCCGCTTCCCTCGTGTCCCCCGTGGTTTTTGAAACGCTTGAATCGCCGGTTGAAGTCGCGGACCCCCCGCGCAGATTACCCGTTGCCCGGAGCCCCATTCGCGAAGAAATTGAAGGCAGGGTCGCGGCTTTTCGCGCCCATCAGCAGCGCTTCGATCGGGAACGCGACAAGCATTTCAATTCCGTATTGACCGGAATTCGCGCTGCGATCACGGACCCGTCCAGGGGGCCGTCGCCGTAAGCCCGGCGATCGACAGAGCGAAGCGCCACAGCGTCGGCAGGGAACTCACCGGTCCGCATCCTCATTGGCGTACTCATCGGGCACCTGCCCAAACCGGCGCAGCACCAACCTGTGGTTGAATTTGCCCTGCTCGAAATCGCTGGTACGGCTGAACGCTATGGCTCCGGCGTGACCGAACAGTTTCCACTGCCCTTGCGCCGTTTGGATCGCGAGGGCGGGACTTGCGCAGTCAACGGTTTCACTCGGAACAAGCCCGCCATCAACGAGATCGAAAGCCAATGCAATGAACTGAGTGATTTCAGCCATGAATGCCCGCCTTGGAGTTTCCTCACCGATCGCTCTATCTAGCTGATTATCGAGCCCATTGCATTGGCGCTGGCGAACAGCGTAGTCCTTTGGCAGGGAGAGGCTGCAGGCAGAGCCCGTCACCGGCCAGAAGAAAAGCCGGCGCGGGCCGCATCGGTAAGGAGTAAGTTGCCGCAAATGGATCAAAACGAAAGTGACGAAACTCGAGAATCCATAGCGGACGATGCCTTCGTCGCGCTGGTCGGCAGCCGGCAAATCTCACCCTTCTCCTCGAAGCCCGGTGGCCTGAGCGTCGATGACGCCTACCGTGTAACGCCGCGGATTCGACGACTATACGAGGCAGGCGGCGCCAGGGTGATGGGGCGAAAAATTGGTTTCACCAATCGCACGATCTGGCCGGAATATGGCGTCTATGCCCCGATCTGGGGCTATGTGTTCGACCGCAGCCTGCACGCCCTCACCGCTCTCGACACGCTGCCCCTGGGCTCATTTTCCGAACCGCGCATCGAGCCCGAAATCGTGTTCGGCCTTTCGGCTGCGCCCTCCGCATGGATGGACGAGACGGCTTTGTCGTCGTGCATCGAATGGGTCGCACTCGGCTTCGAGATCGTGCAGTCGATCTTTCCGGGGTGGAAGTTCTCCGCGGCTGATACGATTGCAGCCAACGGGTTGCATGGGGCACTCCTGATCGGGCCGCGCCATCCGTTTGCGCCGCGCGCAACGGAGTGGCAACGGACGCTGCCGGCATTCCAGATCGATCTGAATTGCGGCGGTCGGCTGATCGACCGGGGCCATGCCGACAACGTGCTGGGCGGCCCGCTTTCGGCGCTGCGCCACCTTGCGGGATTGTTGGCGAACGACCCGCTCAATCCGCCGCTAGCCGCCGGCGAGATCATCAGCACCGGCACGCTGACAAGGGCCATGCCGGTGGCGGCCGGGGAGGTCTGGAGCGCCGCGCCAGCCGGAATTGCGCTGGACGAAATTCGCGTTCGCTTTGGCTGAGCGCGTCAGGCCGGGATCCGCCCGGGAATAGCGGTTAGAACTTGCCTTTCGACGCATCCTTCGCGGCCGACATCACGCCGCCGGTGATCTGTCTCATATGCTCGCCGGCATTGGTGAACTGGCTCCTCAGGAATTCCGACTGAATTCGCATCGCCTCCTGGAGATCGGTTGCATGAACCAGCTTTCGTGCATGATCGAACGCAGCCTTCATGTTCTGTTCGGTGAACGACAGCGCCTGCCTGGACATCTCCGTTCCCGGGCTCGGAACCGACGCCATCGACTTGCCCGCGGCATCGAAAAACATCCCGAAGGCCTTTTCCGCCTGGTCGATGGTTTTTTCGGCCAGTTCGCGCAATTCGGTCGGGACTTCCAGTTTCGGTTCAATCATTCCGCCATCCTCCGGTTTGGGCCGAGAATTATCACATTTCCGCAGCGACGTCTTTGCAGAGTTTGGCCGGACC
Source organism: Bradyrhizobium sp. (assembly GCF_030693485.1). Lineage (GTDB taxonomy): Bacteria > Pseudomonadota > Alphaproteobacteria > Rhizobiales > Xanthobacteraceae > Bradyrhizobium. The sequence goes on along the minus strand of NZ_JAUYAN010000180.1, from coordinate 51,833 downwards.
GCCGGACAGCGGCGTGACCGGCTTTACCGGACTGGGCCTTGCTGAGAGGAAAAACCGTCCGGCTTAAGCCAAAAAATCGAGCCTTTCCGCGTAGCCCGCGAGAACTGCTCTCAATAATGGTAAGGCTCAATATCCAGCAGGGGGAAAGCGCTGAGCACATGGGGAGGATTGGTCGGCGTCCCCTGGTGTAGATAGGCCTTGTCGAGTTCGGCGAAACTGGTGACGCCAAGCAGCCCAAGGCACCGCATCACCTCGTCCTCCAGCAGTTCCAGCATGCGCACGACCCCGGCCTCACCGGCAGCCGCAAGCGCCCAGCATTGCAGGCGGCCGATACCGACGAGATCTGCGCCCATCGCGATCGCCTTGACGATATCGGTGCCGCGACAGAACGAACCGTCGACCATGATTTTTGCCCGACCGCCGACCGCAGCGACGATCTCGGGCAGAACCTGCATGGCGCCGCGGCCATGATCGAGCTGACGCCCGCCGTGGTTCGACACGTAGATCCACTCGACCCCATGATCGAGCGCGATGGCTGCGTCTTCCGCGGTCGCGATCCCCTTGATCACCAGCGGAATCCTGAATTTGTCCTTGATCAGCTTCACGGTGCGCCACTCCAGTCCCTTCTGGAAGTCGCCCCCGGTGGCGCGAACCCGGCTGGCACGGACGTAGCGCTTGGCAATATCGCGTTCGCGCCGGCTGTAATGCGCGGTATCGACGGTCAGGCAGAATGCAGCATATCCGTTCGCGATCGCGCGGCTGACACAATCCTCGACGAAGGCATCGCCGCCGCGAACGTAGAGTTGAAACATGCGCAGGGCATCCGGCGCGGCTTCGGCGACCCCCTCGAGGCCAGGTTCTGACACCGAACTCAACATATGCGCGGCACCGAATGTACCGGCCCCACGTGCCACGGCCGCGCCGGCGTCGGGATTGAATATCTCCAGCGCGCCGACCGGTGCCAGCACGACCGGCAATCGCAACTTGCGGCCGAACACCTCGACGGAGGTGTCGACATTGGTGACGTTGCGCAATACGCGTGGGCGAAATGCAATCTCGTCCAGAGCCATGCGGTTGCGCCGCATGGTGGTCTCGGTCTCGGCGGCCCCGACAATATAGTCCCAGGCATTCTGATTGAGATTCGCCCGTGCTCTGCGGATGAACTCGTGAAGGTTCTGGTACTCTTCGCCGCTCGCGCCGAGTTCGGCGGCCATCGGTTGAATGGGCGTCCCGTCATTCATGGTGTTTCGCTCCCCTTTTGGGGAACAATAGCCGCTGCGGACGGACTGGGAAAGCTGCCTGTCCTGTCGGCATCCTGTCTTTGCAGGAGTTGCATGCACCTACCCACGTCAACAGGCTCCCGATCCTGGACGTCGACGATCAGTCGCTGGTCTATTCGAGGCCGAGACGATAGCTAACCCGTCATCGGCTGGCGATTTGCATTGGTGCTGAGTGGAAAATTCCGCCCCCGGATACCTGCGATGCGATCAGGAATGCAGCCATGACGGCTGGTACGCTGATGAACCTCAAGAATTGATCCACGGAAAGCATCGGTGTCGTCCCCCCAGACAGAAAAGCCAGCGACAGCCGCCAGCTTCAGTTCTCGCCCTGCATCGCCTGATCGCCGATCAAAATCTGATCCGTGTAGGCTGCCCCGGAGATCGTAAGCAGCGCCAGAATCGAAATGACGGCCAAGGTTTTCATGGCGACATGGTTGATTTCGATTGTGGCGAAAAATGTCAGACGTTGGCGCATTTTCGAGACGAACCGGGGAAACATCGTGTCTGCCGCAGCAAGTGTCCGATCAGCCCGAAAAGCGGTTTCGATATTCCGAAGGCGATATACCGAGGTGCCGGATGAATGCCCGCCGCATCCGTTCGTCATCGCCGAAGCCTGCCCGCCGCGCCACGTCGACCACGCCGCGGATCTCGCTGCTTTCCAGCAGCAGCCGCGCGGTCTCCACGCGCAGCGCCTCTACCCCGCTTGCCGGCGTCATTCCTGTACGACTGGCATAGGCACGCGCGAAGGTTCGAGGGCTCATGCCGGCCTTTTCGGCGAGCGTTTCAACCTTGAGATCGCCGGCGATGTTTTCAATGATCCAGGCGTGCAGCGCACTGAAACGTCCCTCGACGTCGGAGGCCTGCGCCGCCAGCACTGTTGAGAACTGGCTTTGGCCACCGGGGCGTTTGAGAAACACCACCAGCCGGCGCGCGACGTCGAGCGCAGTGGTATGGCCAAAATCCTCCTCGATCATGGCGAGCGCGAGGTCGATGCCTGCGCTGACGCCGGCCGAGGTCCAGACCCGCCCGTCCTTGACAAAAATCGCATTCGGTTCGACGCGGATTTTTGGAAACCCGTCCGCCAGTCTTGGACAGTAGCGCCAATGCGTCGCGGCGCGTTTGCCGTCCAGCGCGCCGGTCCAGGCCAGTGCGAATGCTCCAAGACAGACGGACGCCACGCGCCGGGCCCTGGGCAGCACCTCTGAAATCCAATCCATCAGGATAACGTCCTGCCGCAACGCCCAGATTCCCGGGCCGCCCGGGATCACCAGGGTATCGACCTGGTTCGGCCGAATGCTGGAAATCGGGGCGGTATCGATCATCATCCCGACGTCGGTCGGCACTAATCCACCTGATGTCGAGAGGTACGACAGCGAGTAGCTCGGCGCGGGCAGTTCGATCGCCGGCAGTTCCGCGAACACCTGCGCCGGGCCTGAAATATCGAGCAGGGTCACCCCGGGAAACGCAACGATCGCCACGCGCCTTGCCGCGGCTTTTTCGCGCGGCTCCGGCCGCCGGGGGGTGGCAGATTTCGAGGGCATATTGTCCTTTAAGCCATTCGAGGCTCGCCTGTATAGCTCGCTCAGATAGCTGGGGTGTCGGATATGTCGCAAGAACTGCGCCGCCAATACGGAACCATCAAATCGCCCTGGCCCGATTACGCGGTCTACAGTTTCCCGGATGCGACGCGGGTCAGCCCCGCCGAACAACGGCCGTTGATGGATGCGATGAACAACATCATCGCCGTCAACTGGCAGGCGACGGAGCCGCATTGGACGCCGGCCGCCTCGCCGTTCGACAGGAAATTCAGCCTCATTCTGGTCTACGGCGCTTCCGGACTGGTGGCGTTTTCGGTCTATCGCAAGCTGCGGATCGCAGGGCAACCGGCCATCTATCGCAGTGGCACCGAAGTGCTTCCGGTCCATCAGGGCCGCGGCCTCTACGGGTTTTTTACCACCGAGATCCTGAGGTCTTCGGGCGGCGCTGCCAGCGACGACGGACGCATCTTCTACGGATGGCGCACGCGCAATCCCATCGTGTGGGCGGCAAACGCCAGGATCTGCGAGAAAGTTACGCCCTCGCTGCTCAGCGGCGTCGAGGACGATACGCTGCGGGCGGCCTGCGTCGAAATGTGTGCCTTGCTCTATCCCGGCAAGCTTCTCGAAATGCCCGGCATGATCATGCGCGGCGCCTACGGCCATATCAAACATCACCGTCAGACCTATCACGGCGCGGCGTCGCAGGTTGATGAAGCGATGCAGCGTATCATCCCGAACTCGGCGGATGCGCTGTTCTCGGTCGGCCGCGTGAGGGTCTGATGGCATTGACGGAGCAACACGCCGTACTCGCCCCGGCTGTTCGCCCGACGGATCGCGCCTATCTGGCGTGGGCGGCGGTGGCCACCGCCTACGCGATCGCGTTCCTGCAACGAGTCGCGCCGCAATCGGTCAGCCTGGATTTCATGGCGGACTTCTCTACTGACGCCGCCGGTGTCGCGATGCTCGCCTCAAGCTACTTCTGGGGCTACACCTTGATGCAGATTCCGGCCGGAATTCTGGTCGACCGCTTCGGCGTCAAACGCGTGGTGCTATGCAGCATGGCGGCGTCCTCGCTCGGAAGCGCGGCGTTCTCGCTGGCGCCGAACCTGCTCGACGTTTTTGCCGCAAGACTGATCATAGCCTGTGGCGATGCGCTGGTTTTCACTGCGCTCCTGAAGCTTGTCGCGCTCAGTTTCAGGGACGAACGGTTCGGCATGATGTCGGGCATCTCGCAGGTCTCGGGCTATGTCGGCGGCGTGCTGGCGACGACGCCGCTGGCCGCGGCGGTGACGGGCTTCGGCTGGCGCGCGTGCTTTGTCTTTATCGCCTGCGTCGGCGTGGCCAACCTCGCCTTTGCCTCCATCGTCCTCAAGCCGGATCCGGTATCGCACAGCACCCGAACCATGAGGAGCGTGCTCGCCGCCAGCCGGCAGTCGCTGGCGCGATTGGCGAACTGGGGATGCGCCATGACCTTTGCATCCCACTTTGCCGTGGTGACGACGCTGTCGGGCGTATGGGGAATTCCGATGGTGGCGCATTTCTTCAACATTTCCCCGGCGGCCGCCAGCACCCCCCTGCTCACCTTCATGGTCGGCAACGCGATCGGCTCGATCTTCCTCGGTCATATGGCGGACCGGGCAGCCGCAGCGCTCGATAGCGCACTGATCCGCATTTGTCTGCTGCGCATGCTTCTGATCGCGATGTTGCTGCCTCCGATCGCTCATGCGCTGGGCTTTCTGTATGTCACCGTGGTGTTCTCGGTGCTCGGACTGGTCGCTGGCGGGACCGTGCCGCTGGTGCTGAAATGTACCAAGAAGCTCTACACCGCTGATCTGATTGGCGTCGGCGCATCGGTCAACACGACGGCTGCAGGGATTTTCGCAGGCGCCTCGCAACCCATTATCGGGCTTGCCATGGTTAGCGCTAGCCAGCTTGCAGGCACCGGTCACGAGTACGGGGCCGGTTCGGTCAGCGATGCCGGCTACAGCGCGCTGATTGGAATTCTGCTGCTCATGTCGCTGCCGGGCATCGCCGGTCCACTGCTGATGAGGAGCCAGTTGATTGTTCGTTAGCTGCGTTAAATGGAAGAGGGGACAGAATGTCGCGATTGTATTTGAGAAGGGGCGAAGTCGCATCGAGCCACGCGGTGAGTACATGGCAGAGTGTGATGTTCTCGGAATTCGAAGCGCAGATGAGCAGTGAAGCGAGGCCCTTTCCCTGCATTTTCGGCGTCACCGGCTACCGACAGGACCAATTGCGCTATCTGTTTCTCGATCCCTACGACATTGAGGTTCTCGGCGCGCAGCTTGCGTTGTTCGTGGCCGAATCCCGCTCGCACGGGCCGAACACATCGCTGATCGTATTCACCCGGCCGCGGCCGGTGCAGACACTGGACGCCTATCACCGGAAGATGTGGCACACCCTCGACCAGCTGGCGCAGTTCGACAAGAGTCCGTGGCCGGACACCATTCCTGAACAGATCGACCATCCGATGTGGGAGTTCTCGTTTGCGGGTGAACCGATTTTCGTGGTGTGCAGCACACCGGCACATGTGATGCGGCAAAGCCGCCGTTGCAGCGCCTTCACGCTGACGTTTCAGCCGCGCTGGGTGTTTGAAAAGATTCTCGGAACGGAAAAGGCCGCGGCGGCCGCGTTCGCCGAAGTACGCAAGCGGCTTATCCCCTATGACGGCACAGGTCCTTCGCCGCTGCTTGGACGCTACGGCGCCACCGACGGGCGCGAATACCAGCAGTACTTTTTGACGGACGATAACGACACCGAAGCGGGATGTCCGTTTGCCAAGCTCGCGCAGAACAAGATCTCACCAACCAAAGACAGGGAGCAAGCGGCATGACCCAGATCATCGCTGGAACGAAGACGGAATTCGCGATCGACCCCGCTATTCTGGCGTTGCTCCCCGAACAGGGCTGCGTCGAACTGCAGCGCGATGCCGCCGGCAAGATACATCATTTCCACACCCACCCCGTGGATGAGATCCTGGTGATCATCAAGGGCGCACTGAAATTCGAGTGGGAGGGCGGCGAACGCATCTGCCGCCCCGGCGACACCATCCTTCTGCCCGCCGGCACACGGCACCAATCCGAGGCGCTGAATGAGGCGATCTACGCGATCGCCATGCTTCCACCCGCCGCCAATCCGGTCAGCAACTGACGCGACAGGTGTGCGGGAAAGCGAGGGTCTTCAGGACAATGAGGGATCGCTGCCGGCAGGCTCGTCGGCCAGGCGTTCGACCAGCTCGATGATTTCAAAGCGCTGGCCGGGTGCAAGTTTGAGAAAGGCCTTCAACAGCCGCAGGCTTTCGACAGTTTCGCTCGAAGGAGCTCCGAGCCTCTTCTGCAGCTCTGCAACAAACGTGGGATCTTTCATCTCGCACCTTCAATGAGGAACATGAATGACATATCCAGGCAAACGTGAAGGCTTGGCCCGAAAGGTCGATACGGCGGCACAAGAGGCTGAGCGTCTCGGCTTGACTACGGCTACATTGATACTTCGGATGGCTCGGCTGGAGATTGACCGCGCCGAACCCGACGAAGTTGAAAGTATGCCAAGGAACAACCCGCGCGGCAAGCCGAACTGAGGGTCGAAAATCGTCCGCAAAAGGCCAGGTTGCGCCAGATCGGGCTCCGGCGTGGCCCGGGGCCGGTGGGATTTGTCCAAAATTGCACACCCTGGGCCGCCTTGACGGCGGCCTCGATACGTCCTGCTTTTGGGATCCACGGCAAATGGCCGTTGGCGACCCCCCTCAGCCAACGTTTCGCATCGCCCCAAAAGCCCCCTTCTCGGCGAGCGCCGCGATGTGGGCATCGTCATAGCCGAGCGTCTTGCGCAGGACCTCCCTAGTATGCTCGCCCAGCATCGGTGCTGCAATGGGATCGGCGACCGGAGTCAAACCGAGGCTGATCGGCTGCTCGATGTGGGGCACGGTGCCCGCAGCCCGGTGCGGGATCTGGCTGACGCGATGGCGCTCGCGTACCTCCGGTGAGTTGAACGCTTCCTCGACGGTGCGGAGATAGCCGACCGGAATATTGGCCGACTTCATTTTGCTCACCCAACTTTCCCGGCTGTCTCCGGCAAAAATCCCCCTGAGAATCGCGCGCAGCTTGTCCTTGTTGGCCGTCCGCGCACGCCGGTCGGCGAACTCGCCGCTGGCGAGGTCGGGTCGGCCGAGCACGTCAACGACGAGTCGGCGATACAGCCGGTCGTTGGCGCAAGCGATATAAAACGGCGCATCGGCGGCATCGTAGAGCCCGACCGAGGGAGACCCGTTCGGCGAATTACCCTGACGGGCGAAATTCTCGCCGGTCATCAAATGGGCCATGCCGTAAAATCCCGTCATCCCCAAGGCCACGTCGAACAACGCCACCTCAACCTGCTGCCCGCGGCCGAGTCGATCGCGGGCCACCAGCGCCAGCAGGATCGCATTGCAGGCCGACATGCCCGTCACCATGTCGATCGCGGGCGGTCCGGTTCGCACCGGCGGACCGTCCGGAAAGCCGTTCAGCGACATGAAACCGCTTTCGGCCTGCGTGATCGGATCAAATCCAGGGCGGGAGGCAAACGGTCCCTGGCGGCCATAGGCCGAGATCGAGCAATAGACCAGCCGGGGATTGGCCGGCGCCACCGACGCATAGTCGAGGCCATACTTTTTCATGACGCTGGCGGAGAAATTTTCTACCACCACATCGGCCCGTGCGATCAGTTCGCGCGCGACCTCGCACGCTGCCGGGTTGGTAAAATCGAGAACGATGCCGCGCTTGTTGCGATTCAGACTGATAAACGCGGCACTTTCTCCGGCGAGATCGGCGTGCTCATAGCTCCGCGTATCGTCGCCACCATCCGGATTCTCGATCTTGATGACCTCGGCGCCGAAATCGGCAAGTGTTTGCGTGCAGGCCGGCCCGGCGACGACGCGGGTGAAATCCACCACCAGCAGCCCGTCAAGTGCGGTCGGCACATCCTTCGCGCGTGGCGTGCGATCCGGTAAATGCGGTCTGGCGGTCATTCGGTTGGTCCCAATAGTTTCGAAGAGCTGACGATTGATAGCGCGGGCGCGCATGGCTGCGCAATCAACCCTGGCGCATGGATGCCCCGCTCCCGCATCTCCGCCGCAAACAATCGCGAAAAGACCGGCGATCTTGCGTCCCTGGCCCCGGCATAGCGTCCGTTCGGCGGTGCACCGCAGGGCCAGGGTAGAAAATCGCGAAAACAACCCCATGCAATGAAAAGGGGCCTCGGGCTCGCAGCGCCCATGATTCAGACGATCCCGCCGGGCTGCCGCTATTTCAGCATATCCGGAACGATCAGGCGCGGCAGAAAAAGCGACACCTCCGGCCAGACGATCAGCGCCGCCAGCACCAGCAGCATCGGTATCAGCATGATCACCGTGTCCTTGAGGGCATAACGCAGCCGCACGCCGGCGATCGAGCACGCGATCATGAGACACAAGCCGTATGGCGGCGTCACCAGTCCGAAGGCCAGCGAAACGATCGAGATGATGGCAAATTGCACGGGGTGCAGATCGACCGACCTCGCCAGCGGCTCAAGCACGGTGCCGACGATTACGATCGCCGGAATGGCGTCGAGGAAGCAGCCGACAACCAGAAAGCAGAACGCGATGAAGAAGCCCGCCGCGATCGGTCCCATGCCCCAGGTGGAGACATTCTCCAGCAGCGCCTGCGGAATCTTGTAGTAGGCCAGCAACCACCCAAACGCGCTCGCGGTGCCGATGCAGAACAGCGCGACGCCGGCTAGCCGTCCGGTGTCGAGGAACGCCTTGTAGAGTTCCTTGGCGCCGGTTTCCCGGTAAAAGAACGTCGACAGCGCCATGGAATACAGCACCGCGACGCACGCGGACTCGGTCGCCGTGAACCAGCCGAGCAGGATGCCGCCGACGATAATGAACGGCGTCACCAGCGCCGGAATCGAGCGCCACAGCGAACAGCGCATCTCCACCCAGGTCGATTTCGGATAGGTCGGATAGCCACGGCGGACCGCATAAATATGCACGGTTGCCATCTGCGCGCCTGCGATCAGCAATCCCGGAATGATGCCGGCCAGATACATTGCGGCGATCGATGTCGAGATCAGCCCGCCCCACACGATCATCAAGATCGATGGCGGAATGATGACCGCAAGCACCGCCGACACCGCAGTAATGGCGATCGAAAACGAGAGGTCGTAACCCTCCTTGGTCTGAGCATCGATGAAGATCTTCGACTGGCTCGCCGCATCCGCCGTCGAGGAACCGGAGATGCCGGCGAAGAACACCGAGAGCACGACGTTGATCTGCGCCAGCGACCCCGGCCAATGCCCGACCATCGCGCGCGATAGCGCCACCAGCCGGTCGGTGATGCCGCCGATGCTCATCAGGTTCGCCGTCAACAGGAAGAACGGCACCGACAGCAGGATGAAGGAGTTGTAGGCGTTGAAGGTTTCCTGCGCCAGCATCATCATCGATAGCCGCGGCTCGATCAGCAGGATCGGCAGGCATGCGAGCCCGAGCGCGAAGGCGACCGGCACGCGGATGACGAGTAACGCCACGAAGGTGCCGAACAGAACCATTGCGGCCTGCCCGGCGGAAAGAACGCTACCACTCATCGTGCTGCCCCGAACAAGATCCGCGCTTCATCCACGATCTGTTCGCCCGCAAACGCGATCCAGGTGAAGCCCGCAACCGGCCACGCGACGTGGATCACCCAGAGCGGCAGATCGGCCAGCTCCGAGGTTCGATTCCAGGCGAACCGTGTGAACTCGATACCAGCCCACACGAACACCAGTGCCAGCGCCAGGATGCCGAGGCGCGACAGGATCCGTAGCGCGGCCTCGGACCGCCGCGACAAATCGGGCCAGACATCGACTTCGAAATGCTGCGCCTCCCTGACGCCGACCATCGCCCCGATCATGATGGTCCATACGAACAGGAACCGTGCCATCTCCTCGGTCCAGATGTAGGACGGAATGAAGGGGGTGTAGCGCGAGATGATTTGCAGCGTGACGGGAATGATCAGGATACCGACGCAGGCTCCGAGCAGGATTTCGAGCAATTTGGCATAGCCGGCCGTCACGCGTCGCCACAGCGACGGGTTGGATGGCATCGGTATTTCGGTCATTGGCCCCCGCGAAGTCACAGTCATCAAGCGGGGCAAGCCGCGAGGCTTGCCCCGGTATCTTGTTCGGCGCTTTCCGGTTCAGGCGGCGTTGATCTTTTCAAAGATGGCTTCGGCGCCGATTTCCTTGGCATAGCCGGCCATCACGGGATCGGTGAGCTTCTTCATGGCATCGCGTTCCTCGAACGGAACCCGCTTGAGCTTGCCCGCCTTCTCCAGGGTATCGAGCTTGACGACTTCTTCGCTCGACTCGAGCTGCCGGCCGAAATCGCCGGCCTCCTTGCCCGCCTTCATGATGGCATCCTGCAATTCCTTGGGCAGGGTCTTGAGCGTCTTCACCGAGAAGCAGATCGGGCGGATCGACACCGCGTGCTGGGTCAGATTGAGATGCGGCGCGACTTCGTAGAACTTCATCGCCTCGACCCCGGCGGCCTCGTTCTCGCCGGCCGAGATCACGCCGTTCTGAATGGCATTGTAGACCTCATTATAGGCAATGACCGTCGGAGACATGCCGGCGGCCGCGAACGTCTTCGACCAGATCGGCGCGCCCTGCACGCGTACCTTGAGGCCCTTGATATCGGCAAGGTTCTTGAGCGGCTTGTTGGCGAAGATATTGCGGATGCCACCGCCGGCATAGCCGATCAGCACCACCTCGGCCTTCCCGGCGACTTCGTCGGCGATCGGCGCCAGGATGTTCGCTGCTACGACCTTGTTCATGTGCTCGATGCCTTTGAAGACGAACGGAGCATCGATGAACGGAGCCGCCTTGGCGAAGGTCGACATATGGGCGGGAGAGACGATCCCGTAATCGACCGCCTTGCCTTGCGACATATACTCGAAATACTGCTTTTCGAGACCGAGCGATGAGTTCTTGTGCAGGGTGAAATTGACCGGCTTGCCGTAGTATTTCTTCACCAGCTCTTCGAACCTGACCAGCGCCTTGGTGAAGGCGTGATCGTCGTTGAACTGTACGGCACCGTTGAGCGTAACGGGCGCCTGCGCTTTCAGGATCGATGGCATCCCGAGCGCGCCAGCGGCGGCCGTTGCACCAAGCCCGGCAAGTACTGTTCTGCGCTTCATAGACTTCCTCCCTGATACCCCACCCCTGTGGTCGGGATTTTGGGCATTCCGCGACTGACGGCAGTCGCCTTGCAGCATGCCTGCAAACGCCTAGCGTATGCAAGGGAGGGCGGCGATGGAAGCCAATTTTGACGTGCACATCCCGAAAGGGAATTTTAACGAAACGGAAGCAGCGCTATTGCCAAGCCATTCGGGGTGGGAGGTTTTCGCCAAGTTGCGGTGCACACTGCCGCTACCCCGTCGCAAACCCGTAGATCAACGCCAACCGGTCGAGGCATTCCCGGAACCTGCGTACATAATAGTCCTTCCAGCGCTGGGCGCGCAGTCCGCGCCGTTCCCCGACCTGCTCCATCGTCATGCCCTGGATCAGAACGTCATGCACCAGTGCCGCGCCATCGGCGCCGAGTTCACGCTGCGACCGGTTCAACCTCAACACTGCCTTGCGCTGGGCCTCGGTAATCGGCTCCCGCATAAGACCGCCATCGACATACTCCCTGGTCGGATCGACCGCTTGTGGGCCGCGCTCGGCCCTTTCCCAATCGGCCTGAAAGGCCCGCCCGCTTTGGTATTGCGCCTCATCGACATGGCGATGAGAGTGCATGCGCCCCAGCGGATCGTTGCGGATCGAGCGCAGCGCGACGATCTTGTCGTTCGGCTCCAGACCGAGGGGATCGTCCACTTCAACCGCGGCCACTTCCGCGTTGCGCGGCAGATCGCGGGATCGTCGATCGTGCACCTTGGCGGGATCGTGCGGCTTTCTGCGTCTGGCCCGTGCCATACTTTACTTCTCCATTGGTAGGATTTGATTTGCCGGCCAATCGACAGTGGTCATGCCGCTGTCACCAGCCGCAGGGCGACCGGAACGGCCGCCCGTTCCGAGGCGGAGCCCGGACCACGAGTCAGGTTAAAATGCCCAAGGCAATAGCTCGAGCCTTCGCGCCGCGGATGACCGCAGAAGGTAATGGCCTCGTCCTCGGCGTCGCCGCCATAGGGATACCGACAATCGCCGGCTTCCAGTTCAATCAGCGGCAGATGGCGAGGCAGTATCTGGACGCAGCGGAGCTTGACGCGGCGCGGCCGTTCGGTCGGCTGCGATTCGACAGGGTATTCGCGAGTTTGGTGAGACCTGGACGATTCTGACTGTTGCGGTACCCTCAAGAACCGCTGCGGTCGGTCGAGGGCCGCGAGTCCCATTCGTTTGGCGCGCCCGATCGTGGCACAGCGCGAATAGGCGGTATCGAACCTGGCGTTGATAGCACCTGCAGATTCGGCAAAGGACATGCCTTTGGCAAGGCATTCCCGCAACGCGTCACAATGTTCGGAAGGCCAGTTGATCTGCATTGCCTCTCCCCGATGATTGCGGCGAAGGGTAGGAATCGCCCAAAAAGCGAACTGTATTTTCCGATATACAGAATTTGATGTCAAGCGTTATTTCTGATAATCGCAATTGCCAAGCTTCTGAAATTCGGAAAGTATGGGCGCATCGAAAAAGGAGATGCAGTATGCTGGATGTCAGTCTGATCGAACGGGCGCTGAAAAAGCCGGGCAAGACCAAGGGGGGGCTGGCGGCGGCGATGGGCGTTCGTCCAGGGGCCGTCTCGGAACTCTTTTCTGGGATACGGCTTATCAAGGCGTCGGAAATCCCCCTTATCATCGACTATCTGAATCTGAACTCGGTGCCGATCATGGGCCGGGTCGGCGCCGGTGCCGTGATCGAACCGGAACACGAGCAGGTGCCCCCGGAAGGCCTCGGCGAGGTCGAACTGCCCTTCCCCATCGCGGAGGAAACCGTCGCTTTCGAGGTGTCCGGGGATTCAATGCTGCCGAAATACGAAAACGGCGACATTATCGTGGTTTTCAAGGAGCAGCGGCATCCGGTCTCGAGCTTTTACGGCGAAGAGGCCGTGGTGCGGCTGAAAACCGGGGAGCGCTACCTGAAAACGATCGAGCGCGGCAAATCCGCCGCTCATGTCAATCTCACCAGTTTCAACGCCAAGGCGATCAACGGCGTGAAGCTGGAATGGATCGGCGAGATCTACGTGACCCTGCCAAGAGGCCAGATCCAGCGGCTACGGGCCAAGGCCGCCGCCCGGGCGCGCAAGGCGGCAAAAACCCATGGCGGCCGCGCGCACGAGAAATGATGACACCGCCCAAAGGGATGCGCCGCCCGACTGATTCTCATCGGCGGCGAGCCGGCGAATGCGGTAGACCCGAATCTTTTCTGATTTTATGAATTACAGCTTGACTTCATGCTGATTATCAGAAATATTGGAAACTCCTCGTCAACCCATCTCGCACTGGTGGCGGTACGAGATATGGGGGACCCCATGCAGTATTTCGTCGTGATGATCGACTATGGGCGGCGCGGACGTGAGGCGATTGTCGATCCTGAAATCACCCGGCGCGAAGTCATTTCGCGCGTAGCGGCGGGCGAATACAACAACATCAGTTTCATCCACGAAATCGCCGACTCCTCGGTCGACGATGTCACGGCGGAAATTCTGGCCGAGGCGGCCGTTCCCGAGATCCAGACAGTTGATGCCGATTCGCAAGCCAGCCGCTTCGATCACGCCCGCGATCTCAGGAAGCACGAGCTGGTTTGATCGAAGCGCGTCGACCGCAACAGCAGATTTGCCCGGCACTTCCCGGCCAATTCAGATGTTGCCACAAAGTCACAAGCGCCAGGATTGTGCGGCCGTTCTTTGTCCGTTCACAAGAGTTGATAATGAGCATCCAGCCTACACGGTAAGTTAGCCTTGGGGTTGAGATCCACGCGCCTCTGCTGTGAAGGAGAGCCGACATGCCAGCCTACATCCAGATCCAGCATCACGAAGCTGAGACCGCGCCGATCATCTGCCCCGGCTGTATTGGACTACTCCCAATGTTCGTGAGGGAGGTCGAGCCGCATTGGAGCATGGCGAAGATCGACTTTATCTACGAGTGCTCCGACTGCGGCGCCGAGGTCAGGCAGACCATTACCAAGCCGGAACCGCGACATTAACGCGTTCACTTCGTCGCCTGTTTGGAACGAAAAGCTTACAGCCGTGGGCGCTCCCGAAGCCAGACGAGCTAGAAAATTGTGAGGCCCGCCCTCGGCATGCAGCCTGCGGCAAGCTTCAGCCATCCACTCTAGCGTGCAGCGGCCTGGGAAGCGGCCATATCGAGGTTGCATTCTCTGAAGTGGAACGCAATTTCATCGGGCGCGCACCGTTCCCGCTCCTCCGCCTTCGTCATCCAGAAGACTTTGCGCTCGGAATCCCGTGAAATACGCTCCTGGCAAAGGAATTCCTGCTGGCTAATCTCAACGAGCCTTTTCATTAACTCCACTCCCTCACTGTGAAGCCAATCGGCCGTTCTACAGTAGCAGAGTCGGGATCGACAGTCTTTCGGTTTCCCCGGCGAAAACGAGACAGGCCTGTTGTCTAATTTTGCCTGCCCCCTTTCCAGCATTTTATCGGCCAAGTAACGTCCGAGGCCACAGATGGGGAGCGCGCCAATGTACGACCCTTCCGGCGTTACGAGATCACCCGATTTTCCTGTCCCCGCGCGGATGAAAGCCTGGGTTCTGGGAAACCCGAACGAACTCCTTCTTCGCGACAAGCCCACCCCGGTGCCGGGGCGCGCTGAAATTCTGGTCCGTATCGACGCCGTAGCGATCTGCGCCACCGACCTCGAGATCATCCACAGCGGGTCGCCGGCAAGCATCCAGGGAGGCCTGCCCTTCAACAAGAATTTTACGCCGGGTCATGAATATATGGGCACCGTCGCCGCCCTCGGACCCGCCGTCGATGAATTTGCCATCGGCGAACGTGTCAGCGTGGAAATCCATGCCGGCTGCGGTCAGTGCAAGCGCTGCCGCCAGGGCATGTACACCTCGTGCCTCAACTACGGAAAGCCCGACAAGGGTCACCGCGCCAACGGCTTCACGACCGACGGCGGGTTCGCCGAATACGCGGTCAATCATATCAACACGCTGGCGCGAGTGCCCGACACCATGAGCGATGCTGAAGCCACGCTCGTCGTCACTGCAGGGACGTCGATGTACGGCCTGACCGAACTCGGCGGGCTGGTCGCCGGCGAAAGCGTCGTGGTCATTGGCCCCGGTCCGATCGGACTGCTCGCGGTGGCCGTTGCCAAGGCGCTCGGCGCAAGCCCCGTGATCCTGACGGGAACGCGCAACAAGCGCCTCGCGATCGGTACGGCGCTCGGGGCGGACCGCGTCATCAATATCGCCGATGAGAACGCCGTCGATGTCGTGAGACAGCTCACCGGCGGGATCGGCGCGGACTATGTGATCGAGTGCGCCGGCACGGAAGCCACGGTCAATCAGGCTATCCACATGGCCAATCGCGGTGGAAAGATCTGCCTGGCGGCCTTTCCGCACGATCCTGTCACGACCGATCTGGCGCATCTGGTGAAGAACAACATCTACGTCTACGGCATCAGGGGCGAAGGCCGTAGCGCGACACGGCGCGCGATGACGCTGATGGCGGAAAAGCGCTTCGACGCGACAAAGATTCATACCCATACGTTCGCGCTCGACGATTTGCCCACCGCACTGCGATACGCACGCGATCGGGTCGAGGACGCCATCAAGGTGGTGGTGACCGCGCGTCAGGCTGTAATGCTCAAGAACGTGGCGGCAGAATGATGCTGTCACCTGCCGAACGAGACGAACTGCTCAAAGGTTTCGCGCGCGCCTTGTTCCGGAATGACCTGGACGCGCTCTACAGGATCGTCACGCCCGACTTCCTCTGGAGCTTCCATGACGGTCTCGACACAACCAAAACCCTCTCCGGCCCCGCGGCGATTGGCGAGCATCTGGCCGGGCAGAAGGCGCTGTTCTCAGCGCAGCGCTTCCACGAGGTGGCCTACCATCATGCCGGCGAGGTGACCTTCATGACGTTTCGCGTCAGCGAAACCGTAAGCGCCAGCGGCGAGCAGCGGGAACAGCGCGGCATCGAGCGCTATACCTTCAGGGACGGCATGCTCGCGACCAAGGACGTCTATCGCAAGCCGGTCACGCCCTGATCGCATCAGCTGTTCCTGCCTCGTCCTCGCTCAAATTCGTCCCAACGCCGTCAGGATGGTCTGCGGCGTCAGCGGAATCTCGGTGATCACGGCGCCGAACGGCCTGAGCGCATCGTTCACCGCGTTCGCCACCGCCGCGGCGGCCCCCGCGGTACCGGCCTCGCCCGCGCCCTTTGCCCCGAGTTCGGTCTCTGCCGTCGGCGACACCACGTGGCCGACGTCGATATCGGGCATTTCGCCCGACATCGGCACCAGATAGTCGGCCATGTTGGCGTTGGTCAGCTGTCCCCGTTCATCGTAGGCGCACTTCTCGAACAGCGCCGCGCCAAGACCCTGCACCACGCCGCCCCTGATCTGCTCGTCGACCAGTTGCGGATTGATGAGGGTTCCGCAGTCCTCGACGACCCAATGCCGGAGCAGCTTGACGAAGCCGGTGTCCGTGTCGACCTCCAGCCATGAGGCCTGCACGCCATTGGTGAAGGCAAAGGGGTATTCGCGCGGCACGAAGTGGCGCGTCGCCATCAGCTCGGGCTGAACGCCCGGCGGCAAGGTGTCGGGACGAAAGTACACGATCCGCGCGAGTTCGCGCAACTCCATGCGCGACGCGCCATCGCCGGCATTGACGATCGCATTGTCCGCGATGTCGAGTTCAGCCGACGACGACTGCAGGATGGCGGCGGCGACATCGAGGATGTTCCTGCGCAGAACTTTCGCCGCCTGGAGTGCTGCCTCGCCGCCGATGCCGGCGCCGCGCGAGGCCCAGGTACCGCCGCCGTAAGGCGTGTTGTCGGTATCGCCGAGAATGACGCGGACGCGTTCCATCGAGACGCCGAGCACGCTGCCGACGATCTGCGCCGTGAGCGATTCGGAGCCCTGCCCCTGTTCGGTGATGCTTGTCTGGCAGATCACGGAGCCCTGCGCGTCCAGCCGCACCGCGACGCCGTCCTGCGAGGATATTTTGGCGCCGCCGACGCCGTAAAACGCTGCACTGGGATTGGTGACTTCGATGAAGCTCGCTATGCCGATACCGCGGTGAATGCCCTTGCTTCGCAAGGCCGCCTGTTCGGCGCGCAGCGCGTCGTAATCCATCATCGTCATCAGCTTGTTCATCGCGGCGTGATGCGACAACAATTCAAACCGCAGGCCCGACGGCGACGCGCAAGGATAGGCATTGTCGGCAATCAGGTTGCGGCGGCGGATTTCCACCGGGTCCATCCCGATCTTGGCTGCCGCGAGATCGACCAGGCCTTCGGTCACGGAGCAAGCGATCGGGTGGCCGACGGCCCGATACTGGCACATCACGTTCTTGTTCTGGAGCACGACACGGGTCCGCGCGCGATAATTCTTCGTCACATAGGGGCCGCCGACCAGATTGACGACCTGGTTGGCTTCGATGGCGCTCGTGCGGGGATACATCGAATAGGGTCCGATGCCGGTGAGATCGTCGATCTCGAACGCCGTGATCACCCCGTCGCGCCGGACGCCGATCCGACCCAAGCAACGATGGTCGCGGGCATGGATATCGGTGTTGAAGCTTTCGACCCGGTCGGCGACGAACTTGATCGGCCGACGCAGCAGTTTCGACAGTGCATAGGTCGCCATTTCGTCGGCGTAGAGATGGACCTTGATTCCGAAGGAGCCGCCGACATCCTTGCAGACCACGCGAACTTGCGATTCCGAAAGGCCTAGATGCAGTGCCGCGAGGTTCTGCACCATGTGCGGCGCCTGCGTGCCCTGGTAGATCGTCAGCCTCACCTCGGCGGCATTCCAGTCGGCGACGACCGAGCGGGGCTCCAGTGTGACGCCGGTATGCCGCCCAAAGATGAAATCGGCTTCCACCACGGCATCGGAGCCGGCGAATGCCGCATCGACCTCGCCGGCATCGAGGTTGCGCTCGAAGGCCAGATTGTCGCCGAGCGAGGGATGAATCACCGGCGTTGCCGGATCAAGCGCGGTGCGCATGTCCGTCACCGCCTCCAGCTCTTCGTAATCAACCCTGACGATTTCCGCGGCATCCTCCGCCACGGCTCGGCTGGTCGCCACGATGGCGGCGACGGCTTCGCCCTGCCAGCAAACGCGGCCGATCGCGATGGCATGCTGGGGGGCGGATTTGAGACCCTTCAGATGTGAGAGCACACCCACCCACGGCGTGATGACGGCGGCAAGCTCCTTGCCCGTCACGACGGCGATGACACCGGGCACGCTCCTCGCCGCGGCGGCATCGATGCCGGCGATCTTCGCATGCGCATGGGGCGAGCGCAGGAACACCACGTGTCCCATGCGCGGCAGCTCCATATCGCTGACATAGAGCCCGCGTCCCTGCATCAGCCGCTCGAGGTTCGGCCGCGGCACGGACTTGCCGATATAGGAGTTCGGCCGATCAAGTTCGGAGAGCACTTCGGGATTGGATGTCGTGACGGTCATGCCGTGCGGCTCCCACGCGCCCGCGCCGTGGTCTCGACCGCGTCGATAATGGCCTGATAGCCGGTGCAGCGGCAGTAGTTGCCGGAAAGGTGCTCGCGGATTTGCTCACGGTTGGGCTCGGCCTGCTGCTGCAGCAGATCCTGAGCCGCCATCAGCATGCCTGGCGTGCAGAACCCACACTGCAAGGCGTTGCGATTGCGAAAGGCGGCCTGTAGATCGGCGACCTCGCCGCTGTCGGACAATCCCTCGATGGTTTGAACGGACGCGCCATGCGTCTGAACTGCCAGCATCAGGCAGGAACGAACGATCTCCCCGTTCACCCGCACCGTGCATGCGCCACAGACTCCATGCTCGCAGCCGACATGCGTTCCCGTAAGTTGCAGCTGCTCCCGCAGGAAATCCGCCAGATTGAGACGCGGCAGAACCTGCGCGTCGACGCGCTCGCCATTCACCTCGAGCGAGATTGGCATGGGAGCCGTCACGCACGCCCCCCGGCATTGAGATCAGGTCGGCCCAGTAGCGCGGATGCGCCGCGCGCCAGCAGCACCTTCGCCAGGTGCCGGCGCATGGAGGCCGACGCCTGCTGGTCATCCTGCGGGTCGAGGTCTTCGCCGAGGGCCGCGGAAGCCGTTGCCAGCACCGGGGGCGTGATGGTGACGTTGACCAGGTTCGTTGCGGCCCTGGCCAATACCGGCCGGTCGCCGACGGCAAAGAAGACCAGCCGAAGATCGGTGAACGCATCCTTTTCCACGATCGCCTGCGCAGCGAGGCCGGCAATGGCGTAGTCGCCGTGCCGCCGGGCGAACTCGTGGAAGAAATGCCTGGAATTCTTGCCCGCTACCGGCAGTTCGACCGATATCAGCAATTCCTGCGCTGACAGGTCCGTCTCATAGATCCCCTTGAAGAAATCTTCGGCTGCAACCCGTCTTTCGCCGCCCTGACCGCGTACTATAATGGTCGCATTCAGCGCGACCATGCAGGCCGGCAGTTCGGAGGCGGGATCGGCATGAGCGAGGCTGCCGCCGATCGTGCCACGGTTGCGGATCGCGGGATGCGCGACATGGGCAATCGCTTCGGTCAATAGCGGCGCATGCGCGGCAATATCAGGGGATTTCAGCAGATCGACATGCCGGGTCAGCGCGCCTATCCTGATGATGCTGCCGCTTACCGCAATGCCGCGCAGCTCGGCGAGTTCGCCGATATCAATGATGAGTTCGGGGGAGATGAGGCGTAGATTCATCGCCGGCATCAGGCTCTGTCCGCCGGACAGCACCTTCGCCCTGTCGCCATGGGCCCCCAGCAATTCCAGCGCATTCATGACGCTGGTTGCGCGTGCGTAAGCGAAAGCCGCGGCTTTCATTTAGCGAGACCTCCCCCGGCCGTTATGGCGTATTTTTTTCGATTAGACGGCGACGACCTGCAAAGGTCAAGCTTGTTTATCGAACGATTATTTCTGATGACTCGGCCTCCGCTCTTGTCATAATGGCATCGACGGCACACGGTTCGATTCTCACGCAGCGCCAGAAAGGAGCGCCAATGAATCTTGGATTCTTTACGATGCCGATTCATCCTCTCGACAAGGATTGGCGGTTGTCGCTGCAGGAAGACCGCGAAGCTTTCCTGCTCGCCGACGAACTGGGATTTACCGAGGCCTATGTCGGCGAACACGTCACCGATCAGGCCGAGAACATCACCTCCTGCATCGCATTTATCGCGTGGGTCGCGGCTGCCACCAAGCAAATCAGGCTCGGCACCGGCACCATCAACATGCCGAACACCCACCCCGCCACCGTCGCCGCCTCCATGGCGATGCTCGACCACATGCTGAATGGCCGCCTGATTTTCGGGATAAGCCCCGGCGGCCTGCTGTCGGACGCGGAATTGTTCGGCAATCTCGACGCCGACCGCAACGCGATGTTCCTGGAATCGATCAACCAGGTACTTGAGATCTGGGCCGGCGAGGCGCCTTACAATATCGCGGGGAAATACTGGAACATCTCGACGCAAAAGACCTTCATCAGGGAAATCGGCCAGGGCATCATTGCGCGCCCGTTGCAGCGGCCGCATCCGCCCATCGTCGTCACCGCCGTGGCGCCGTTCTCCAGGGGCGTCACCGAGGCTGCCGCGCGGGGCTGGGATCCGATCTCGGCCAATTTTCTGATGCCGGCCTGGGTGAAAAGCCACTGGCCGAAATACGTCGAGGGCTGCGAGCGCGGCGGCCGGCCGGCCGAACCCGCGAACTGGCGCGTCGCCAAGAGCGTGTTTGTCGCCAGGGACGCGGCGACCGCGAAAGCCTATGCCACCGACCCCGATGGGCCCTATGTCTATTACTACCGTTCGCTGTTCACCAAACTGAAGAAGAACGGCCGCATCGAGCTGTTCAAGACGCGGCGCGATCAGCCGGACGACGAGGTGACGCTGGAAATGATCTGCGACAGGCTGATCATTCATGGGACGCCTGACAGCGTCGCGGACCAATTGCTGGCTTTCCAGGACGAAGTCGGCCAGTTCGGCACGCTGCTGTATGCGGGCAAGGACTGGAAGGACCGCGAGCTTGGTCGCCAGTCCATGATCCTGATGGCCGAAAAGGTGATGCCACTCGTCAATGCCGGCAGCTCGGACCAGTCCAGCGCGGCAGAATAGTCTGCCAATCCATTTGAGAGGCGCGCCGTGGCTCTGACCGATCGCATACCCTATCAGGCGCAGGTCGACCGGCCGAGACTCAAGCTGCCCGGCGGCAAGAGACTGGCGGTATGGGTCATCCTCAATGTCGAGGAGTGGCGGATCGAGAACGCCATGCCGCGAACCGTACTTAGCCCGCCGATGGGACAGCCGCTGTTGCCGGACGTGCCGAACTGGTCGTGGCACGAATACGGCATGCGCGCCGGCTTCTGGCGGCAGTTCAAGGCGCTGACTGACCGCAACATGCCGGTGACCCTGGCGCTGAACGCCAACGTCTGCCACTCTTACCCCCGCGTCGCATCGGCCGCGCTTGAAGCCGGTTTCGAATTCATGGGCCACGGCTTCGTTCAGGGCCCGATGCACAAACTCGACAATCAGGCCGATGCGATCAGGCGGTCGGTCGAGACCATCGCTGACTTCACCGGCAAGCCGCCGCGGTCGTGGGAAAGTCCGGGGCTGACGGAGACCGAGGAAACCCTCGATCTGCTGCGCCTCAACGGCATTGAATATGTCGCGGACTGGGTGATCGACGATCTTCCGCAGGACATCGCGACGCCGCATGGCACCATCACCACCATTCCCTACTCGGTTGAAACCAATGACATCGTCATCCACGCGCTGCAGCATCTGACGTCCGAGCAATTCCTGCAGCGCTGCACCGACCAGTTCGACCGGCTGTACCTCGAAGGCGCCGACAATGCCCGGGTCATGGCGATCTCGATTCACCCCTACATCACCGGCGTTCCGCATCGCATCAAATATCTGGAAGCGCTGCTCGACTATGTCATCGGCCATGACGGCGTCGCGCTGATGACCGCCAGCGAGATCGGCGACTGGTACCGGGCGGAAATGTCGGGAGCGTAACTGCACCTGCGCAGGAACGAACGGATCATGCCAGCGCCACTCTTCCAGTCGCTTTCACCGTTGCGCGCGCAGGCCCGCCGGCGGCCGAGAAAACCTGTGCGAATCCTGTTAGAAAGACATTCAGCGCATTGCCGATCATCTGGCGCTTGTCTTCGAGCACCGGGGAGTCGAAAATGTATTTGCGAACCCCGTAATAGAAGATCCCGCTTTGGAGGACCCAGGCCATCTCGAGCTCGGGCGCGGTCGGCTTGCCCTGCTGCGGCAGCCCCACTTCATGGCGGCACTCACTGACGATACGCGACAGAATCTTGTCCTCCACCACCCCGATGTACCAGCGATTGATGTCGAGTCCCTTCAGGCCCGCATAGAAGTAGATCCGAAGCCATCTGCGGGTGAAGATTACATCGGTGTAGGCTTGATAGAACTCCTGCAACCGCTCGCGCAGCGGCCGTGTTCGGTCGGTGAGCAGCTTCTCCCAGCCCGCGTCGAACGGCTCCAGGTAGACGGTGCGATAGACCTCCTTGATCAGGTCGTCCTTGCTCGGAAAATAGCGATACAGCAGCGGCTGCGTCACGCCGAGCCGCCGCGCCAGATCGCGGGTCCCGCCGTCGAATCCCTCCTCCGAGAAAAATTCCGTGGCCTTGGCCACGAACTCCCTGCGGCGGTCGTCAGGCGAAAGCCGCTTCTGCTTCGCGCGGGCGCGCTTTGGCACGGCTTTATTCATGAGGAGCCGTCGGGCTTGAGAAACCGGCCGTAGCTGCCGCGGGCAAACAACAGCGGCTCCTGCGGGTTGTAGGCATAGGCCTCGACGGCGCCCAGGAAGATGACGTGATCGCCGCCGTAGTATCGATTGGCCGCACGGCACTGGAAATTCGCGACGCTGTCCGCGAGAACGGGCGCATTGCCAAGGCCCGGCGTCCATTCCACGCCTGCGAATTTGTCTTCCGAGGATTTCGCGAATCTGTTGGCGAGCGCCTGCTGCGATGCGCCCAGCACGTTGACGGTAAAATGACTGGCGTTCTGGAACGTGCTCAGCCCCTGCGAAAACATTCCGAGGCTCCACAGCACCAGCGGCGGGTTCAGCGACACCGAGGCGAACGAATTGCAGGTCAGCCCATAGGGCTTGCCATCGGCCGCAACCGCCGTGATGATGGTGACGCCGGTGGCGTAGGTGCCGAGCGCATTGCGGAAATCCCTGGGATCGATCACCGAGCTGTCGCTGGCCAGCTCATTGGCCGGATCTGGATGGATCGGATGCTTGGGTGCGTCGGTCATCCCCCGAGCCTCAAAGCGTCAGGTTTTCGGAGGGCAGGCCGAGCGCCACGCGGCCGTAATTGGTGCCAGCCGCATCGAAATTGAACGCAAGGTGCGAATTGATGGCGTGGGCATCGCGAAACTGCCGCTGCAAGGCGCCGGTCGTGAACAGGCCGCGCGCGCCGCTCGCGGACGACAGCAGCGATACCGCCTCGGTACAGAGATTGACGGAATAGGCCCCGTCGCGCCGCAACCTGGTCTTGGCGGCAATGCTCGGGATGTGGCCGGAGCGCGCATCTGCCATCGCCTCGATACATCTCGAACGCATGATCAGGCGGGCGGCATCGATCTTGGCGGAAGCCTCGGCAATCTTGATCTGGGTGCTCTGGAAGTCGCCGAGCTTGGCGCGATTATAGGTCGAGGCGCGATGGCGCGTGATGTCGATATAGTCGTCGAGGCAGGCCTGCGCATTGCCCAGCGCCGCGCCTGACAGCACATAGGGAAACAGCGAGAATACCGGCAGCGCATAGAGCGCATCAGGATTGTCCGGGCTTCCGGGGGTCGGACCGCCCGAAAGATCGCCCACCGCCACCGTCATCGGTTCGGCGACGAAGACATCGATGACTTCGACATCGTTCGATCCCGTCCCCCGCAATCCGCTCGCATTCCAGGTGTCGGTGACCTTGTAGTCGTCCTTGTGGAGCAGGAAGATCCGGTATTCGATGCCATCGGCTTCATCGTCCGATGAGACGACGCCACCAAGCATGTTCCATTCGCTCGAATTCACGCCGGAGGAAAACGGCCAGTGACCCCGCAGCCTATATCCGCCGTCGACCTTGCTGGCACGGCCGGAGGGAAAGATGAAGGAGGATGCGATCAGCGCGTCAGGGTGCTTGCTCCAGACCAGATCCTGGGCACGCCTGTCGAACATGCCGAGCATCCAGTGATGGCTGGCGAGATTGGCGAAATTCCAGGCCACCGACGCATCGCCCTGCGCCAGCACATCGGCGCAATCGACCAGTGCGACGTAATCAAGTTCGGCGCCGCCGACCCGCTTCGGCTGCACGATCCGGAACAGACCGGCATCATGCAGATCGCGTTCGGTCTCCGGCGGCAGGCGCCGCAGCTCCTCGGTTTTAAAGGCACGATCGCGCAAACGCGGAACCAGCGCCCTGGCACGTTCAATCATGGCGGCATAGAGGCTGATGTCCGCGAGCGGACTTGTCTTTGGCATTTCGCCAACACCTCCCATTTCAGCATTCCCTGCTATCCCGCCGCTCATCGCGGTCTCAAGATGCGGCCGATCGGAGCGAAACCTGCTTGACCCGTCGAAGCTATCTGATGATTGTTTATCGCCTGATCACCAACTATTCAAGGCGTGGCCGGCATAGGGAGCGAGCGCTGATGGACAAGACCGTTGGAATCGTCGGGCTTGGCATCATGGGCGGCGCGATCGCCCGCAATCTGGTCGAACGCGGGTGGCGCGTCATCGGCTTTGACATTGACGCCGCGCGATGCGCCGAGCTCGCGCTGGCCGGTGTCACGATCGCCGATGACAGCGCGCAGGTCGCGCTGGACGCGCCTGTTATCATGACCACCCTGCCCAGCCCCGAAGCAGTTGAGAATGTCGCGCAGCGCATTGCCAACTCCGGTGCGCCGCCGCGGATTGTGGCCGAACTCTCTACGCTCACCATCGCCGACAAGCTCCGTTGCGAAGAAATCCTGAAGCAGGCCGGGCACATTGCGCTGGATTGTCCGCTGAGCGGAACCGGCGCACAGGCGAAAGCCCGCGATCTCGTCGTCTACGCCAGCGGCGACAGCCCGGCCATTGCAAGTTGCGCCGGCCTGTTTGCCGATTTCGCCAGGCAAAGCGCCGATCTCGGCGCCTACGGCAATGGCAGCCGGATGAAATTCATCGCCAATCATCTGGTCGCCATTCACAACGTCGCCACCGCCGAAGCGATGCTGCTGGCGCAATGCGCCGGGCTCGATCCGAAGTTGGTGGTCGACATGGTTGGTCCCGGCGCCGGCGGCTCGCGAATGTTTCAGATGCGCGCGCCGATGATGGTCGAAGGCGTTTACGCGCCTGCGACCATGAAGGTCTCGATGTGGGAGAAGGACATGGCGATTATCGCCGAATTCGCCGCCGCTGTCGGCTGTGCCACTCCGCTGTTTACGTTGACGCAGCCGGTCTATGCGCAGGCAATGGCCATGGGGCTGGGTGAGCAGGACACGGCGTCGGTGTTCGAGGTGCTGAAGAAGAACTTCGCTGCCGATCCGTGTTGACGCAAGCGCTCCATCCGGGACTACGCAACGATATCTCCGCGTCGTCCCTGCGAAAGCAGGGACCGATAGCCACCGGCGTTAGCCTGGCGAAGATTTGCGTCATCCATCGCGCTATATCGAGGGCACAACGCGGTTTGGGTCCCGGATCGGCGTTCGCTACCGCTCACTTGTCCGGGACGACGTGGGGTGAGTTTCGGATTCAGCTGTAAAACAGCGAGGATACGCGTCCGCGATCTCGCGGCGCGATACGCCCGAAGTTTTCCAGATCGTTTGCCCTCCAAAACGAGAGGGCGCAGGGAAGACCGGGTGCGCGCTGCACCCGCGGTCTCGTGTGCAAAAAGTGTACGAGTAGGCGCACACGAGCATACAGGTTCAGCGGAAACACTCCGGCCTTCCCTGCGCAGTGGTGTAAGGCTTATAAGTGATCTCCCCGGTGAGCCCAGCTCTATTGCCACCGTCACCTGCGGGACTGACCGCAAGCTTGACACCGACGTCGGGGGTGTCAGAACCACACTATTTCGCCATCCACATCCGCGCCGTTCGTCAAAGGCGCATCCGCGTCCACCGCATCCCACCGCGCGTTTCGTGACGATCGCGAGCCGCCCCTCTTGTCGGGTGGGACGGGCAAGAATGTACGGGTGATTTGCCCTTCTGGAAAAGCGAAATCTTGCCCGACGGGTTAATTTGTCGCACCGGGGACTCAGGGGTTGCACTTGCGCGCAACTACCCCGCCGCGCTGGAGAAATTCGGCTGACGGCGCTCGGCGAACGCGGTAAACGCCTCGCGGGCCTCGGCGGTCTGCAGCCGCTCCGCGAAGACCACGCTCTCGCGATCGATCCGTGCGGCGATCGCTTCGAACTCGCGCATCAGGGCCTTGGTGTGACTGAGCGCGCCGGGTGGACGCCTGGTCAGGGCTTCGGCTGCCGCGCGCGCACGGCCGCGCAGTTCAGTTGCCGGTACCACCGCATTGGCCAAACCACAGGCCAGCGCCGACGCCGCATCGAGCGGCTCGCCGAGCGCGAACATGGCGTAGGCGCGGACATGGCCAATCCGCGCCGGCAACAACCAGCTCGATGCCGCCTCGGGCACCAGCGCGAGATTGACGAACGGCGTGGTCAGCCGCGCGCTCTCGGCCAGGAAGACCAGATCGCAGTGCAGCAGCATGGTGGTGCCGACGCCAACGGCATTGCCCTGCACGGCCGCGATCAGCGGCTTGGTCGCTTTGCCCAAATTCCTGATGAAGCGGCCTGCCTGATTCTCGCCCCGATCCTTTTTAGCCGCCTGGGCAGCGAAATCGGCGAGATCGTTGCCGGCGGTAAAGCTGTCGCCGTCGCCCTGGAACACGACGACACGAATTTCCGGATCCTTCTCCGCGCGCTCGAGCCCGTCCGACAGGGCGCTGTACATCGCGCTGCTCAGCGCATTTTTCTTGTCCGGCCGGGCCAGCGTCAACGTCATGATCCCGGCCGCGACTTCGGTCTTCACATAGTCAGTCATCAGGAATCTCCTCAAGGGGAAATGCGTTTCGCTTCAGGCGACTTTCGTCGATTTTTCCTGTCCGGCGCCATCGAGGAAACCGACCAGCCGGTCACGAATGATGCGTTCGGCATCCGCCATGATGCGGTCGATCAATTCCTTCACGGTTGGCACATCGTTGATCAGGCCGGCCACCATGCCGCAGCTCCAGGCCCCCGCGTCCACATCGCCGTCGATCATGACCTTGGGATAGGCGCCGGCGACCTGATCGTGGATGTCAGCGATCTTCAGGCTCGCACCCTTCTCGCGCTCGATTTCCAGCAACCGGTCGACGGCCTTGTTCTTCAGTACCCGCTCGGTGTTCCTGAGCGCCCGCATGACCAGGCGGGTGTCGAGTTCGGAGGCCGCCACCAGCGCCTTCTTGACGTTGTCGTGGATCGGCGCCTCCCTGGTCGCCATGAAGCGCGTGCCCATGTTCATGCCGGCCGCGCCCATCGCCAGTACCGCCACCAGGCTGCGCGCGTCGGCCATGCCGCCCGACGCCACGAAGGGAATCTTCAATTCCTCGGCGGCGCGCGGCAGCAGGATCATGTTCGGCATGTCGTCTTCACCGGGATGTCCGCCGCACTCGAAGCCATCGACGCTGACCGCATCGCAGCCGATCGCCTCGGCCTTCAGCGAGTGACGGACCGAGGTGCATTTGTGGATGACCTTGATACCTCCCGCCTTGAGCGCCGGCATGTATTGCTCGGGGCTTCGGCCTGCGGTTTCAACGATCTTGATGCCGCCTTCCCGGATGGCGGCGATGTATTCCGGATAAGGCGGCGTCGTGAAGGCAGGCAGGAAGGTCAGGTTCACGCCGAACGGCTTGTCCGTCATGTCGTGGCAACGCGCGATCTCCTTTGCCAGCAATTCCGGCGTCCGCTGCGTCAGACCGGTAATGATGCCAAGGCCGCCGGCATTCGACACCGCCGACGCCAGTTCGGCGAAGCCGACATAATGCATGCCGCCCTGAATGATGGGGTGCGCGATGCCGAACATTTCAGTGATGGCTGTTTTCACGAATTCCTCCGATGGTTTTTCAAATTGTTTCCCGGCAAGCCTATAGCAATCAAAGAATATCTTCTCCCTCCCCTCGCGAAGCGGTGGGGAGGGGTCGGGGGTGGGGGGTCTATTCGCGCGTACAACTGTCAGCGAATTTGCCGGGGCACCCCCCACCCCCGACCTCTCCCCGCCACGCGCAAGGGCGCGTGGAGGGAGGGGAGTGATGGTTACCACTTCTCGCCGAAGGGGCGTATCTCCAGTTCGAACGTCCAGGCGCTGCGCGGTTGCTGATACAGCAACCAGTAGGATTCCGCGACCGACGACGGCGGCATCAGGAGGTCGGGATTGTCGAGCGCATCGGGTCCCAGCGCCTCGATCCGCCGCTGGCGCACCCATTCGGTGTCGACGCCGGAATCGATGATGAGGTGGGCGACATGGATGTTTTTCGGACCCAGCTCACGCGCGGTCGCTTGCGCAACGGCGCGCAGGCCGAACTTGGCGCTGGCGAACGCGGCATAGCCCGATCCGCCGCGCAGGCTGGCGGTCGCACCGGTGAAGAAGATGTTGCCCTTGCCCCTCGGCAACATCAGACGCGCAGCCTCGCGGCCGGCGAGAAAGCCGGAATAGCAGGCCATTTCCCACACCTTGCGGAACACCCGTTCGGTGGTCTCCAGAATCGGGAAATTGACGTTGGCGCCGACGTTGAAGATGCAGACCTCGAGCGGAGCATGCTTGTTGGCATCGCCGAGGAAGGAGGTAATTTCCTCCTCCTTGCGCGCATCGAGCGACCTCGCGTGAATTTCGCCCCCGGACGCCTGGATCTCCTTGACCAGCGGTTCGAGCTTGGCGCCGTTGCGGCGCCCGGCGAACACCGTGAATCCTTCCGAGGCAAACTTCTTCGCGATCTCGCTGCCGATGAAGTCACCGGCGCCGATCACAGCCACCGTCGCGTTTCTCTTCTGCAAGGCTGCTCTCCCGGCGCAAGGATTCAACGATAAAGTTCTATTATAGAACTGTCAAGACGAGCACAGACATGTTGGTCGGCCGGCATAGCATTGCCACAGCAGAACGCCAGAAGACGGCGAAGACCTGGGCCCGCAGCCGCGCCGTCTTAACGCGCGGCGGTTTCGCTCAATCGACCGTGCGGTACATCGGCGGCCGGGCGCGAACCGGATCGAGCAGCGACCAGTCGCCCTGCTCCACCACATGCCCTTTGGGAAACGGCGGACGTGCTTCCTGGCCAAGCGATCGCATCACCCGGTCGTCGCGGTAGTAGCAAAGCAGCACCACGCGGACCAACGCAGCCAACGGCGCACCGCCGACCTCGCGAAAAGCGGCTGCTACTTCGGTGCGGCGCTCCGCCTCCAGGTCGGCGAAGGCGCATCCGCCGATCGCGGCCAGATGCGACAATGCGCGACGGATGTCGTCGCGGTCGCGCTCGAGGCTGCGCAGGATATCGTTGAATATCTTCTCGTCGTCGGCTCCCGGCACGTCATAGGCCGCGCTCGGCGGGATAATCATGCCGGCCAGCGCGCGCAGGTCGCGGACTTGGTCGGCGGAAAGGTCGTGGTTCTGCATGGAATTCGTTCTCAGTCGAACAGATTGGCGAGACGCTGCTTGATGCTGTCGGCGATATAGAGCGCAAGCGCCTGGATGGTGGAGGTCGGATTCACGCCGCCCGATGTCACCCAGATGCTGCCGTCGACGATGAACAGGTTCTTCACATCATGGCACCGGCCCCATTCATTGACCACCGAACGCTCGGGGTCGGTGCCCATCCGCGCGGTGCCGAGCAGATGCCAGCCGCCGTTCAGGATCGGACTCTCGACCGCAATGTTGCTGGCGCCGGCGGCGGTCAGAACTTCCTTCGCCCGCGCGATGCCGTGGTCCATCATCTTCAGGCTGTTGGCGCTGATGGTGTAGTCGAGTTTTGGCGCGGGGATGCCGCTGGAATCCTTCAGGTCGGGATCGAGCGTGACGCGATTATGCTCATCGGGAAGGTCCTCGCAGATCGCCGAAAGCCCGATGCGGCGGTTTACCAGTTTCCGGTAGGCCCCATGATGCTCTTCACCCCAGGGCAACCGCCCCGCATTGGCGCTGACGATGGCTTCCATGATCGCGCCGACGCCGCGGCCGAACTGGAAAGTATAGCCGCGCACGAAATCGCGGCCGGGGTCGGTCTCGTAGAATTGCTGGCTCCACAGGCACAGCGGCGGGCCGTGATTGCCGTCGAGCGGCTCGTCGACATAGCCGTAGGTCAGGGCATAGGGGTGAAACATCAGGTTCTTGCCGACCAACCCCGAGGAATTGGCAATGCCGTTGGGGAATTTCGCCGATACCGAGTTCAGCATCAGGCGCGGCGTGCCGACGCCGTTGCAGGCGAGGATGACGACTTCGGCAGGCTGAAACTGTTCCTTGCCCTCGGCGTCGTAATAGATCACGCCGGAGGCCATGCCGTGCGCGTCGACCGTGACCTCGCGAACCCGGCACATCGTGCGCAGTTCGACGCCGGCGCGGATCGCATGCGGCCAATAGGTGATGTCGGTACTGGCCTTGGCGCCCTGCGCGCAGCCCGGCGTACAGTGACCGAGGTTGATGCAACGCGCCCGCCCCTCATAATCCGTGGTGGCGATCGTCGAGTCGGACGGCCACCAGTGCCAACCGAGCTGGTTCATCGCCTTGCCGAACCGCGCGCCGGATTTGCCGAGCGGCAATGGCGGCATCGGCGGCTGATGCGGCGGATAGGCGGGATCGCCGGCGAGACCGGAAACGCCCATCATGCGGTCGTTCTCGGCGAAATACGGCTCCAGCGTGGCATAGTCGATCGGCCAGTCGTCGGCGACCCCATCGAGCGTGCGCACCCTGAAATCCGAGGGATGCATGCGGGGAAAATGCGCCGTGTACATGATGGTGCTGCCGCCGACGCCGTTGAAGTTCACCACCTTGATCGGCGAATTGGCGTCGTTGATCGGATAATCGGTCGGCCGCGCCCGGCGGTTGGGATTGATGGCGAAATCGCTGAACAGGCGCGCTTCCCAGTCCCTGCCATTGCTGGGATAGTCCGTCGGCTTGACCCAGTCGCCCTGCTCGAGGCAGACGATGCGCATCCGGGTATCGGCCAGACTCCAGGCCACCGCGGCGCCCGACGCCCCGGAACCGACGATCAGGGCATCGACTTTATCAAGCATCGATTTTCCTCCCAAGTGAATCCATTGTTAGCCAGTTCGATCCCGGCTGTCAGCAGGCGCGACAGCATGGGTGATGCTATTGTAGGTTCGGATGGAAACGACAAGAACCGGGAGAGTCGCGTGACTGACGGCGTGCGCACTGGCGCAGACACTACCTACGAATGCGACGTGCTCATCGTCGGCTCCGGCTGCGCCGGCATGTCCGCCGCCGTCACCGCCGGCCACGCCGGTCTCAAGGTCCTCATCGTCGAGAAGGAGCCGCGCTTCGGCGGCACTACGGCGCGTTCCGGCGGCTGGCTCTGGATACCCGGAACGTCGCTGGCGCGGGACTGGGGCATCAACGAAAGCCCGGACCAGGCGCGGACCTATCTGCGGCACGAAGCCGGCAACAGTTACGATGCCGCCCGGGTCGACGCTTTTCTGACCGCCGGGCCCGAGGCGGTCGACTTCTTCACCACAAAAACGGCGCTGCGATTCGACATGCCGCTGGTGTTTCCCGACTATCACGCCGAAGCCCCCGGCGGCACGCAGGGCGGCCGCTCGATGGTGACGCGGCCGTTTGACGGCCGCGAACTCGGGCCGCATATCCAGACGCTCGGCGCGCCGCTGCCGGAATTGACCGTGTTCGGCATGATGCTGGGATCGGGCAAGGAGATCATCCACTTCATGCGCGCGACCAAATCGCTGACCTCGGCGGTCTATGTCGCCAAGCGGCTGTCCCGCCATTTGATGGATGTGATGCGCCATGGCCGCGGCATGACGCTCACCAACGGCAACGCGCTGGCCGGACGGCTGGCGAAATCCGCCTTCGACCTCAACATACCCTTGTGGCTGTCCTCTCCGGTCCGCGAGCTGATCGTCGAGGACGGCGCGGTACGCGGCGGCCTGGTCGAACGCGAGGGACGGCTGGTTCGCGTCCATGCCAAACGCGGTGTGATCCTGGCCTGCGGTGGATTCCCGCATGACGTCGCAAGGCGCAAGGCGATGTTCCCGCATGCCCCTGATGGTACCCAGCATTACTCACCCGGTCCTGCCGGCAACACCGGCGACGGACTGCGCCTGGCGGAAGCGGTCGGCGGGCGCGTCGAGGACACGCTGCCGAATGCCGCCGCATGGGTGCCGGTGTCGGTCACCACACGGAAGGACGGCAGCAGTGGCGTGATGCCGCATTTCATCGATCGAGCCAAGCCCGGCGTGATCGCTGTGATGCGCGACGGCGCGCGCTTTGCCAACGAGGGCAATTCCTATCACGACTTCGTCCAGGCGATGATGAAGGCCGCCAAGCACGGTGAGGAGATCGCCGCCTTCCTGATCTGCGATCACAAGACCCTGCGCAAATACGGCCTCGGCTGCGTGCCGCCGTTTCCGATGCCGATCGGGCATCACGTCAGGACCGGCTATCTGATGCGCGGCGCTACGCTGGCGGAACTGGCAGCGCAGGCCGGTATCGATGCGCGGGGGCTGGAGGCGACGATTGCGCAGTTCAACGCGTCGGCGGCGACCGGACAGGACACCGCCTTCGGCAAGGGATCGCGGGCCTACAACCGCTTTCAGGGCGATGCCCTGAATGGACCGAATCCCTGCATCGGCCCGATCGAGCAGGGTCCGTTCTACGCCATCAAGATGGTGATCGGCGATCTCGGCACCTATGCCGGCATCAAGACCGACGAGAATGCCCGTGCGCTGAACGCAGATGGGCGCCCGATCGACGGGCTCTATGCCGCCGGCAACGACATGGCGAGCATCATGGGCGGCAACTATCCTGGCGCCGGGATCACGCTCGGACCCGCGCTGACCTTCGGCTATATCGCTGGCCGGCATATCGCGGATACATCGAAGCCGATGAAGGCATGCTAAGTGACCGAAGCCCAGACGAACTGCCGCTTCGACACGCCGGGCATGCAAATCGATCCTACCAGGCATCGATACAGGGGCGCTTGCGGTGGCTGCGCGGCGCGGGCTTCGGCACCGACTGGAGGCCGGCCATGATCCAGCGCCGGGTTTCGGCCGGATCGATCACTTCGTCGATCTCCAGCACCGATGCGATCGAGGTTGCCTTGCCGTTGGCATAGAGCTCCGCGACCTTGGCCTGATAGTATTTCTCCCGCTCGCCCGGATCCGATATCGCTTCCATTTCCTTGCGGAAGCCGAGCCGCACATAGCCTTCCAGCCCCATGCCGCCGAATTCGCCGGTCGGCCAGGCCACGGTGAAGAAGGAAGCGTGGAAGCCGCCGCCTATCATCGATTGCGCGCCGAGGCCATAACCCTTGCGCAGCACGATGCCGAACAGCGGCACGGTGAGGCTGGCCCCGGTCACGAACATGCGCGCGACATGGCGCACGATCGCGGTCTTCTCGGCCTCGGGTCCCACCATGAAGCCGGGCGTATCGCACAGCGACACGATCGGGATGTCGAAGGCATCGCACAGCTGCAGGAAGCGGGCGGCCTTGTCCCCGGCCGGCGCGTCGATCGCGCCGCCGAGATGCTTTGGGTTGTTGGCGATCAACCCGAACGGCTTGCCTTCGATGCGAATGAAGGCCGTGATCATGCCGACACCAAAGTCCCGGCGTATCTCCAGCACCGAGCCTTCGTCGGCCAGCAGATCGATGACATTGCGGATGTCGTAGACGCGCAGCCGGTTCTCGGGGATGGCGCGCCGCAGCAGGCGCTGATCCGGCGCCTTCCATTCGGCGAGGGCACCCTGAAAATAGGACAGGTATTTTTGCGCCGCGCTGGTGGCCGCCTCCTCGTCCTCGACCAGAATGTCGATCACGCCGTTCGGCGACTGGAACGACACTGGCCCGACATCGGCGGGGTGATAGACGCCGAGGCCGCCACCCTCGATCATCGCCGGCCCACCCATGCCGATCGATGCATTCTGCGTCGCGATGATGACATCGCAGCAGCCGAGCATCGCGGCATTGCCGGCGAAGCAATAGCCGGACACCACGCCCACGACGGGCACCAGTCCGGACAGCTTTGCAAATTGCACGAAGGATGGCCCGTCAAGACCGGTCATGCCGAGCCTGTCGGTATCGCCCGGGCGGCCGCCGCCGCCTTCGCCATAAAATACCAGCGGCATCCGCCACTGCTCGGCAAGGCCCAGCATGCGGTCGATCTTCTTGTGGTTCATGTGACCCTGGGTGCCCGCCAGCACGGTGTAGTCGTAGGAGATCACCATGCAACGCGCGTCATGGGCGCCGAACTTCCCGGCGTTGACGGTGGCGACGCCGGCAATCAGCCCGTCGGCGGGCGTGTTCCTGATGAGGTCTTCGACCTTGCGCCGGCGCCGCTGGGCGGCGATCGCCAGCGAGCCGTATTCGACGAAGGACCCATCGTCGACCAGCTGTGCGATATTTTCCCGCGCGGTTCGCTGGCTGGTCTTGCGCCGGCGCGCGACCGAGGCCGGGCGGTTGGCGTCAAGCGTGATGGCATGCCGCGCAATCAGCTCCGCCAGGTCGGGCCTGATGTGGTCGAGATCAACGGCAGCTTCTTCGGCGGCCTCATCGCCTGCGACTTCGGCGGGTTCGAGGAACAGGATGGTCTCGCCGTGCATCAACGTCGTGCCGTTTCCGGCGACGATCTTTGTCACCTTGCCACCGTGTGGCGCTGCGACGAGGTGTTCCATCTTCATGGATTCGAGGATGGCGATCTGCTGACCCGGACGAACCATATCGCCTTCCGCCACCTCGATCGCGACGATGGTGCCCTGCAACGGCGCCGGTACCGCCACTGATCCCACCGGAGCGGCCGCGGGATCGCCGGCTTTGGAGGTGGGAGCCGCTCCGCTCGCGCCCTCCGAGCTGGCGAAGAACAATGGCCGGGCCATGTCCCTGGACGAGCCGACCAGTGCGGCGACGTGGGTGTCGATAAAGCCGGTGCTGATGCGATTGCTGACAAAATCGGGATGCGCCAGCACCGCCTGGATGAACGGAATATTGGTGTCGACGCCGGCGATGCGAAATTCGCGCAAGGCGCGCGCGGCTTTCTGCACCACATCCGGCCAGCTCGGGCCAGGCGAATGAACGATGACCTTGGCCAGCAGGGAATCGAAGGCAGCACTGGTTTTGTACCCGGCATAACCGAAAGTATCGACCCGCACGCCCGGGCCGGACGGCGGATCGAACACACCGAGGGTGCCGCCGGTCGGCCTGGTCGCGCCCTTCTCGTCCATCACTTCCATGTTGATGCGAAGCTGCATGGCAAAGCCGCGCGGCGCCGGGACGTCGGATTGCGCAAGGCCGAGCGAGGCCAGGCTTGCACCGGCGGCAACCGCGAGCTGCGATTTGACCAGATCGATGCCGAGCACCTCCTCGGTCACGGTGTGCTCGACCTGCAACCGCGGGTTGGCCTCGATGAAGGCGAATGCAGGATCGCCAGAGGTGGTTTCGCCGTCGACCAGGAATTCGAAGGTGCCGAGATTGTCGTAGTGTGCCTCGGCTGCCAACTGCCGGGCGGCGGCGATGATGCGCGCGCGCAAGCCGTCGCTCAGGGTGGGGCTGGGCGCCACTTCGATGAGCTTCTGATTGCGGCGCTGGATCGTGCATTCGCGTTCCCACAGATGGCTGATCGCCCCAAAGTGGTCGCCGATGATCTGCACCTCGATATGGCGCGCCTTGCGGATAAGGCGCTCGACGTAGACGGCGTCATTGCCGAAAGCGGCCCTGGCCTCGGATTGGCAGCGCGCATAGGCTTCCTCCAGCCTTGAAGCGTCCTCGACGAAGCGCATCCCGCGCCCGCCGCCGCCGGCCACCGCCTTGATCATGACGGCGCCGCCGGCGCCGAGCGAGGCGAAGAAGGCCAGGGTCTCGTCCAGCGTGGTTGGGCCGCTGGTCCCTTCGATCACGGGCACGCCGCAACGCCTGGCGAGCGCCTTGGCCGCAATCTTGTCGCCGAACAGATCCAGCGCTTCGGGAGACGGTCCGACGAAAGCGATCCCCTCCTGCGCGCAACGCCGCGCCAGCTGCGAATTCTCGCTGAGAAAGCCATAGCCGGGATGCAGCGCGTCGCAATTGGCAGCCTTGGCGGCGGCGATGACCGCCTCGATATCGAGATAGGCGCGCGCGCCGCGGCCCGGGATCTCAACACTCTCGTCGGCGGCGCGGACGTGCAGCGACAGCGCGTCGTCCTGGGAGTGGATGGCGACGGTGGCAAGGCCGGCTTCGCCCGCGGCGCGGCTGATACGGATGGCGATCTCGCCGCGATTGGCGATCAGGAGTCGATGAAAGGGCATGAACGGTTCCGGTTAAAACTCAGCGATCCTTCATGGTGGGATCGAGCACGATGCGCAAGGACTCTCCCAGCGCGTTGAAGGCCAGTGAGACGACCAAAATGGCCAGGCCGGGCGCATACATCTGCTCCGGCGCAATCTCCATGTATTGATAGGCGCGGGCCAGCATCGCGCCCCAGCTCGGGTTGGGTGGCTGAATCCCGAGACCGAGGAAGCTGAGGCTGGCTTCCGCCAGCAGCGCGGCGGCCAGAAGCAGCGTCACCTGGACGATCACCGGCTGCAAGGCGTTCGGCAGCACGTGCTTCCACAGGATATGCAAGACCGGGGCGCCGAAGCAGCGGGACGC
The DNA here is from genome assembly GCF_030693485.1 of Bradyrhizobium sp. Taxonomy (GTDB): domain Bacteria; phylum Pseudomonadota; class Alphaproteobacteria; order Rhizobiales; family Xanthobacteraceae; genus Bradyrhizobium. The sequence continues at coordinate 14,983 of NZ_JAUYAN010000180.1, read as the reverse complement.
ATCGACATAGAGTTCCTGGCGCACGATCAGCGTGCGCGCCCGCACGATCCGCGCCAGCGACGGAAACATCACGATGCCGACCGCGATCATGCCGTTGGTCAGGCCGATGCCGAGTGCTCCGGTCACCGCGATCGCCAGCACGATGGCCGGAAACGAGAGAAACGTATCGATCACACGGCTGATGACATCATCGGCCCAGCCGCCGAAGAAACCGGCCATCAATCCGATTGGCAAGCCGATGGCGACGGCGACGCTGACCGCCAGCAGGCTGGCATATACGGTGGCCGGCGCGCCCCAGATCAGCCGGCTGAAGATGTCGCGGCCGAGATCGTCGGTCCCGAGCAGGTGGTCCGGCCCGGGCGCCGCCAGCATATTGTTGACGTCCTGCGCCGTCGGCTGATACGGCGCGATCCACGGCGCGCCGACGGCGACGACGACCAGCCCAAGCAGCACGACAATCGCCAGCGCGGCGCGCAGATCCGACGCCAGCCACCTGACGAAACGGCTTGCGCGGCCTATCTTCGCCGGGTGGGGTCGGCCTGCCAGCGCGAGCTCGGTCATTGCTCGATCCTCGGATCGACCGCCGCGCACAGCAAGTCGGCGATCAAATTGACCGTGATCACGACGATCACCATGGTGAACACCACGCCCTGCACGATCGGGAAATCGCGCTGAATGGCGCCGCGCACGATCAGGCTGCCGAGGCCGGGAATCGCGAACACCGCTTCGATGACGACGGTCGCCGCCAGCATCCGATTGACCAGCAGGCTGATGATGGTGAACAGGTTGACGCTGACGTTCTTGAGGCCGTGCTGCCAGAGGATCCGCGTCATCGAGAGCCCCTTGGCGTGCAGTGTCCGCACATATTGCGACGACAGCACTTCCAGCAGTGAGCCCCGCAACTGCCGCGCCACCTCGGCCATCCCGTAGGCAGCGATGGCGATTCCCGGCAGCAACGCATGCCGGATCGCTTCCAGCGGCGACACTCCGAAGGATTTCGCCCCGGTGGCCGGCAGCCAGTTCAGTTTCAGCGAGATTTCGGCAACCAGGATCATGGCGAGCCAGAAACCGGGTATCGCCACGCCGAGCGAGGCGATCATGCTGACGATCTTGTCGACCCAGCCGTTGGGCTTGATCGCCGCCACGATGCCCATCGGAATTCCCGTGGCCAGCGCCAGCAACAACGCGATGGCGACGATCAGCAGCGTGTTCGGAAAGGCCCTCGAGATCGAGGTTGCGACTTTCTCACCCGACAGCAGCGATTGCGACAGATCGCCTTGCACGGCATTGCCGAGCCAGGCGCCGTATTGCACCAGGAAAGGCCGGTCGAGGCCATATACCCGCCTGATCTCGGTAATGCGCGCATCGGTGGCGTTATCGCCTGCCAGCGTCACCGCGATGTCGCCGGGCACCAGTTTGAGCAGCGAGAACACCATGAAAGTCGCGAGCAGGATCACCGGCAGCGCCTGCAACAGGCGGCTGCCGATGACTTTTGCCGGACTTCGTCGCGCCATCCCCTAGCTCTCCAGCCAGACGTCGTCGTATTTCGGCTTGCCAAGCAGGTTCGGCCTGTAGCCTTGCACTTTCTTGTTCATCGCCACCAGTTCGTACTGGAATGCCAGCGGCACCACGAAGGCATTGTCCATCACCAGCCGTTGCACCGTGGCAAACGCCTTGCGGCGTATCTCGATGTCTTCGGAGGCGCGCGACTCCTTGATCGCAGCCTCCAGTTCCGGCGGAACCGGCGCCCTGCCGCCATTGAAATACGCATCCTTGGTGAACATCAGCGCATAGGTCAGGCTCGGATCCGGCCGGCCGGTCCAGGCGGCGAGCAGCCCGGAGCCACGTTTCTCGGCGCCGAAAAACGCACCTGCCGCCTCGGCAACCGGTGCGTTGATGAAGCGCAGGCCGATACCGACCTTGCGGAGTTGCTCGATCAGGATCTCCTGACGCTGAACCGAATCCTGATCGGGATAGCTGCCGATCTCGATCGTCGTTCCCTCCTTGAAACCCGCTTCTGCCAGCAGCTTGCGCGCCTTGTCGGGATCATAGGAATAGAGCCCGGCGACCGACTTGTCGTAGGCCCAATGCGATTTCGGCAGGTTCATGTAGGCGGGTTCGGCGAGGCCCGCGAGCGACGCCTTGACGAAAGCTTCCCGATCGATGCCAAAGTTGATGGCCTTGCGGATCCGGATATCGTCGAATGGCGGCTTCGCCCAGTTCAGGAAGATCTGAAAGACATAGAGTGTCGGCCCGTTGACGACCTTGAGCGTGTTCGAGCGATCCACGACGACCTTCTGGCGCGGCGGCAGCTGGTAGATCAGGTCGTTTTGCCCCGCAGTGACCGAGCGCACTCCCGTCGTCAGTTCGGGAATGATCGCAAACTCGATACCATCGGGGTAAGGCCGGTTTGCTTTCCAGTATTTTTCATTGCGCTTGACCACGATCCGTTCGCCGTCCGCCCAGCTGACAAAGGCATAGGCGCCGGCGCCGACCGGCGTACGCGTCAGATTGCCGGCCGCGCTCGCCTTGACGGCGGCGGGCGAGACCATCATCCCGGCCCGGTCGCTGAGGATGCCGGGCATTGCGGCGTCGGGCGTATTGAGCTTCAGCGTGACCTGCATCGGACCGGTGACGGCCACGGACGCCATGGTCGCGAGGTCGGCCTTGATGTTCGATTTCGGGTCGGTCTTGTTGCGCTCGAAGTTGAACTTGACCGCTTCGGCGTCGAGCGGCGTGCCGTCGTGAAAGGTGACGCCCGGCCGGATGTTGAGTACGAAGGTCGTCGGATCGGTGAAGCTCCAGCTTTCAGCGAGGCCCGGCCTCGGCTTCAGGGTGTCGAAGTCCCACTCGGTCAGTGTATCGTACATGGTGAACAAGAAGGCGTGATCCGAGCCGGCGCCGCCGGTGGCCGGATCAAGGCTCGAGGGGTTGGTGAAAGCCGAGACGCGCAGGATGCCGCCGCGCTTCGGCGCAGCCTGCGCGCGGGCATCGCCGCCGAGCGCGACACCGGCTACGGCGCCCGAAAGCAATGCCATTGCCTCGCGGCGCGTTGTCCAAATCGCTTTCGTGGTCATGGCGTAGTCCTCCATCGAACGTGACTATTGCGGGCTCGGCGAAAAATTCGGGCGGTCGGCGAAATGGCAGGCGACCCAGTGATCGGGCTCGAGTTCGCGCCACGCCGGAGTCTGTTCCGCGCAGAGCGATTGCGCATACTGGCAGCGGGTGCGGAAGCGGCATCCCGAGGGCGGATCGATCGGGCTCGGTATTTCTCCCTGCAGGATGATGCGGCGATCGCTGCGCATGGTCGAGGGCAGCGGCAGCGGTTCCGCCGACAGCAGCGCCTGGGTATAGGGATGCAACGGCCGTCCGGAAACGCTCTCGGTCGGGCCGAGTTCGACGAAGCGGCCGAGATACATCACCGCGATGCGGTCGCTGATGTGGGATACCACCGACAGATCATGCGTGATGAAGACGTAGGTCAGCCCGAGGTCGCGCTGCAGTTCGGCGAACAGATTGAGCACGTCGCCGCGGATCGACATATCGAGCGCCGCGACGACCTCGTCGCACACGATCAGCTTCGGCCGCAGCGTGAGCGCGCGCGCAATGATCACGCGCTGCTTCTGCCCGCCGGACAGCTGGTGCGGATAGCGTTCGCCCAGTTCCTGAGGCAGGCCGACGCGCTCCATGGCCTCCCGCGCCCGCGACAGGCGCTCGGCCTTGGTCCCGGCGCCCGCGAGTTCGAGCGGCTCCAGCACGGACGATATGATCGTCATGCGGGGATTCAGCGCCGCATTGGGATCCTGGAAGATGATCTGGTAATCGCGGCGATGGCGCTGGAATTGCCTGCGCGGCAATGCCTGTGGATCGACGCCATTATGCAGGATGGCGCCCGCGGTCGGCTTCAGCAGAAACACCAGCGCTCGGCCGATCGTGGTCTTGCCCGATCCGGATTCGCCGATGATCCCGAACGTCTCGCCGCGACGGACATCGAAGGAGACGCCATCGACCGCCTTCACGGTTGCACGACGGTCCATGGTCTGAAAGCCGACTTCGAGGTTTCGCACCGAGACGATCGGATCCGCCTTGCCGTCGCTGGCCAAGGGCATCATTGCCTGATGACCCTTCCCGCGATCGGCGCCGAGGCAGCGTGCTGCAAGGCGCCAGGCAGTTCGAGTTCCCTGAAACGCCAGCAGCGCACCTTGCGGCCGTCCCCGGCGTCAAGCAATTCCTGCTCCGCTTCACAGCCGGCTATCGCATGCGGACAGCGCGCCTTGAAGCGACATCCGTCGGGCATTTCGGCAATGGAGGGAACCCGGCCGGGGATCGAGGGCAACTTGCCGAGGCGCGGGCTCAAATGCGGCAGCGAGCGCAGCAGGCCGGATGTATAGGGATGCAGCGGCCGGACCAGCGCGGCGTCGACCGCGGCATCCTCGATCACCTCGCCGGCATACATCGTGATCATCCGCGTACAGGTCTCGGCGACCACGCCAAGATCATGGGTAATCAGCATCAGCGCGGTCTTCGATGTTTCGCTCAGGTTTCGCAGCAGATCGAGAATCTGCGCCTGCACGGTGACGTCGAGTGCGGTGGTCGGCTCGTCGGCGATGAGGAGCTGCGGCCCGCAGATCAGCGCCGCCGCGATCATGACGCGCTGGCGCATGCCTCCGGAGAGCTGATGCGGATATTCGTCAATTCGGCGCTCGGGCGACGCGATGCCGACGCGGCGCAGCATATCGATGGTCTGCGCTCGCGCCGCTTCCTTGCTGACATCGGTGTGAATCCGCAGCGTCTCGGCGATCTGGTGTCCGACGGTGAACACGGGATCGAGCGCGCTCATCGGCTCCTGAAAGATCATTGCGATCCGGCGTCCGCGTATGGCGCGCATCGTCCTGGTGCTGCACGAGGCCAGATCGATATCGTCGAACATGATCGAGCCGTCCAGGCGGGAAAGATTATTCGGCAACAGGCGCAGGATCGAAAGCCCGGTGATGGTCTTGCCGCAACCGCTTTCACCGACGATTCCGACGCGCTCGCCCGGCGCGATGTCGAAATTGATCTTGCGCGTCGCCTGCCAGACCCCCTGTGCAGTCTTGAAACGAATGCCCAGCCCACGCACCGACATCAACGCCTGCTGGCTGCCAGCGGCGACCGCTTCCGGTATGCGCTCTGCCGGATCAGCCGTTTCCATCAGCCTGCCACCCGTTTCTTCGTTGTCACGAGTTGTTCTTCCATCAGCATCTCGGTGCCGATAATGCCGTCACGCGCCAACTGGTCGATCTCGGCGGCGGACAGTCCAAGCATGCCCGCGAGGATTTCATGGTTATGCTCGCCGAGCGTCGGCGGGGCGGAGCGAATCTCAAACGGCCGGTCGGTTTCACGGAACGGCATCGATGGCTGCGGGTGCCGGCCGATGAAGGCGCGATCGATCTCCTGAATAAATCCGCGCGCATGCAATTGCGGATCTGCCAGAAGCTCGATCGGCAGCCGTGCCACGCCCGATGCGACGCCGGCGGACTGCAATGCATTCATGGCGTCGTCAGGTGTCCGCGCTGACGCCCAGGCGGCGATGGCCGCCTCGATCTCGTTCTCGATCCGGCGCCGCGCCGTGGCGCTCTTCAGGGCTTCATCCGCGACCCAATCCGAGCGGCCCAGCAGCTTGCAGAGCTTGGGCCACATCGCATCGCTGGAAATGGCGACCACGATCCAGTTATCGCTGCCGGCGCAAGGAAAGCAGCCGTGCGGCACAAAATCCGGATGGCGGTTGCCGTATTTGGCGGGGACCCTGCCGTCGATCGAATGCGCGGTTATCCAGGGTGCGGCGAACGGCATCATGCATTCGATCTGCGCGAGATCGATGAACTGGCCCTTGCCGGTCAACCTCGCATGGATCAGGGCGGTCAGCACCGCGGCACAGCCATTCAGCCCGCCGACGGCGTCGCCGAATGCGATGTGGCTCATGACCGGCGGCCCATTGGCATCGCCGACGACACTCGGCAGGCCGGAGCCCTGTTCGAGCGTCGAGCCATAGGCGCGGCAATCGCGGTGGATGCTCCCGGTGCCGAACGCCGACATCGACATCATCACCAGCTTTGGATTGAGCTGGTGCAGCACCTCGTAGCCGAGCCCAAGCTTCGGCAGTACCTCGACCGAGTAGTTGTCGACGACGAGATCGGCGTCCGCGAGCAGCCGCTTGGCCAGCTGCAGGCCCTGCGGCCTGGTCAGATCCAGCGTAATGCCGCGCTTGTTGCGGTTCATGATGCAATAGCGCACCGACTTCTCGTACATTCGTTCGAGAACGTAGGCCGGACGCCGGTCGACACCGCGCCACCAGTCCGGATACTGGATCGCCTCGATCTTGATGACGTCGGCGCCGAGATCGGCCAGCGTGCGCGTGCAGATCGGACCGGCCCAGCCCATCGAGAAATCGATCACGCGCACGCCGTCGAGAGGCAGGCGCTTTGTCGCCTCGACGGCGGGCGTCGCAGCGCGCGCGGCCGCACCGCCGGGGTGAGCCATGACGGGCTGGGCCTCACCGATGTCAGGCACGGACCCACCGCGCCGCGGCGGCGTGCCGGTCAATCGCTGCATGGAACCCGCGGTAAACCCGGTCTCGTTGCCGATCGTGATCGGGACGATGGCGCCGCGCGATCGCTTCTCCGCATCGCCGATCAGATCGCCGATACCGGGCACCGGCACGATCGGGATCTTTCGTCGCAACGCCTCGGCGAACCATTCCTGCGCAGTGCGCTGCTTCAGCCTCGGAATGAACTTGCCCTCGATTTCTTCCATGCGCTGCAGCCGATCGACGCCCATGGACAGCGTGGCGTCGTCGCGCAGGTCGTGGAGTCCGAGCATCTCGCAGAAGGCGCGCCATTGCGCGGGGGTCACCGTGGTAACACCAAGCCAGCCTTGTTTGGTTTCATAGATGCCGACGGGAAAGGTCGGCCAGAAGCGGTTGACGCCGATCCGCCGCATGATGTCGCCGTGCACGAACGATTCGAACATGGTGTATTCGGTGACGGCGATGCTCGATTCGAAAATGCTGAGCGAACTGGAACGGCCATGTCCGTCCTGCATACGGCCGAACACCGAGGATGCCGCTGCGATGAAACCCCAAAGGCCGGCGAAGATGCCGGTCTGGAAATCCGGCGCATGCATCGGCGGTCCCTCGACCGGACCGACCAGCTTGATCAGGCCCGTCAGCGCACGGATCGTCGAGTCCGTGGCTTCGAACTTCGCATATGGTCCTTCACGGCCGAACCAGCTGACATCGAGATGAATGAGGCCGGGATTTTTCTGCCTGAGCGCGGCAAGATCGAATGCCGGACAATCCGCCGCGTCGACCTCGCGGCCGTCGATCAGCACATCGCAGTTGGCTATCAACTCGGTCAGGCGCGCCGGGGCACCGGCATCACGGGGATCGAGTACAATGCTGGACTTGTTGAAATTCAGGAACGCGAACCAGGCGCTCTGGCCCTTCGGCGTCAATGGCGCGGTGCGGCGAAGCGGATCACCCTGCGGCGGCTCGATCTTCTCAACGGTCGCACCGAAGTCCGCGAACAGCCGGGCGCAGTAGCTCGCCGCCGCCGCGCTTCCGATCTCGACAATTCGCAGATGCGACAACGCCTCCATCACGCTCCCTCATTCCCGGATGACCAGAGCGCTTCGCGTCCAGTTTCGCTTTGTTGTTGCCGGACATGAAACCTTGGTTGGTTTGCGATGCAAGCGGAATTTTGTTCCGTGCTACGGAATTGGCGCGGGCTCCTCCAACTTCGCTCCGAATGCCGATTGTGCGACGATGGAAAGCAGAGCAAATTCCTTTCTCCTGATCTCAGTGCGCCGTGGTCCGCGTACTCGCCACCATGCAGATCGACGATGAACCGACTTACAAAGAGGTACTGCAACAGTACCCGACTCCGGGAGTGAACTGACATGCGTCTTAGAGATCGCGTTGCCATCGTCGTCGGTGCCGGCCAAAGCCCCGGGGAAGGCATCGGCAACGGCCGCGCCACCGCCCTGACCTTCGCGCGCGAAGGCGCTCGCGTGCTGTGCGTGGATCACAATCTCAGATCGGCCCAGGAAACGGTCGACATGATCGGCGCCAGTGGCGGCACGGCGGCGGCCTTCCGGGCCGACGTTACCAACAATGCCGAGATCGAGGCCATGGTAGCGGATGCGCACACCCGCTGGAGCCGCATCGACATCCTGCACAACAATGTGGGAGTCAGCATCGCGGGCGGCGACGCCGAACTGCTCGATTTCACCGAGCAGGCGCTCGAACGCTGCGTGGCCATCAACCTCAAGAGCTGCATCTTCGCCGCCAAGCATGTCATCCCGATCATGCGCCAGCAGAAAGGCGGGACCATCATCAACATCTCCTCGATGGCCGCCATCACCACCTATCCCTACGTCGCCTACAAGGCGACCAAATCGGCGATGATCGCCTTCACCGAACAGCTCGCCTACCAGAATGCCCAGTACGGTATCCGCGCCAACGTCATCCTGCCCGGCCTGATGAACACGCCGATGGCGGTCGACACCCGCGCCCGCGAGTTCAAGAAGAGCCGCGCCGAGGTTGAGGCCGAGCGGGACGCGAAGGTGCCGTTGCGCGGCAAGATGGGCACCGGCTGGGACGTCGCCAACGCGGCCCTGTTCCTGGCCTCGGACGAGGCCAGCTTCATTACCGGCGTGACGCTGCCGGTGGATGGCGGCGCGAGCGTGCGGCGGGGTTAGGCTGGCGCATGGCCCCATTGGCGCAACGGGCGTTGCACGAAGCCCGTCACGCTGATTAGCCTGCCGGCGAACAGCCGACCGGCTACATCGCCCGCAGGGAGAGACAGCACATGGCCGCCACGCACGAAGCCAGAGCCCCAGGCGCCGCGGTTCCGGCTCCCGACTTCGACGCCATCATCATCGGGGCGGGCATGTCGGGCATGTACCAGCTGCACCGGTTGCGCCAACAGGGCCTGCGGGTGCGGGTATTCGAGGCCGGCACCGGCGTCGGCGGCACCTGGTACTGGAACCGCTATCCGGGCGCGCGTTTCGATTCCGAAAGCTACTCCTACGGCTATTCCTTTTCGCAGGAATTGCTGGAGGAATGGGACTGGTCGGAGCATTTCGCCGGACAGCCGGAGACGCTGCGATATCTCAATCATGTCGCTGACAAGTTCGACCTGCGCCGCGACATTCAGTTCCGCAGCCTGGTCACCGCAGCGATCTGGGTCGAGGACACCCGCAGCTGGACCATCACGCTGCAGGACGGCAGCCAGTTCCGCGCCCGCTTCCTGATCACCGCGATCGGTCCGCTCTCCGCGCCTACCTTGCCACGGATCGAAGGCGTGGACTCGTTCAAGGGCCAGTCGTTCCATACCGCCCGATGGCCGCACGAGCCCGTCGACTTCACAGGCAAGCGCGTGGCGGTGATCGGTACCGGCGCCACCGGCGTGCAGACCATCCAGACGATCGCCGGAAGCGTCGGCCACCTCACCGTGTTTCAGCGCACGCCGAACTGGTGCGCGCCGCTGCACAACGGCAAGATCGATGCCGAGACGCAGAGCAGGATCAAGGCCGGCTATCCCGAGATGTTCAGGCGATGCCAGGAAACCTTTGCCTGTTTCATCCATACCCCGGATCCGCGCGGGACCTTCGAGGTGTCCGACGATGAGCGCGAAGCCTTCTTCGAGAAACTCTATGCCGAGCGCGGCTTTGGCATCTGGCAGGGCAATTTTCGTGACATCCTGATCGACCGGAAAGCCAACGCCCTCATCAGCGATTTCGTGGCGCGCAAGATCCGTCAGCGGGTGAAGGATCCACAGATTGCGGAAAAGCTGATCCCCGGGAATCATGGCTTCGGCACGAGGCGGTTGCCGCTGGAGACTTTCTATTACGAGGTCTACAACCGGGACAATGTCGAGCTGGTCGACATCACGGAGACGCCGATCGAGCGGATCACGCCGGAGGGTATCAAGACCAGCGACAGGGAATTCGAGTTCGACATCATCATCTACGCCACCGGCTTCGACGCCATCACCGGCAGTTTTGACAAGATCGATCTGCGCGGAGCCAACGGCGCGCGGCTGAAGGACCGATGGAAAAGCGGGCCGGAGACATTTCTCGGCGTCATGGTCGACGGTTTTCCCAACATGCTGATGCTGATGGGACCGCACACGGCGCTCGGCAATATCCCGCGCAGCATCGAATACAATGTCGATTGGGTGACGGGGCTGTTGAGCTACGCCAGGGAAACCGGCCTGACGCGTGTCGAAGCCACCCCATCGGGCGTGGCGTCCTGGACCGATCACGTCAAGGCGCTCGGCGTCGGCATGCTATCCAACGAGGTCAACTCGTGGATGACCGGGATCAACAGCAACGTGGAAGGCAAGCAGACCCGTATCGTCGCGCGCTACAGCGGCAGTGCACCCGCCTACCGCGCCAGATGCGACGAGGTGACGGCGCAGCGATATCAGGAGCTTGCGCTGGCTTAGGCGGCCGGCAGCCCGAATGCTGCCGGCGAAGCTCCAAAAGCCCGAAATGCAAAAGGTCCCGGGTGGGACCTTTTGAAGCTTTAGACCGCGTCTTTTGCCGCCTTGACGGGGCGCGCCCTGACGATCTTCCGGGCCGGCTTGGCCTTGAACGTCATGGCCTCGCCGGTGAAGGGGTTGGTGCCCTTGCGCGCCTTGGTGGCGGGCTTCTTGATCACCACGAACTTGGCGAATCCGGGAACGAGGAACACGCCGGACTTCTTGAGCTCTTTGTAACCGATGGTCGCCAACGTCTCGAGCACGCCCTTGACGTCCTTCTTGGCGATTTCGTTCTCGGCAGAGATCTTTTCGATCAGCTGCGACTTTGTCATTTGTACTGCCATTTGGGCTCCTGTAAGTTGATTCGCATCGCAGACAGTATTGGGAATCTAGCGTAAAAACCGCGTATTTCGCGATCTGCACAGTTTTGTTGCTGCGCCAGATAGCCCCTGCCCGCTTCGCCTGCTGCTTCAGCCGCGAGGTTCAACTCGCCGAATCAGCAGTCCTGCAGGCTGAAAGTAACAAAACCGCGGCCGCCATGCGAAGATTCGTTCAACGGGGCACCACGGCGGTCGCCTCGATTTCGACTCTGGCCGTCTTTTCCACAAGGCGTACGACCTGGACCAGCGCCATGGCCGGATAGTGCGCACCGAAGATCTCGCGATAGGCCTGGCCCAGCAGCTTCAGGTTCGCCAGATACTCCTCGATATCGACGACGTACCAGGTCAGCCGAACGAGGTGTTCAGGCCGCGCGCCGCCCTCGCCAAGAATGGCCGAGATGTTGCTCAGGGTTTGACGGACCTGCGCGACAAAATCGGCCGGCAGATGTCCCTGGTTGTCCCAGCCGATCACGCCACCGGTCACCACGAGGCGGCCGTCGGCCGCCATGCCGTTGGCATAACCCTTCGGCGCCGGCCAGCCGGCCGGCTGCAGAATCTGAGGACCGGCGGCCGGCGTCTCGCCCTTGGCGATCGGCAGCACTGCAAGGGTGGGCGCTTTTGGCGTGCTCACGAACAGTTCTCCATCACATGCATCATTCGGCGGCCATGCCGGAGGATGGCGCGGCCGATCCGGCCTGAGCCATCTGCCGCAACGCAAATCGCTGAAGTTTGCCGGTCCCGGTCTTGGGCAATTGCGCGACGAATTCAACCGCGCGCGGATATTTGTATGGCGCGATCTCGCGCTTGACGTGATCCTGCAATTCGATCGCCAGCGCAGCATCTCCGTCGATGCCGGGAGCGAGCACCACATAGGCCTTGACGATCATGCCGCGCGCCTCGTCGGGTGCGCCGACGACGCCGCATTCGGCCACTGCCGCATGACCCAGCAACGCCGCTTCAACCTCGGGGCCGGCGATATTGTAGCCGGAGGACACGATCATATCGTCGGATCGGGCGACAAACGAAAAGCGGCCTTGCTCGTCGCGGACGAACGTATCACCGGTCAGGTTCCAGCCGTCGCGGACATAGTTCGATTGCCTGCTATCCGCGAGATAGCGGCATCCGGTGGGACCGCGAACCGCCAGCTTGCCTGATGTGCCCGGCGGCAATTCGTTCATGTCGGCATCGACGATTCTGGCTTCGTAACCGGAAACCGGACGCCCCGTGCTGCCGGCGACGGCGTCGCCGGTCCGGTTGGTGATGAAGATGTGCAGCAACTCCGTGCTGCCGATGCCGTCGAGAATGGTCTTGCCGGTCCTTCGGGTCCAGCTGTCGAACACCGGCGCCGGCAAGGTCTCGCCGGCCGAAACGGCAATACGCAGCGACGACAGATCGGCGCCCTTGTCCATCGCCGCCATCATCGCCCGATACGCCGTTGGCGACGTGAAGCAGATCGTCGCCTTGTAGGTCTCGATGATCTTGACGATCTCGGCGGGCGCCGCGTTCTCCAGCAGCGTCGCGGTGGCGCCGAACCGCAGCGGAAAGATCGCGAGCCCGCCCAGCCCGAACGTAAAGGCCAGCGGCGGCGATCCCACGAAGACGTCCTGCGGCGTGACCTTGAGCACTTCCCTGGCATAGCCATCCGCGACGATCAGGAGATCGCGATGGAAATGCATCGTCGCTTTCGGCTCGCCGGTGGTGCCCGAGGTAAATCCGAGCAGTGCCACATCGTCGCGACCGGTTCTGACCGCATCGAAACGGACCGGTTTGCTCAACGCTACCCGGTCCAGTTCGGCGTCATGGTTTGAGGTTCCGTCGAAATTCACCACCTGCTTGAGAAACCGGCTGGTCTTGGCGCAGGCGACCAGTTCGTCGGCGATGCGGCTGTCGGTCAGCGCAAGGCCGATCTCGGCCTTGTCGACGATTTTTGTCAGCTCGCCGGCGCGCAACATCGGCATGGTGTTGACGACGACGGCGCCGGCCTTGGTGGCCGCGAGCCATGCCGCGACCAGCGCCGGATTGTTGCCCGAGCGGATCAGGACGCGGTTGCCGGGCTTGACGCCGTAGTTCTCTACCAAGGCATGCGCCAGGCGGTTCGACCAGTCGGTCAGTTCCTTGTAGGTGCGCTGGCGGCCGTTGCCGATCAGCGCGACATGATCGCCGAACCCCTGCGCGACCATACGGTCGGTCAGCTCGACCGCGGCGTTGAGATAGTCGGGGTATTGAAACTCCGGCCGGTCGAGTACCAGCTCCGGCCAGTGCTCTGACGGCGGAAGATTGCGCCGCGCGAAATCATCAATGTGGCCTGACGGGCCCAGCAATCGACCTTCGTTTGGAATTCCACCTGACATTTCCATCGCCTCCATCGTCCCTGTATTCGGGATGAAAGGGTTGAGACCGATATCCAGGCCGTCCGGCAGCGGACCATTCCAAAACATTTTATACTTAAAGTAATTTGGCGCAAGAGCCCAGACCGGGGCCACGCCGTACTTTTTAAGAGCTAGCGGCTCGCCAGCTGCTTCAGCCGAAGCACCATCGGAGAACCGGGATCGGCGAGCGGGGCGATGGCGGTAAAATGGTTGGCGCCGGCGACCACGCCGAACCGTGTCGCGACGCCTGCTGCGCCCCAGGCATCGACGATGGTTCGGCTTTGCCGGAAATACTCGGCACTTTCGTTCTCGCCCACCACCGCATCGAGACTCTTGTCCGAGGGCGGACTCCAGAACAGCGGACTTGCCGCCCGGGCGGCCGCGGCATCGAGGTGCAAGGCGCGGTTGATCGACGTCTCGACCAGCGGCCCGAGATCGAACAGGCCCGAAATGCAATAGGCCGATGCGACGAGGTCCCGTGGCAGCGAAGCATCAACAGCCGGCCAGTCGGTCGCCAGCATGCAGGCCGCGAGGTGCCCGCCCGCGGAATGGCCGCTGACAACAAGGGTCTGACCCAGCCGCGCCAATTCGCGGCAGGCCTCCCGCATCTCACCGATGATGCTGTCGACGCTGACATCCGGGCAAAGGTCATAGCTCGGAATGGCAACGCCGATGCCATGGGCATTCAGCCCGCCGGCGAGATGGCTGAAGAACGAATTGTCCAGTGCCTGCCAGTAACCGCCATGGATGAAGACGACGATCGGCCCGTCATGGTTGCCGGGAAAGTAGTCGATCACATTGCGCGTGCCGGAGCCGTAGCGGACAAGGCGCGGCACGTGCCGCTCGCGATGGGCCACCGCGTCCCTCGCCCAGCCCGCGATCAAGGCGGGGTTTTCCGGAACGCGCGCCCGGTTGTTGTATTCGGCCTCATAGTCCGGAGCACTCACGCCTGAAGTGCCCGCTTTTGCGCGGACTTCTGCGCCGAGCCCTTGGTCTTGGCCAACAGCCGCATTAATTCGCGAACGTCCTTCGGCGAAAGATCCGAAAATATGTCGGCGATCCAGGTCTGGTGCTCCGCCGCCATCCGGCGAAATTCGGCGCGGCCGGCCTTGGTCAATCGGATCACCTGGACGCGCCGGTCGGTGTCCGAGGTGCGCCGGTCGAGGTGGCCGGACTCGACCAGCCGTTCGACCAGCCCGGTGACGTTGCCGTTGGAAACCATCATCCGTTTCGAGACATCGGACAACGTCATGCCGTCAGGCACCTTGTCGAGCTGGGCCATCAGATCGAAGCGCGGCAGGGTGACATCGAACCGCTCCCGCAGCCGGCCGCGCACCTCGCCCTCGATCAGGGTGGTGCAGGTCAGGAGGCGGAGCCACAGCCTGATCTCATCCCCGTGGTCCTCGGGAAGTTCGACGGCCTTGGTCTCTGAATCCAGAATCATGACGCCATCTTGTCTGATTTTCGGTCGCGAAATCCAAGCAGACCGCAGCTGGGCATCATTGTCCAGATTTCTTTAGGGTTCAAGTAATTGGCGCGCGGCTTGCATGGATCGCAATGTCGAGCGTTGTTGCTTGCAGCCGTCATCATCCTCGGAATAAGCTCACTTCCGAGGATTTGCCGTGGGATGGTTTCGGCTGCGGCCGAGTGAGGGAGTAGTCATGATGCAACCGTTGAAACTAGCGGGACTTAAACTGGCCTTGCTTCCGGT